>CAYJIJ010000081.1:0-8703 GCA_964370185.1 uncultured Oscillospiraceae bacterium
CTTCAAAAGCACGCTCTGGCAATAAATTTTATGGCATATTTGGGTGAATACATATGTGAAGTTATAACAAGATAGCAGAAAATATGTTAAAAGAGCAAAAAATGCAGGGGCTTTTCCTGTGCGGTAGCCGAAACTTTGGATTTCCCATTGGTTTCGTGCAAACACGCAGGAGGAGCCCCTACAATATTTGTGCATTATTATAGTTTTGCCACAGCCAAATTTAAAGCGCTTGGACATGCTTTATTTAGGCTTTATATCAGTTTTTCTTTCCCCACTCCGCAAGACTGTGCAGTGTATGCATTATAGTTTCAGCTTTTTCGGTTATGGAGTATTCAACCCTTAGAGGAATCTCATTATATTGCACCCTGTCCACCATGCCGTCTCGTTCAAGCTCTTTAAGGGAGGAAGCTAACATTGTATTTGTGATGCCATTAATTTTTCGTTTGAGCTCGCCGTATCTTGTTGTGCCATCCATTTTTAGTGCGCAAATAAGCTGTATTTTCCATTTTCCACCTACTAAATCCCAAGCCGTTTTTAAAGGACAGACTTCCTGACATGGGCACTTCTTTGTATAGCATGTAATACTCATTTTTTTCTTCCTATCTCTTTTTATTCTGCGTAATTGATACTTAGTATTTTTAGTATTATAATAATATCAAAGAGATTAAGCGAAGTCAATACATTTTTGCTTCTTACTCAGAAAATCATACCAATAAGAAAGTGACGGTTTTAATTATGAAAATGAATCCGAAAACAGTGGAATTTCTAAAGGCTAATAAAGTATGGCACATTGCTACATATGGCGATAAGGGCGCACATGTTGTTCCCGGATATCACACCGAAGTGCTCGACGATGCAACAGTGATGATTTCAGCAGTATTCTTTAATGAAACGCTTGCAAATATTGCTAAAAATAATTCTGTTGCCATTTCAGTATGCCTGCATAAACCCGGTGGTCTTTCAGAAGGCTATGAGCTACGTGGTACTGCTTCTTTAGTAACCGAGGGTAGGCCTTACGAGATCGGCAAAGCACTCGTTGGAGAAAAACCAATCCCCTACCAAGGCGCACTCGTGGTTAATGTTTTAAGCGGTAAATTTTCAGGCCCTGGGCAAAACCTTGGCAAGAGTATTGACGGAGTTGAGTGGTAATCTCAGAAATATATAATCAGGAGCTGGCACGGTTAAAACTGTGCCAGCTCCTTTTAATACACTCTATTTAGTTATCCCCTTATTGGGATGACGCCATAAAAACCGATATCATTTTTAACACATATTGCAATGTGTTAATTTCTTTTTCACTCCATACGCGGTTTTTGCTGTTGTCGTCAACTCCGAGCATCAATCCGACATGCCCTTTCCCTTTTGTCTGTGCGAGCAGATAGGAGTTTGCAGAATAAAACTCTGCATTTTCTTCATCGAATTTTGAACTATTTTCATTTAAGTTGTTATTATACATAATACCGTTTTGATCAAGTTCGTCAAAAAAGCTCTTTATTGCCATAACATCTATATTTTGAAAATTCTCTTTTTTCGGCGGCGTATCTTTGGATACCCATTCATATGTGACGCTACAACTTGCCCCACTATCAAATGTCTGAGCTATATAGCATCTATCCGAATTCATATGCAATCCAAGCATCTTAATTACCATATTAATCGAATCAGAAACATCTTCGGCTTGATACATTACATCAAATATTGCGGAAGTTATATTAGCGTCGAAAAATGCATTTCCAGGTTTCTGTGCATTTTCAACGGCGGTAAGCTTTTTAGTGCTCGTTTCTGCAAGTTTCTCCGAATAGATAGTATAGCGGTCTTTTCCCTCTGATTTGGAGTTGTAAAGTGCTTTATCTGCGCATTTATACAGACCTTCATAACTGCTTGCATGCATTGGATAAAGTGCAACACCCACACTCCCCGACACTTTATAGTCCTTATTAGGCCCTGTATATATTCTATTAAAAGCTTCTGCAATTGCTTTTGCTTTGCTTTTTATAACTCTTTCGTCGGATATGTCTTTTACAAAGACTAAAAATTCATCCCCACCAATTCTCCCGATAATGTCCGCACCTCTAAAATTAGCATGCAGATTTTTTGCAATATCACTGAGCACGAGGTCGCCAAAATAATGCCCTATCTCATCGTTGACTGATTTAAAATCATCCACATCAATGATATATAATGCATGTGACGCAGTTGGTGAATTTTCAATAATGCTCTTCACATTGTTTTCAGTGGTTATTTTGTTTAAACAATTTGTTAACAAGTCGGTTTTCGAGAGTACTTCAAGCTTTTTTTGCTTATCAATATCATATGTTTTACCAACTGAAAACATTGGTTTACCCTGATTATCATACATCGTTTTATAGATAATTCTGTAATATCTGCTAACGCCGCTTTGCTGGGTAAATCGCACTTCTGTCGGCTCTACTATACCATTTTTTAAATTTTCATCAAATTTCAGAAAGACATCTAAATCATCGGGATATACCATGCCAGAGTTCACCACATATTCAGGAAATGGTTGTTTTTCGGCTGAAAGTCCTAAAATTTCTCTCCCTTTGCCATAAAACTGAATTGTGGCTTTGTGCGTATCATACACCCAAAACCATTCTTCCGATAGCTCTGCAACCGTTTTAAATAAATCTTTATATGTCATTCGGTTGTAGTAAAACTCGTCCCGTTCTATATCTTCCTCTTCGCCTGCAAGATATGGGCGCAAATCCTGCATAGTGCTAACTAATAATCGGTTGCCATTCTCATCTTTTACATCCAAGCTGTATATACTGATATATAGTGGGATTTCTTCCCCTGTCAGCTTTTTATCAGTCCAACTAAAATGGACTTCACCCTTTTCAAGCGCAGAGGCAACATGCTTTTTAAAGCCTGTTTTAGAATTCTGTCCATCGGGCTGAGTTTCTAATGTGAGCTCATAGAATTTTTCCATATATGTTTCTTTAGAGTCCAAATCATATAAATCCACAGTATATGCATTGCAATATACGCTATCCGCATTTTCATTTAGCAAATTGATACATACGGGTATGCCATCCATTACCTGAAGAAGCTGTTCTGCTGAAAACCCTGCTTCCTTCCTTAAGTATTCGTTATTTTTTCCCGTGTAACTACTCTCTTTCATAACATCACCTCTTTAACAATTCACCAAATGTTTTTGCTCAAAATAAACATATACTTGCTGCTATCTCTAACAGCATTATATTCACAGTCTTTATCTACCTATCTTCCAAACCCACTACACGATTGTATTTTACCACTGCACTGAGCACTTTTTTATTCATAAATATCGTGCCATTAATATTTGATCTACTTTATAGATGAATTCATCAGTATTTATCCCAATAAAAGCGGGTTTTTCCACCCTGAAATATTTAACCTCCTCAAAATTAAATACTTACTATTAACTTATATTGTATATATTATCATAGCATATGCATAATTTCAAGAAAAAACACTACTTGTCTCTATATTTAACAAAGACTACAATTCTCTCCTCTAATATTGTAAAAACTCACATATTAAATGATTATAGGGCGCTATTTTATACCAATAGGAGCCTTTATAGAGACTCTAATTATCTTTATTATAATTAATGCCATTACCCCCACCGCTTGGTAGGGGTAATGGCATTAATGTAGTTGCTTTAGAAATACTATTTTATTTGTAAGTGAAGTAAATCTGATTATTTAAAATTCAAGTGTGCCGGTAAGTGTTTCTACAAAGCTTACGAAATCACCTTGTCTAATCATTTTGTAGAGATTTTCCATGTCGTCACCAAAGAAACGGTCTTTGTCGACTGTTGGTACGCTCTCACGCACAAAATCATGGATTTTCTGTGTAATTGGTGCAATTTTTCCATCTTCGGATACAAATTCAAGCGCTTGCATGGCTACCATGAGCTCAATAGCGGCTATGTATTGCAGTTTTGAAACCGCTTCACAAGCTTTTTTAGAAGCATAGTAGGCAAGGCTTACAGGGTCTTCTTGGTTTGCACAAGTTGGTATGCTGTTTACCGAGCTTGGATGTGCAAGTACATTTATTTCTCCCACGAGTGCCGCCGCTGTGTACTGCGGTATCATAAATCCGTTATTTAACCCCGGATTTCGCACTAAAAATGCAGGCATATTACTAAAAAATCTGTTTACCATGCGGTCTGCACGGCGTTCACTGATTTTCGCAAGCATTCCAAGGGCTATGCAGATATAATCAGCAGAGCCTCCCACATATGAGCCGTCAAAATTACCACTCATAAGTGCAAATGCATCTTCACCTGGGAAGATTACAGGATTATCACTCACAGACTGCATTTCCTCGGTTATATTCTCTAAGCTCTGGCGAAGAATTCTCTTAGCCGCACCGTGAAAATGAGGTGTGCAGCGCAGTATGTAGGCATCCTGTACCCTTGCATCCTTATTCTGCTCCATTATTTCACTGCCCTCAAGCATTTTGCAGATGAGTTTAGCAGTTCTTTGCTGTTCCACATGCTTTTTAAGTCCATGCACTCTCTCGTCACAGCCTTTGATTGTGCCCCTTAGCGCCTCATATGAGGTAGCACATATTGCATCAATTGCCTTAGCGGTATTTATAGCGTCGTATACTGCTAATATGCCGAGAGCTGTTACTGAGGTGGTACCATTGAGCAGGCAAAGCCCCTCTTTACAGCCGATGTTTACGGGGGTTAGTCCTGCTTTTGCAAGTGCTTCTCCACCACTCATAACTTCGCCTTTATAATAAGCTTTACCCTCACCTATATTCACAAGTGTGATATGCCCCTCAACTGCAAGGTAGCCCACGGAGCCTTCACCCGGTGCATATGGTGTGATTTGATTATTAAGCAAATCTTTAATCATGCTTATCATTTCAATAGAAATTCCTGAATGACCCCTGCCTGTGTTTAGTATCATCTGCATTTGTATTGCTCTTACTTGCTCTATTTCGAGTGGTTTACCCACTGAGCATGCATGGGAGCGCACAATATTTCTTTGCAATTCACTTGCATCTTCGGGGCTTATGGTATAGCGAACATTCTCGCCAAAACCTGTGGTAACACCATAAATTAGGCGGTTTTCTTCTAAAAATCCGTAGAGTGTATCCTTGCACACATTAATTCTTGCTACAAATTCTTCCGTGAATTCAAGTGTTGCATTAAATCGTGCAACCGCTATAAATTCTTCCATTGTAATCCCATCAAGGCCTAAAATTACTTTTTTAATCTCTTTAGGATTTTGTGTTAGTATTGCACTGCTCATCATAAACTTCTCCATATCTTTTTTCTTATATTATATCCAAAAACCATTTTTCATTGGGTCATTCTCTTCGAGTATAAAGCTGCCCATTCCTATTGTGTGAGTATCCCCTGTTAGCTGGCAGGTGACATAATTAAATCCGTTTTTCATCTCAGCTTTTATTGGTTTACCAATAAATTCAGTATCAATAATACTGCGGTGGATAAATTCTTCACCTATATTTAGCTCCCCTTTGTGGATTAGAAGTGCCATTCTCGCACAACTTCCCGTGCCGCAGGGCGAGCGGTCTACTTGTTTGCCGCCGAATATAACTACATTTTTATAAATTTTTCTTCCCTCTTCCATGTATGGCCCATCTAAAAACATAAGATCATTTAGGAAAGTTATATCGGGGTAATCGGGGTGGGAAATGCTCATTTCGCTATTTACTTTTTTAAGGATTTCCATTCCTAAATCAGCGAGTTTTTCGCCATTTTCAGGAATTATCGGTATTCCAATAGCACTAATTGGAAGCATTACAAAGAAATTCCCACCGTAGGTAATGTCAAATGGGATGTTGCCATATTCGGGAATATTTACACTCAAATTTGTTTTATACACAAATGAGGGGATATTTTCAAAGGTGCTGTTTTGTATAACACCGTTTTCCACTGTAACATAAGCTTTCACCAGTCCCGAGGGGGTATCCATTTTAACCTCTGTGACAGGCTCCTGCATTTTCACATATCCCATTTCAATAAGTGCTTTGCCAAGTGCTATGCTCCCTGCACCGCACATTGGTGCATAACCACCGGAATCTATATAGAAAATTCCTACATCCGCTTCTTTATCGCAGGGCTCTGTAAGTACTGCGCCCACCATATTGCGGTGCCCCCTTGGCTCGCACATTGTAGCTGTGCGAACCCAGTCGTATTTCTCTTGCATCTCAGTCATTTTCCCAAGCATAGTATCTGCTTTTAACATGGGAAAACCACCTGTAACTATGCGTATTGGGCAACCTGTTGCATGGGTGTCAAAGTATGTAATAATATTTTGTATTGACATATTTTTTCATCTCCCAACACATTTAGTAAATTACTATTTAACTGTTTGCTCTTTTTTCTGTGTTAACATGGAGACAATTATAAAGAATATTACTGAGAATAAGCAGCTTAAAATATCGGATGGAATGCCAAGAACGGAGAAACCATTCATTCCAAGGAATGCAAATACTAAACCGCCGATAAGTCCTGCAAAAGCTCCTGCTTTAGTAGCGCCTTTCCAAAGCAGACCACCTACAACTGGTGCAAAAACGCCTGCAGTGTAGATTGTGTAGGATAGGTTAAGCATTGGAATAACCTGTGGAATTGCAAGTGCAGCTGCTACTGAGAATAAACCTACGCAAACTGTAAGAACTCTTGAAACTTTAAGTAGTTTTGTGGAGTCTTTTTCTCTGTCGAGCTTGCCGTAACGAAGGAGCACATCCCCTACTATATGGGAAGTTGCCGCTGTGAGCATACTATCCGCAGTTGACATAATTGCCGCAACAACCGCTGAAAGCACGATACCGCCGATGAATGGAGGTAGTACGCTTGTGATAATTGTAGGGATAACCATTGTAGCATTTTCAAGATCTGGGAATAACGCTCTACCACCGATACCGAGTAGTGCAGGGAATAATGTGAGTACCGCTATTAAAATACCTGCCATAATACCTGCTTTTTTAGCAACTTTAGGACTGCTTGCTGCAAATAGTCTTTGATAAACATCCTGCCCGATAAGTGTGTAGATAAACATAGGTAGGATTAGATATAGAACATAGGAGGGTTCAGCCGCCATGGAGAAGTAATTCTCGTCCACACCCTGTGCAGTAATCGATGCAACCACTTCATCCCAGCTGCTAACATCAAAATATAGAATGAACGCCGCCGCAATGATACCAGTACCAGCTATTATAACCTGAATAAAGTCGGTAAGTGTAACCGCCCAAAGACCACCAAATACTGTGTATCCAATAAATACAGCAGCAGCAAGAAGCGCGTTGCTCACTGGCGAGCCTATGCCGAGTGTAGCAAGGATACTACCTGCTGATGTAACCTGTGCAGCTAAAATCCCCACAAGTGCTAAGAGTGATAGCAGTGAAGTAATTAGCCTTAGGAGTGGGCTTTTATATCTTTGTTCCATAATTTCTGTAACTGTATATACATTCATGCCTTCCATTTTGCTCAGTACTAAGCAAACGCCGAGTATACCAGCGGCTCCCGCAAGACCGCTGTACCAACCTACCATACCGTCCGAATAGGCTGTTGCGCCGATACCTATAACATATCCGCCGCCGAAGTATGTAGCCGCAAGTGTAAATGCGGTAAGCCATACGCCGAGTCTGCGTCCTGCAAGTAGGAAGTCATCAACTCCGTTGTTGAATTTGTTGGCATAGACACCCACACCAAACATTGCAATGAGATAGACCACTAAAATTCCGATTAACATAATTTTTACCCTCTTTCAATTTTTTTGCTTTATAGCTTAATTCTTAATACAGCAAATAGCGTGCCAAAGTTACACAATGTTAAAACAACGCATTTATGCCATAAAATGGATTTAGCTAATTAAATTAAAATTAAAGCACGCAAAATAATTTTGCATAAGCAAAGTGATTTTGCGTATGATTACTATGGTTTGTTAAAATAAATTGTTAGACTGCAATCTCTTACTTGAATTCTCACTGCTTTTTTTGATATAATATACACATTATAATGCTTACCAACTTTTAAGGAAATTTAAAAATGAACATAAGAGAAGAAAAACTCGGCGATTACGAAATAGTATATGCTTTGGTAGAGGAGGCTTTTAAAACAGCCGAACATTCCGATGGAAATGAACATAATTTAGTTAAAAGACTTCGAAACAGTGATGGCTTTATCAAAGAATTATCTTTAGTGGCAGAAGAGGGGGGTGTACTGCTCGGGCATATAATGTTTACAAAGGCAAAGGTTGGCGAAGTAGGTGCACTTGCACTTGCGCCATTATCGGTTTCTCCAGATGCACAGAGAAAAGGAGTCGGCAAGGCTTTAATAAATAAGGGCCATGAAATAGCGAAGGCTATGGGCTATGATATAGTTATTGTGCTTGGCAGTGAAAAATACTATCCTAAAATGGGATATATTCCTGCAAGTGTTTTGGGAATAAAGGCTCCATTTGATGTGCCCGATGAAAACTTTATGGCTATTAGCTTAAGTGGCAGTACCGAGGCGATTAATGGAAGCGTTGAGTATGTTAAGGAAATATTGCAGGGCTAAAATATAGAAATTAGCAACATTATAAAATTAGGGGTATTTCTTCACTTATGGTGAAGAAATACCCCTCAGACCGAAGACAAAAGCGAAGCCATAAAAAATCTTATGGTTTTTTGCTTACTGTGTCACCTAAAACTTTCAAATTACGCTCATATACCCTCGTA
>CAYJIJ010000082.1:0-8565 GCA_964370185.1 uncultured Oscillospiraceae bacterium
GCAATGAATCTAATGGGTGACGGCCTCAGAGATGCCCTTGACCCAAAACTGAAAGATTAAGGGGTGTACATATTGAATACAGACAATTTGTTGGAGATAAAAAACCTAACCGTTCACTTTGTAACTGTTGACGGTGTAGTACACGCAGTAGAAAATTTAAATTTGGCAGTGGGTGTGGGAAAAACTCTCGGACTAGTTGGAGAAACAGGTGCGGGCAAAACTACCACAGTAAAATCCATAATGAGGATACTACAAGAGCCTCCGGCTAAAATACTGAGCGGTGAAATATTTTTCCAAGGTGACGACCTACTTAAAAAGGATAAAAAATATATGAGGAGTGTTAGGGGAAGTAAAATCTCGATGATTTTCCAAGACCCAATGACTTCACTCAATCCGGTCATGACAGTTGGCGAGCAGATTATGGAAGCTTTAAAACTTCATGAGAAGCTCAGTACTAAAGATGCATATATGCGTGCCTGTGACATGCTTGAATTAGTTGGAATTCGAGGTGAGCGTGCAGGGGACTATCCCCATCAGTTCTCTGGTGGTATGAAGCAGAGGGTTGTAATAGCGATGGCGCTTGCGTGTAATCCCAATCTTTTAATTGCCGATGAGCCAACAACAGCACTCGATGTTACTATACAAGCGCAGGTTATGGAGCTGATGAAGACATTAAAAGAGAAGTATAAAACTTCTATGATTATGATTACCCATGACTTAGGGCTTGTGGCAGAAATTTGTGACAATGTAGCAATAATGTATGCCGGTGAGATAGTTGAGCAAGGGAGCAGGGAGCATTTATTCAGAAATGCACTACATCCCTATACGCAGGGGTTATTCCAGTGCATACCGAATTTAGCTGATGAGAGTACCACTCTAATCCCGATTAAAGGCATGATGCCCGACCCTACAAAAATACCGAGTGGATGTCGCTTTCATCCGAGATGTCCACATGTCACAGAGCGTTGCACAAAAGAATCTCCACCAAATTATGAGGTGGAAAATGGACACACTGTAAAATGCTTCCTTGTGGAGCAAAATGAGGGGGTATAGGCATTGAGTGATAAAATATTGGAAGTGAAAGGCTTAAAAAAGCACTTTCAGACTAAAAAAGGATTACTCCATGCCGTGGACGGTGTGGACTTCCATATAAACGCTAAGGAGACACTTGGGCTTGTGGGTGAGTCGGGATGTGGTAAATCCACCATCGGAAGACTGGTACTACGTTTAATTGAGCCAACAGCGGGTGAAGTGCTATTTGAGGGCAACGACATAATAAAGCTTAACAAACTGCAAATGCGTGAGAAAAGAAAGAAAATGCAGATAGTTTTCCAAGATCCATATGCCTCACTTGACGGAAGAATGAGTATATTTGAAAGCATTGGAGAGCCACTGAGGGTGCAAAAAATTTATGCCAACAAAGCAGATTATGAAAAGCGCGTATATGAACTTATGGAAATAGCGGGACTTGCTAAAAGAGTTGCAAACTCATATCCCCATGAGCTTGACGGCGGAAGAAGACAGCGTGTTGGAATTGCTAGGGCACTGTCGCTAAATCCTTCATTTATTGTTTTGGATGAGCCTGTTTCGGCACTTGATGTGTCAATTCAGGCACAGGTACTAAATCTGATGCAGGAGCTTCAAAGGGATTTAGGGCTTACATATCTCTTCATTTCACACGATTTATCGGTTGTAAAGCATATTAGTGACCATATTATTGTTATGTATCTGGGAAGAATAGTGGAAAAAGCGGACTATAAATCGCTTTTTGAAAACCCGATACATCCGTATACACAGGCACTTCTTAGTGCAGTGCCCATCCCATCAATTGATGTGGATATAAATAGAATTATCTTAGAGGGAGATGTACCGAGTCCTATAAATCCACCCGAAGGGTGCAGATTTGCAGGGAGATGTCCTATAGCGGAGGAGATATGTAAAAATGAAACTCCACAGCTTAGAGAAATATCACCCACAAGATTTGTAGCATGTCATCTTAGATAAGATACTTTCCATACAATTTTAAAATCCAACCAAAGTGCAAATTTAAATGTGCTTTGGTTGGATTTATTTGTAGGGGTAAGGGCAACCCCTGAAATTTGAATACATTTTATAAAAGTGGAGCCCTATTCACATAAAATATTCAATCTAAAACACAATTATACTACACAGGGCACTAATAAAATTTTGAGAATAATTCATGCATTTGCCTTTTTCAAAAAAACAAAAAGAGATTACAGTAAAAAATCCACTGGGATTCACCCTAAATTTTACAATATATGTACTAAAAAACATCGCTTTTTCATAAGTTAGAGTATACCAAAAACGAGGAGGAAAACCATGAAAGGCTTACCAGAAGAACGAGCCATTTTGCTTGCAAATTACATAATTGAAAATAAAACTACGGTGCGAAGCACCGCTAAGAAGTTTAATATATCTAAGAGTACGGTACATACGGAAGTGACAAAATAGAACGGTTGTGGGTGGAGGTGGAGTAGACGAGGCATGATGTAAATTATCCATCTTATTGACGCCCAAGGGTGACACCTGTAATCCAAAATCATATTCTGCACTTTAATGTTTTACATTTACTTAAAAAGTGTAATATCAATTTGTCATTCTCGCGGTTTTAATAAAATGACAAGAGGGGGCAACCTGAATTGCCCCCGAGGATATAAATAATCCTGCAGATTATTTATATTATACAATTTTAGGTATATTCTCAATTTCTCTTACAAGATTTGCACTTGTAAAATTCTCGCAGGCTTTATTATAATAGCACTCATATGGCATATCAAGTAATTTATAAATGGCATTTTCTTGCATTTTTCTAATTTCTAAATTGCATTTAATAACACAGATTATTTTATACAAATATCCATCTTCATAAGGATTTTTAAGGATATTACTATTGTTAATTGCGATGGTTAAGTGTTGGAAAGCCTGCTCATATTCACCTTCATTAAAATATATAATTGCGAGGTAGGCGTTCGCAAATGTTACCGAGAGAGTGCATTTGATATATTCACTAACCTGCTTATATTTTACAAAAATGTCTTTCGCTTTTGAAATTTCACCAATTTCAATATAGGAGTGGCCTAAGTTCATATAGAAAAGAGGAAGCATATCCATAATATTTTGCTCATTACAAATATTAATAGCTTTTTTATAATAGGTAATAGTTTCATGATAGTTTCCAAGATATCTATCCTCTGAGGCTAAATAGTTATAGACATTAGCCTTGTGATATAAAACTTCCTCTGTTAAAGGAAGAGTATTTAAAATATCCATTACCTGAAATAGTACTTTTTTACCATTATGAAAATTACCTTTATTGTACTCACTCAAAGCATATGCTCTTAGTATGATCGATTTTTTAATAGGGTTTGGATTGACTTTTAAAAGCCTAAGAGCTTATAACGAATGTTCTTTTATCACATGATGATTTCGTGTCTGCTTTCCATATGAAATCATTTGCTGGTGTGCAGCTATCTTTCTTTCTACATCAGTGTCATACTCTAAGACTTCACTGGCAAATTTAATACCATTTTCATAATCACCATTTCTAATGGAAAAATTAGATTTAAGCAATAAAATCTGAAAATTGAGATGAGCAGGTAAAGTAGTATTTTGTGCGTCATGCTCAATTTCTTCAATATACCCCTTAGCAAGCGATGTAAGAACTTCTGGGTAATCATCATATGAAGATACTCTATCTGTAATTTTTTTGATTTTGTACTCTATGTATTTTATTGTTTCACCGGCAGTTTTATAGTGATAAATAATTTCATCAATGTGTTTTCTGAATTTTATATCTTGCGTGCAACTATTAACAAATTGCTCTGCTACCTTTATATGAAAAGCTTTACGTTTAGTAAATGATAAGGAAGAATATATATGTTGCCTAAATTGATCATGGGAAAATGACAATTTTAGATTTTCTTCTGTAAACTCTTCTTTAATAAATCCATTATCTATAAGCACCTGGAAAATTTCTAAAATTTCCATTTTATCTATACCCATTATGTTTGCTATTATATCGGGATTTATAAAATTGATAAAAATAGTAGAAATATCTAAAGCGGATTGTTCACTTTTTGAAAGTGATTTGAGTTTATTATCGAGCATTGTAATAAATTTATAATCGCCAGATATATTATTATCTTTTACATTTCTTATTATTTCCGATAAAAACAAAGGATTTCCAGCACTTTCGTGAATGATGGAATTAATCAAAACTTTATCAGTGAAACCAAGTTGTGCAACTACAATTTTTTCAATATCAGAATGTGTAAAGTTGTTTAGCCTGATTAAATCTACGCTATTATTACTCGTATTACCAAGAAAATTATAAAATTGCGATTTATTTTCAGCCCTAAAAGTGAGAATAGAAAATACATTATTGCGGTGGGTATTTAGGAGGATATTATAAATCATATTTTTGCTTCTAATATCACAAAAATGCAAATTATCTATAACTATAAAGAATTTTTTTTGGCTAACGAAAAAGTCGAATATGTCCGATAGTGTTTTTTCAACTTCATAAAAAGATATATCTTCATTACTTTGGGATGTATTGCCCACATAAGCGAATTTATCAAATATTAGCTGAAATGTATGGGAGATAATATTTTGATATTTATTTTGGAGAATATCATTAGTGATATCCATCAAATCAAGCATTTTTGATGCCAAAGTAGTTATAATCTTTAGTTGGAGATTAGCTTCGGCTTCATAACAGTCTATATGTATATGCAATGTGTCGAGCATATCATTATGTTTAACATATTGGTTTATAAGGGTGGTTTTACCCATGCCCATTTGTCCGATTATAATGAAATTTTTATAGAGTTGCCCCTTGGAAAAGCTCTTGTGTGAAAAATATATTTTCTGCAGTTCTGCTTCTCTTCCGTAAAAATAATGTTCATCGGATATTTTACTCATCTTTTTTTGCATTAAAATATTTTCATACAAGCTTTGTATTTCAGCGGCAGGCTCTATAAATAACTCGTTTTTTAATGATGAGGCTATATCTTTATATACAGATATAGCCTCATCAAAATTTTTTCTTGAAAAATGATACTTCATCATTGCTAAGCAAATATCTTCATCAAAAGAATCAATCTCGCGAAGACTATAAAACTGTCTTACAGCCTCCTCTTTAGGCAGTATGCTAAGGCAATCTATAAAATCTTTTTTTGATAGATTGTAGAACTTCATTTCATATTGATTGACATACTCATGCATAAAATCTGTAAACTCTTCACAATCGCTCAAAGAAAGCCCTTCCAAAACACCAACATGCAAAGGATCAATAATAATAGAAATATTTAAATCATCCGATATTTTAAGAACATTGCTTGCTTTTTCAAAAATAGCACAATCAAAATTCTTCTTGATATAATAAATAGCATTTCTCAAATTTTTATTCGCATTAACTTGATTAAGATCCGGCCAAAACATCTGCTCAAGCTCATTTTTGGGTATGCATTTTTTAATTGCAATATAAATAAACAAAGCTAAACTCTTTTTAGTTGCAAATTTTATTTTTTGACCATTTACTATTACGGTTGGCACACCGGATAAGTTGATTGTAATATTAATTTTCTTCACATCCCTCAATTGTTTGTGACGCTTTTGTGACATTTTTGTGACAAATATTATTATAATAAAAATAAATTACAATAGTAATTTTGTCATAGATATGGTGAAAGTATAGCATACTACTTATTAATTGACAAGATAATCTATTGAATATTTGGGCAAAGAGATAGTAGGCCGTTTTATATCTTTGTCATAATAATTTACACAATGGCTAATAAAATAATAGGAGGGATGTTTTAGCTTTTTGTAAGCTAAAACGAATAGTATGAATCAAACAAAATTAACAAAACAAAGCTTTAGTACGAGATTTCTTAACGCAGTAGAGCGTAGTGGCAACAAGATGTGCGACCCAGTTACATTATTCCTTGTCTTATGTCTAATTACCGTAGTTGTTTCAGCACTTTTAAGCAGCTCAGGCGCTTTAGCGGTTCATCCAGGTACGGGAGCAGAGGTTACAATAGTAAATCTGTTATCAAAAGCAGAACTGCAACATATGTTAGGTAGTATTATTTCAAACTTTCAGGCATTTCCCTCTCTTGGACTAGTTATAGTTGTAATGATGGGTGCTGGCCTTGCAGATAAAACTGGACTTATGACAGCATTCATTAAAAATAGTGTTATGAGAGCTCCTAAAAACTTGGTTACAGCCATTATTGTTTTCTTAGGAATAAATGCAGTTGCAGTGGGTGATGCAGGATTTGTAATGCTACCACCACTTGCAGCAGTAGTTTTTTTAGGCTTAGGTAGGCATCCACTTGCTGGGCTATATACTGCATATGCTTCAGTTGCTGGCGGTTTTGCTGCTTGTATGATGGTGCAGATGGGCGATGTACTTGCAACAGGATTTACAGTTCCTGCGGCGCAATTAATAGACCCTACATATAATGCTACTCCTGCAATGAATTTATATTTTATGTTTGTTTCGGCAGTAATATTAGTCCCAGTAGGTGTTTGGGTTAACAATAAAATCATCGAACCACGCCTTGGAACATATACGGGCGTAATTGATGAAAGTGTTCATGAAAAACTTACAGATGTTGAAAGAAAAGGTTTGAAATGGGCTGGAATTTCAATTATAATTATGTTAGCGGTGTTAGTTGCACTTTCAATCGGACCAAATGCATTTTTAGCAGATGAAACAGGCTCAGTTTTTGGAATGACAGCACCTATGATGAAAGGTATAGTTCCAATTGTTACTTTCATATTCTTTGTACCTGGCTTGGTTTATGGTATGGTTACAGGGGTTGTTAAAAAAGATAAAGACACAGTAAGACTAATGGGCTCAGCAGTAAGCGAACTTGGTGGATTTATCATCATAGCATTTGCAGCATCTCAGTTCTTAGCTTTCTTTAGTAGAAGTAATTTAGGACTTTATATCTCGATTAAAGGTGCAGAATTTTTAGAAAGCATCGGGCTCACAGGCATACCTATGTTTATATCGTTTATATTAGTAGCTTGTTTCATAAATATATTTATGGGTAGTGCGAGTGCAAAATGGGCAATTATGGCGCCAATATTTGTACCAATGTTTATGATAATGGGATACGACCCAGCTCTTACACAAATTGCATATAGAATAGGTGACTCACTCACAAATACGATAGCTCCAACATTCCCCTATATGGCTATTTTGTTAGGCTTTATCAAGAAATATGATAAAGACGCTGGTTTTGGCACAATAGTAGCTAACATGATACCATACTCAACAGCATTTGGTATTGTATGGATAGCTCTTCTGGTAATATTCATAATGTTTAATATACCACTTGGTATTGGTGGCGGAATATATTTATAAAATAAATCATGAGCAAAAGCCTACCTTAGAAAGGATATTATCAATGAAAGAATATAAATTAGTTAAGTGTAAAAGCATAATTGATGGGACAGGAGCGGAAAACACCCACAATGCATTACTTATAAAAAAAGACAGAGTGGTAAAAACAGGTGATTTTGATACTCTATCTAAATCTAAAGAATACGATGCAGAAGTGATTGATTATAGCGAATATTATATTACTCCTGGAATTATCGATGCACATACACATGTTATCATCGACCCTGATGCAGATTTTACTGGATTTGTTACAAGGGGGGATAGCCAAACGAAAATTGCCCATAGAGGCATGGTTAATCTTAAGAAAACACTTGACGGTGGGGTAACATTCATCCGTGATTTAGGCGGCTATAAATTTATAGATATTGAGCTTAAAAAACTTGTAGATGCAAATTTAATTGAAGGGCCGGATTTAGTAGCTTCTGGACAGATGATAACAATGACCGGCGGACATGGATGGTCACTTGGTAGGGAATGCGACGGCGTTGCCGAGGTGACAAAAGCTGCACGAGAACAGCTCAAGGCAGGGGCAACAGTGCTTAAAATCATGGCAACAGGTGGCAACCTCACTCCAGGCCCACAAGGCGCACCACAACTTACAAGTGAAGAGATAAAAGCAGCAGTTGAAGTTGCACATAAATATGGTGTGCTAACCACTACACATTCCCACAGTGCAGAGGGAGTAAAGAATGCTTTAAATGCTGGTATTGATTGTATTGAGCACGGTATGTTTATTGATGACGAAGCAATTGACTATATGCTAAAGCATAATATCCCCTTTGTTCCTACACTTGTAGCGCCATGGATATGCGCAACACAAGGAGAAGCAAGAGGACTTAGTCCAGAGTCAGTTGCAAAAACTAAGTTTGCAGTTGATAAGCATATGCAAAACTTTAAGAAAGCTGTAAAAAGAGGAGTGCGTATTGCAGTGGGCACCGATGCAGGCACCCCATTTTGTGAGCATGGTAAATCACATATTGATGAAATGAAACTGATGGTAGAGGGTGGTTTTACACCTATGCAGGCAATCGTAGCAGGTACAAAGATATCTGCGGAAGTTGTTGGTGTTGAAAAAGATCATGGCACACTTGAAAATGGAAAGAAAGCTAATTTCTTAGTGCTTAGTC
>CAYJIJ010000083.1:0-7846 GCA_964370185.1 uncultured Oscillospiraceae bacterium
TTTATCATTTCACTCTGCCCCACTCTTAAATATTTTTAGATTTTCGCAGATTAACTAAGGGGGGTAATACTCGAATCCGCACAGGTTTTAGTGGAATAATTTTCACTAATACTGCTTCAAATTCCCCAGCTATACGCAAGTATTACCTGCGGCATTTTCATTGTTTTAGCAAAAATTCTCTCCACTAAAACTGCTCCCCACCGATAAGAGTAGATTTTTAAGCAGTTTTTCGTCTAAGTGACGAAGCCTTACTCGTGTAAGGCGAGGAGAGAAGGCTAAAAAATGCCAAAAAGATGCTTTTATCGGCTGTGTGTGTTCGAGTATTGCCACCCAAAGCATTACTTAAAACTCCATCCATCTATTTTTTGCATAATTTTCATTAATTTAATTACCTTTGATGGCTGAGTTATTTTAATAAAAATAAAATTATCTCACCTTATATTGTACCTTGTAAGCGTGCTATTTGTCAACTTTTATTTGCTTTAATTGCAGATAATATCGCCTATTTGCTTTTTGTATATCTTTCCACTCGCTACTCCTTACATCCACCGCATCCGATGCATGAGCTTTTTGATGTGAAAAATTTATATATATATTCTTCGCTATTAGAATATCCCTTTGCAGTGAGCATATCTTTATGGATATTTACTATCCTATCGGATATGCGGTAATAGAGCTTATTTTTCTCCGCCGCCTTATCAAATATCGCCCTGAGAAGACCGTCTGCGAGCTCGTCGTCCTCACCTTTTAAAAGCGAAAGATACTCTATATACACAGTGGCTTCATCACAGTATGCGGCTATGCTACCTATCTTTTTTTCGCCCTCAAATGCGGTATATCCATAATTTTCACCCTTTTTCTTGGTGAGTGATGATAGCATATCTTCATCCTTAATCGGTTTTAATACAAGCATTTTACCCTCCGTAGTTTTGCAGTCATTAGAAGTCACTTAAATTTAATTACATATTTCCTCCCTGTTTAGGTGGAGAAATATCAGATTGCTGAGATAGTTTGCAATCTGATAGGCTTAAGAGAAAAGATGAAATACAAGGAGCAAAACTTTTAAATAAGCGAATAATACGAAGGTATATGAGCGAAATTTGAAAGTTTTAAGCGACATAGTAAGCAAAAAATCAAAAATTTTCTTGCGGTTTCGCTTTTCTCTTAAGTCCGATATTTCCTCCCCTGTTTAGGGGAGGAAATATGTAATATATATATATATATATATATTATTATTGTTTATTCGGATCAAGCTTTATTGCATTTCTAATTGCGATGAGCTCCGAGGGTGCAAGCTCCCTCCAGTCGCCCGGCTTTAGCATTCCGAGCTTTAATGGGCCTACATTAGTCCTTTTAAGCCTTGCCACTTCAAGCCCTACCGCTTCACACATTTTGCGTATTTGGCGATTTTTGCCCTCTTTAATGCTCATTTGAAGCACTACTCGTCCATTTTCCTTGCTTATTACATGAACCTGTGCAGGCATTGTTCTTTTGCCGTCTATCACTACGCCCGCCGATAGGCTTATGAGTTGTTCGTCGTTTATGTCGGGGCGCACTGTCACTCGATATGTCTTTGATATGTGGCTTGAGGGGTGCATGATGCTGTTGGCAAAATTGCCGTCGTTTGTCATGAGCAGTAGTCCCTCACTGTCCTTATCGAGTCTGCCCACTGGATACACCTTTGCAGGTGTGCCCGAGCAGAGCTGTGCTGTGCATTTTCTTCCGAGCTCGTCGTTCATTGTGGTCACATAGCCCCTTGGCTTGTTGAGCATTATATACACTCTATCCACTTTCTTTTTAAAGTGCACCCTCTCGCCCTCAATGGCGATTATATCCTTGCGGATATTAACTGGGTGCCCTATCTGTGCAGGACGGCCGTTGACGGTGATTTTACCCTGTTTTATGTATTCCTCCGCCTTCCTCCTTGATAGAATACCATTGTCCGATAGTACCTTTTGAATTCTTGTTGTGTTACTCATTTTTTTACCTTTTACAGCATATAGCTGCCTTTCCCGCCTCACGGCGTTACTTATATTTATAATGCTTTGCATTATTTGTCACAAATTAAAGTTTTACTCGCTCACCGCAGTAAGCGAAAAACCTATACTGTAAGTAGATTTATCCAAATAAATCCATAACTTTATCTAAAACGCTTCCCTCTTCTTTTTCGGGTAGCTGTATATCGCTTGCCGCATAAACTGCACTTTCATATAAAACTACATCATCCGCCCTTATCTGCACTACACCTAAATAATCGCCATAGCTTATTGGCGCAAATAGTGTTTGGGGTAGCTTGTAGGAGATGTTAATCTTTGTTACTTCATCTGGGTATATCGCCACATTTGGCTCTTTTAAAAGTGCTGTCCTAACTACTTCTTCACTGCCCATAATTGGAATTTCTATTTCCCCTATTACATCTTCCATGTCCACAGATATAAGCTCTGCAAAATATGTATCATATAATAGACTATGTACTTCGTAGTCATTTTTGCAGTCCAGTGTCACCACTATTAGGTTTACACCGTTTCTGCTCGCAGAGGAAACAAGGCATCTACCTGCATTGTCGGTAAGACCTGTTTTAACACCGTTTGCACCCTCGTACATTTCGAGGAGTTGATTGTAGTTTTTAAGCCCTCTTTCATAGGGTGGGTTTCCATATTCAACCACAGCATATTCCATTGCTACAATCTCTTTGAAAGTTTCATTTTTCATCGCTTCACGGGTTAAATTTGCAAGGTCTTTCGCTGTGGTATAATGGCCGTCTGCATCAAGTCCCGACGGCGTTACAAAATGCGTGTCGACAAGATTTAGCTCGCTTGCCTTTTCATTCATTATCTCGGCAAAATCTTCTATGCTTCCGCCAATTCTAAATGCCACCGAATTTGCCGCATCGTTTCCCGAGGGTAGCATTAGCCCATACACCAAGGTGAGCAAGTCCACACTGTCGTCGGGCAAAAGTCCCATTGAAGAACCTTCCACCGTCACTGCTTCTTCGCTCACGGTAAAGCGCTCTTCTAAGTCATCCTGCTCGAGTGCTATAAGCGCCGTCATAATTTTAGTGGTGCTTGCCATCGCAAGGCGCTCGTCAATATCCTTTGCAAATAGTATTCTACCACTATCGGCATCCATTACAATCGCCGCATCTGCGGTGGTAATTACGGGCAGTATGCTGTTGGGATACTTGGCATAATCGGCTTCCTCCGCATATGCAAAACTTCCGCATAAAATAAATGAAACTACCCATAATAGCGCTCTTTTCATAACAACATCACCTGCATTTTCTTTTAGTTGAGAAATAATGAAGTTTAACAGGCTTAGCAGTAAGATGTTTTTATATGCCCCTCTACCAAATAGTGTTGTAGAATATAATAGGGCGTTTTTCTAAGCCGTCTGCACTGATTATCTCTTCATAAGAATATGCAGATGTGTAATAAAATATTATAAATTAGTATTTAATTTTCTGTTTGCGCTGTCTGAGTTGTGTCCGTCGGTGTTTCTTCTTTGCCCTTGTTTTTAAAATCATTTACCATGCCACTGATTTTATCCACAACGCCCGGCACCATATTGACCATGCGTTCCGCCACATTTCCGCCGCTTGCAAGCTGTAAAAGCTCCACTTTACCCGAATTTATCACGATAAATCCGATTGGTTGTATTGTTACCCCTGCACCGCTTCCACCGCCAAAGTTTTTATTAGGCTTTGTGGTGGGGATGTCCGAACCGCCCACGCCAAAACCGAATGTCACCTTTGATATTGGGATAATTGTGGTGTTTGCGTCGGGTGTTATTGGGTCGCCTATAATTGTGTTAACATCCACTAAGGTTCTCAGATTGTTCATTGCCGCAGTTAGCATTTCGCTTATCTGGTTTTTGTTTTCTTCCATTATTATCTTCTCCTTTATGTTTTAAAATTGCAATCAAGATATTTATAAGCATCCAAATCACTGGAAAAAGCGCCATAAGTGGCACAATTTTTATGCTGGCATCGGCTTTTATCTCGCTGTCCTCACCCAAAAAGTAGGGTGATATATCCACATGCTTTGCCTTGACTGTGAACACTTCGCATAATACAGCGTAAAAACTCCATATAACTCCGCTGAGTTTTCCATATAGTAGAGCTGTATCTGCACTGTCCTTGCCGCATATCCAAAAAGTAAAACTATCTATTTTTATCGTAATTGTTTTGCAAAGAAGTCTAAGTGGTTTGCTTATTCCAGAAAGTATGGGTGAAATTAGCCCTATATAATCGGAAAATTTATCCGTTTTGCTTTTTTCATCCTTTTTATCCGTCTTTTCACTTTGCTTTTTACTCTTCTGCTTCTTTACTTTCTTTATCTTTTCTGTTTTTTCTTGCTGTGGCAATAGAGTTCTCTTTATAAATGTGTAGTGAATTTTCACTGACACTCCGCCCTCTTTTTCATAAGTAAACCACAGTTTTATAGGTAGTAACAGCAGCAGTAATATAACAAACAGTACTGTTAGCACAATATAACCTGCCATAACCACTGCACCCCCCACTGATTTTTGCGCTGTTTAATTAAAACGAACTCGGTATCAAAAGCAGATGTAAAGCTGACAATTAAATCCCCTATTTTACATATCAAATTCCATCTGTTCTTCTTCTTTGTGCTCGGGTGGCTCTTCCTCTATTGACGGAAGCTCTGCTATTGTGCTCAGCCCAAAGCATCTAAGGAAGTTTGCATTTGTGCGGTACGATACAGGTCTGCCTGGGAGCTCAAGCCTTCCTGCTTCCTCTATGAGTGCTTTTTCACAGAGTGAATTTACTACCGAGGAACTATCCACCCCCCTCACCTGCTCTACAAAAGATTTTGTGACAGGTTGATTATAGGCAATTATCGCAAGCACTTCCATTGCCGCTTGGGAAAGTGGCATATTTCTTTTTAAATCGAGCGCATTTTTTATTACTTGGGCATATTCTTTTCCCGTTGAGAGCTGATATTTACTGCCGAGTGTTAGAAGTTGCACAGGAAATTCTTCTTCGATTAGCTTGTCCGACATAAGGCGCATAAGCTTTATTATTGTATCATACTCTATTCCAGTAGCCTCTGATATTTGCTCTGCTTCAACAGGCTCCGAGGCGGCAAAAAGTATTGCAAAAACCTCTTTTTCACTTTTGGACAGCATTACTCCTGTGCACCTCTTCCATTAAATATTAAATACTCCTGCTTTTCTCCAACACTCACCCTCTTCGCCTTTACAAGCTCTAAGACGGCTAAAAATGTTGCCACCATTTCGGAGCGCTCGCCACTTTTTTCAAAGAGAGCTTTCCACTGGAGTTTAGGGCTTTTGTACAGTGAGCGAAGGACGAATATAATTCTTGATGTAACCGACACCACCCTGTTTGAAACAAGTGGCGTAAATGCAGAAACAGGCGGTGGCTGTCTGCGTTTGCCTTTGCCCATCGCCGCGATATAGCTGTTTCTCAATTCGTATATGTTTATACTTGCATTAAATGTTTTATCCTGCGAAATTTCCTCACCAGCTGAGGAAAATATCTCCCCGAATAGGTTTACTTCACGAAGTTTCATAGCTGCTTGTTTGCAGGCTTTATATTCCATCAACTCACCTGCAAGCTGTGATTTGAGCTCCTCTTTTTCTTCGTCGTGCTTTGGGAGGAGGAATACGGTTTTCATCTGCACAAGTCTTGCAGCCATCTCAATAAATTCGCCTGCAATTTCCATCCCTGCGTTTTCATGCCTGTCGAGATATGCTATGAATTGGTCTACAAGGGAGAGGATTTCTATATCGCAGATATTCATTTTATGCTTTGAAATGAGGTGCAAAATCAAGTCGAGCGGCCCCTCAAACTCATCCAATTTAAAGCTAATTTCCACTTTTCCCTCCTGTTTAGATAAATGATGTGAGCATATCGAGAGCATCAAATATAAAGCTCGACACCATCACAAGTGGCGTACTTAACACTCCACTAAAAAGAAGTGCGATAAATATAATGTAAATCATTTGGGAGTTCTGCATTATTTTATAGTAGGTTTTTCCTGATAAAAACACACTCGCCATATTCCATCCATCGAGTGGTGGCAGTGGTATTAGGTTAAATACCGCTAAATATATACTTGTCCACACAACCGAGCGAAAAATTAGTGCAAATGTAATTAGAATTTGCATGTCAAGCGAATAGGCTAAATTTGCAAGAATCTTGTAAACCACCATCAAAACAGCCGCTAAGCCAATATTTGCCGCAGGGCCTGCAAGTGCTGTTATAAATATGCCCTTGCGCCTGTCTCTAAAATTATTTGGATTAATCGGCACTGGTTTTGCCCAACCAAATCCAGTAAACAATATTAGAAGTGTTCCCACAGGGTCCATATGCTTTAATGGATTTAAGTCAAGCCTGCCGAGATATCCTGCAGTGCGATCCCCCATTTTGTAAGCCGCATAGGCATGGGCATATTCATGTATGGGTATTATAGCTATTATGAAGAATAATCTTCCGAGTAAATCATAAGTGTTAAACATTTCTTCCTCCAGTTTTTAAAAGCAAAAATTTCTTCTGTATAATTTAAAAGTATTTTGTACAACATTATATGTAGCACCTTGGGTATCCATTCAAATCTTACAGCTAATTATAGCCTTAAAAAGGGCAAAAAACAAGCATTATTATGCGATTTAGCGGAAAGTTTAAAAAAAATTCTTATAATTTGCAGAAAATACTTGCTTTTATATTCCAAATCTGATAAAATACCAATGTTAACTTGTAAACTTGTTTTACCTATTAAGGAGGTGCTAAAATGGCAAAATGCGATATTTGCGGAAAAGGTGTATCTTTCGGGATAAAGGTTTCCCACTCACATAGAAGATCTAATAGAACTTGGAAACCCAATGTAAAACGTGTTAAGGCTATTGTGAAAGGAACTCCCTGTCACATTCATGCCTGCACCCGTTGCTTACGCTCAGACAAAGTAACCCGTGCTGTTTAATGGCTGCAAATAAGGGCCACCCTGCATGGGTGGCTTTTTGTTTTGGCTGTATGCTAAAGCTCCACACTGTAGTATTGACACTATGGATACTTTATTGTAAGATGTAGTAAATATGAGTTAAAAGTGAATATGCCCTCATAGTACAAGGGATAGTACAAGCGCCTCCTAAGGGGATGGGAATCGAACAATTTCCATTGTAGTTCATTCTCGTACCATACAGTACTACAGCGTCCACGAAAATTTAATATGCGCCGGTAACTCAGCTGGAAAGAGTGCCACCCTCCTAAGGTGGAAGCCGGGGGTTCGAATCCCTTTCGGCGCGCCAAAAACCCTGTAAAATAGCCATTTTGCAGGGTTTTTATCTTTTTTAGATTACCGTTACTTCACAATAAAAAGCAACTATTTTTGCATTGAAATTTAGATTAGCAAAATGATGTTTTTCATCCAAGTTAGTTTAAGTTTTAGTACTTATTTTTAGGATAAGTAATCTCCCATTTGCTAATCACTTGCTAATTGCTAATTGTTTGGGGAAGCTGTATTGCAGAGGCTAAAAGGCAAAGCTAAGTAAGTGAACTATTATAATCAAGCGAGATTGTAATACATGATAATAAATTCTTAGCCTCTGAGCATTTCATCTATTTCTACTGCTTTAATGCGTTCTTTCAAACTACTGATTCTTTCTTCTACATAATTTTTATGCCGTATCCACTTTAAACCAATGAAGTTTGGCAATAACTGCTGTAGAAATTCTATCCAATCTGAATACATAGGTATAGCACTTCCACTCCAAGAATATGAAGTAGGTAAGATTGAAATTTTTTCAAAATTAGCAAATGATGAATTAAACTTACAGAACAACCTAATATATTCAATTTTCCTATCTGTGT
>CAYJIJ010000083.1:7856-8500 GCA_964370185.1 uncultured Oscillospiraceae bacterium
TACACTGGCGAATCCATGCGTCTTGCTTTTCAAGTAAGGCTTGTGCATTTTCGACAGGTAGTAAAATGTTTTCTAAAAAAATGGGCACTGAAATTTCTGGAAATACAAATGAATTTACTATTTGCTCAAAAATTTTATTGTATATTTCTATAAAATTTGGCAGATTCCAAAAGCAGTTAGACAAGCTATTATGCCCTTTAACACGCTTACTTTCATCGACTAATACATCAATATATGTATCTAATACTGATGGGCAAGCCAAATATATCTCTCGCAAAAACTCACCATCATAGTCGTAGTTGTGGTACAGCAGTATTGCAGAATAAATTTCACATAATAACTCGAGATTAAGTTTAAATCTTGAGATTAATTCTTGAGGTGTATTATGATACTTGTTAAACAACAGCCCAAAGTAAATATCTACAATAAACATTGAATATTCACGCTTATTTAAAATTATCTCGCAAACTTTAATAAAGATATTTTCATCTATTATTCTGTATTTATCCAAGAAATCTAAATCACGCATTGAAGAAGATTTAATATCTTTGTCTGTTGGCTGAGATAAGAAGTCATACAAACCTTCTATATGCTTCTGTCTGATTTTCTCATCTGGTAACTCATGATAATATGCGTACAACCAA
>CAYJIJ010000084.1:0-8421 GCA_964370185.1 uncultured Oscillospiraceae bacterium
ACCCCTACGCTCCGCTCTTTTGCTCCGCAAAAATTGCTACATCCTTTTTTATCGCTTTGCTTTTCTTTTATGGGGTTTTACCCCATACCCCACGATTTTTTTCAAAAACCCTGTAAAACTTTAATTTGTGGCAAATCCACACCTTAATTTTTCACTCTTCACTATTCACTCAAAACAGCTTCCTCTATTTTCTTGCAATAAATATCCACTATCTCTGGATATTCGCCAAGGCCTTTAACTAAAGCTTTCACTTCGATACCATTTTGCTCGAATATGCTCTTCCAGCTGTCTTCTTCGCTTGATGCCATGTCGTTTACTGCATGGTCGCCTGCCACTACCATAAGGGGGGTGAGTAAAACTTTTTTGTAGCTCTTTTTAATTTGTGGTAAAAGTTCGTTTATATCGGGGTAGCCCTCCACCGCACCGACAAACATCCCCTCTAAATCCTCGGTAACCGCCATATAATTCATAGCAGGGTACACCATATTTGCAAAATGCTCCGTGCCATGCCCCATTAATACAATGGCTTCTTCTTTCTGGGTGAAATTATTATCATATATAATGTGTAGCACTTCTTTTGCGGTTTCTGTGTCGGATAGCAGTGGTTTTAAAATGCTCAGCTTCTCAAAATCCCCTGCAAACTCCTCCGCTTGCAGACATAGTTTGTCATACTCAATGCCACAAAGCAGATGGGTGGGGAGGAGCACTACCTCGGTTATGCCATCATTTTTCATCGCCTGCATGGCTTCGGATACATTATATATATATATACCTCTTTCGCCAAGTATCCGCTTTACGGTTTTGCTTGTGTAGGCGGTGTATATTTTGTGTTCTTTAAATCTCTTCTCTACTTCTTTTTCTATCGCCACTAAATTTTTCTGCCTTGTTTCTTCGTAGCTTGTGCCAAAACTTGTAACCAATATCGCCTTTTTCATATTTATGACCATTCCTTTCTTTTAAAGGCACATAATAACCATAAAAATGGTCATAAATGTGCCATGTTCTTCGGTTGTCCGACTTTTCAGACAAGAAAAACAGCTTTTACTTAAATGAGTCTTTCCTCTTTGCAGTTTATATCCCCCTTAATCTTTCGACTTTGGGGGATAGTATTTCTTATTTCATTCCGAACATTCGTTTTAGCTTACTTCCAAAACTCTCTTTTATCTCTATACTCGGCATACTCTTTTTATCTTTATAATGCTCTATGTAATAAAGCTGTGAATCCATAAACGGCTCTTTCTGCGGTTTTTTAATATAAATCCCGTCGTTTTGCATCACCCTTGCTTTTACATTGTCATTCCAGAGTGTGTCCATAATGTCGCTTATTTCCGTCTTGATTTTTTCGTCATATATCGGGCAGGCTATTTCTATTCGCCTTTCGGTATTCCTTGTCATTAAATCGGCGGAGGCAATATACACCTTTTTGTTTTCATCTTTACCAAAGCAGTAAACCCTTGTGTGCTCTAAAAATCTGCTCACAATATTTATTACTGTAATATTATCCGAAACCCCGATTATCCCAGGAAGTAGACAACAAATACCCCTGATAATAAGCCTCACTCTCACCCCTGCTTTAGACGCCTCAACAAATTTGTTTACAAAATCCATATCGGTGAGGGAATTCATCTTTAAAAAGATTTCTCCCTCGCTCCCCTTTAGGATTTCTTCGTCTATAAGCCTTAGTATTTCCGCCTTAAAATAAAGCGGTGCTACAAGCAGGGAATTATATCCACCCTCCAAATTACCAATCGACACATTTTTAAAGAATTCCACCGCATCGGTAGCAATGCTTTCATTTGCTGTCATCAGTGAAAAGTCGGTGTATTGCGAGGCGGTTTTTTCATTGTAATTGCCAGTGCCTATCTGTGTGATATAGCTTAGCTCATGATTGTTTTTTAGGGTGATAAGGCAGATTTTCGAGTGGATTTTGTATTTATCCATGCCATAAATAATCTTACACCCTGCATCTTCAAGCCGCTCCGACCAGTCTATATTGCTCTGCTCGTCAAAACGTGCACGAAGCTCCATCACAACAGTGACATCCTTATCATTCTCCGCAGCTCTGCAAAGGTAATCCACCAATTTTGCCTTTTTGGCAAGGCGGTAAATTGTAATCTTTATCGAGATTACATTCGGGTCATACGCGGCTTCCTTTACCATCTGAAGCAGTGCGTCCATGTTTTCATAGGGGTGGAAAACGAGCTTATCACCGCCCTTTATTTGCTTTATCACGCTCGCACTTTGGTCGATTGTGGCAGGGTATATGGGGTTAAATGGCGGATAGCTTAGCAGTTTATTCTGCGCTGGGGTGAGCTTGTCCAAAAGTGAGAATACATAGCTCATCTTTAATGCATTGCTTGAAACAAATATGTAGTCGGACTTTATTTCAAAACGCTTGCAGAGCATTTCTTCAAATTTTTTGCTCATGGGATAATTCGCTTCAAGCCTTACTACTGCAAGTTTTCTGCGCTTTTGTAGTAGCTTTTTCATCTTGTCCCTAAAGTCTTCGTGCTCGTCGCCGTAGTTGTCCCAGTCGGGGTTTATGTCGGCATTTCTTGTGATACAAACGCAGTTTTTTTCTATTATTTCGGCGCTATCGAATATATCCGAGAGAAATTCATACACTACTTTCTCACTGCGTATATACCTCACCTCTTCGCCCGGAAGATATATAACCTCGGGCATACTCGCAGGCATTGGCACAAGCCCTAAAATCTGCTCCCCTTTATATTTTAGTATTGCTATAATCGAGAGCCTTTTATTGGTAATATGTGGAAATGGGTGGAGGCTGTCCACTATTTGTGGGGAAAGTATCGGCTTTATTTCGCTTTTATAAAGCTCTTTTATATACTTCGCCTCATTTTTGCTCAGCTCATTGTAATCAAGCGAGGAAACCCCATGAGCCTTAAGCGCTGTTTTTACCTCTTTGTATATTTTGTTTTTCTTTTTATATAGTGGTGCTACCTCAAGGTAAATTCTCTTTAGCTGTTCTTCGAGTGTCATGTCGGTACGGCGGTCACGGTAGCCACTTTTTAAAGCAATTAAATCAAATGTACTCCCAACTCGCACCATGAAAAACTCGTCCAAATTGCTTGTGAAAATCGCAATGAATTTGAGCCTTTCCATCAGTGGAACAGCAGGATCGTCCGCTTCGTCGAGCACCCTTTCGTTAAATTTAAGCCATGCAAGCTCTCTATTTTGTGAGTAAGATAAATACTCTTTTTCCATATATTTAACCGCCTTTCGTTTTTATTGAATTAGCAATTATTAGGGTTCGCTGTAAGTGAAACGGCTTTAAAAATCCTGATCTGTGAAAAGCGTACATCTGGTGGGATGATGCAGGCGCAGGTTTTTTTTGCTAAATAAAAACGCTTCGTTTTAGAGAAGCAACCCTATATAAACAGTTTTGTATAAAGGTATCCTTCACGAACTCCGTAATCGCTCACCATTATTTCCTTTGCACGGTATTTCTTCGCCACCGCCTCAAGTATAATTATCCCTGGCAGAATTGTGTGAACTCTCTCGGGAATCACTCTGAGTATTTTGCTTGTGGCATATGTCCTATCGTAGACAAGCGTTCTAAGCATTTTGCGTAAATCCTTTATTAGCACTGTTTTATGTGTGGCTTCATAGTCGTTGATATTATTATCAAGCCTATTAACACCACGCACTGTTCCGCCTATGCCGCAGAGAGTGGGGAAGTGGCCTTCTATCTCGGCGTTTGCAAGCACTTCTTTTACATACTGCCTTATCTTCACCACTTCTTTTTTACTTGGCAGAATGTTCGACACATTTTTGTTGTACATATTGAGCGAGCCTATTGGAAGCGAAACTGATTTTACCACCTTGCCGTCGCTGTACTGCACAAGCTCGGTACTGCCGCCGCCAATGTCAATAAGCAGTCCTTCCTTGAGGGGGAGTAGCCTTGTGGCACCTCTAAAATCGTAGATACCCTCCATTTCTCCGCTCATCACATCAACATCAAATTCAGTAGCTTTTTTAATCGCCGCCACTACTTCATAGGTGTTTTTTATATTTCTAAGGGACGCCGTCGCAAATACGAATGCATCCTTAATGTCAATATTTTCAAGTATCTGCTTATAGGATTTTAATGTGGTTGTTGCCACTTTAATCCCCTCGGCGGACATTATTCCCATCTCGTCCACATAGCCGATAATCCCTGCCATTGTCTTCTGGGTGAGTATTAGGCTAAAATCATTATTCGTCCTCTTGTATATAGAAAGACGAATTGTATTCGAGCCTATGTCTATAACTGCATACATATATTTTCCTCTAATTCTATTTAAAATCTTTGTACATTAAGCTTGGTTGTATTCCTTTATTATTCTGATATTTTCCGCTTTTATACAAATCATAATCGCCCTTTATATTGTGGTAGTATATTTGGCAAATCTCAACATTTGGATATATCCTTATCGGCTGAACACAGAAAATTTCAAGCGTCCAGTATCCTGCAAATCCTATATCGCCAAAGCCTGCCGTTACATGGATGAATAGCCCGAGCCTGCCCGTAGAGGAGCGGCCCTCAAGCATCGGCACATATTTTTCAGTGGAGGTAAATTCGTTCGTTCTGCCAAGATAGAGCTTGCCCGGTGTAAGAAGCAGTCCTTCCTCGGGTATTACTATTCTACTTGTGCTGTTGGGGGTTTTCATGTCGAGAATTTCGTTGTCATATACGAGTAGTTCATTTGCAAGCGAGAGGTTATAACTATTGGGGTTTATCTTTTCGGGGTTAAACGGAGTGATATTGATATTACCTGCGTTTATCTCTCTTTCTATTTCTCTGCCTGACAGTATCATAAACAGCAACCTCCTTTATTTTTACAGTTTAATTTTACCACTAACTGCACTCCTTATCAAGTCTTCTTTTATTCTTTTATCCTATTTTTCTAACATTTAACATGGAGGATATTTAATGTTCCACATGGAACATTTTCAGCTTTTTAATATTTCCAAAGTTATTCATGAAGTTTTTTTGACAAAAAACGAATTTTATTCTTTAAATTCTTATTTTAATGTGATATACTGAACTATATTGGCAAATTTGTTTATTCGGAGGAGAAAATGGGCAAAATTATTTCAATTGCAAACCAAAAAGGTGGAGTGGGCAAGACCACTACTGCTGTAAATCTCGCCGCCGCTATTGGTGCGGCAGAAAAAAAAGTGCTCCTTGTCGATATAGATGCACAGGGTAACTCCACAAGTGGCTACGGCATATCTAAGAAAAACGCCAAACTAACCTCCTACGAACTTCTGATAGGGGAGGCAAAACTTGAAGAGGCGATTGTTAAAACCGAATTTGCTGGAGTGGATATTGTGCCATCTAAAATAGATGTCGCCGCCGCAGAAATAGAGATGATGGAAAGCAGTGAGAGAAGCTACATACTCAAAAAAGCGCTTTCAAAAGCAAAGATGCAGTATGATTACATCTTTATCGACTGCCCACCTTCGCTTGGCTTAATCACAATAAATGCCCTTGTCGCTTCCGATACTGTATTAATCCCAATTCAGTGCGAATTTTTTGCGCTTGAGGGTTTATCCCAGCTCATGGCGAGTGTTCGACAGGTGAAAAGACTATACAATCCATCACTTGAAGTGGAGGGAGTACTGCTCACAATGTACGACGGAAGGCTTAACCTCACTTTGCAGGTGGTGAGCGAAGTTAAAAAATTCTTTCCACAAAAGGTGTTTAAAACCACTGTGCCAAGGAATGTAAGGCTTTCCGAAGCGCCGAGTTTTGGACAACCAGTACTTTATTACGACAAAAACTCCAAAGGAGCAGAGGCATATAATCAGCTTGCAGCTGAAATAATTAAGTAGAGGAGGATTAGCTTTGACAAAGAAAAAAGGCGGCTTAGGAAAAGGTCTTGATGCACTTTTCGAAGACAATTCAGGGGACATCAATTCAGTTACCCTCATACCGATTTCCGACATAGAGCCAAACAAAGGTCAACCGAGGCAGAATTTTGAAGACTCCGCACTCGCCGACCTCGCCGACTCTATAAGGGAGCATGGCGTATTACAGCCAATAATATTAAAACCACTGCACAATGGCAGATATCAAATAGTTGCTGGGGAGAGGCGTTGGCGTGCTTCACGCATGGCAGGGCTTTCTGAAATGCCAGCTATAATAAAGGAGCTATCCCCATCGGCTACCATGGAAATAGCGCTAATAGAGAATTTACAGCGTGAAAATCTAAACCCGTTGGAGGAGTCCCTCGGCTATGCATCACTCATTAACGAGCACGGCTACACACAGGAAACCTTAGCTCAGAAGATGGGTAAATCCCGTCCAGTAGTTGCAAATTCGCTGAGGCTTTTAAAGCTTCCAGAAGAAGTGCAGAAACTCCTTAAAGACGGCGAAATTTCCACAGGGCATGCAAAGGCGCTTTTAGCGTTTGAAGATGAAGCTTTCATAAAGGAGCTTGCAGGGAGAATAGTCACCAATGATTTAACAGTGCGTGATATAGAAAAACTTGCAAAAGCCGCTAAGCAGGAGAAGCCCAAAAAGAGCGAACCCACGAGCAGTTGGGGGGAGAGCTATATAAAGGAGCTCGAACTCTCACTTGCGGAAGAGCTCGCCACCAAAGTAAGCATAGTTAAAAAGGGTGAAAAGGGAAAAATCACCTTGGAGTTTTACAGCAAAGACCAATTAGAAGCCATAGTAAAAATTCTCTCAAGAGATAATAAATAAAGGAGCAAAAAAACATGTTAGACATTAAACTACTTAGAACTGATGCAGAAGCGGTAAAGCAGGCAATGAGAAACCGCAACAAACCCATGGATGAAATTATTGACGAAATTTTAGCGATTGACGAAAAGCGCCGTGAAATTTCCTCCCATGCCGACGGATTAAAAGCTGAGCAAAACAAAGCGAGCAAAGAAATCCCAGTGATGAAAAAAGAGGGCAGGGACACCACCGAGCTAATGGCGCAGATGAAAGAGCTATCCGATAAAATCAAGGACTGCGACACTGAAATATCAGCACTTGAGCAAAAACAGCAGGAGCTACTGCTTGGAATACCGAATGTTCCACATGGAACAGTGCCCGTGGGCAAGGACGAAAACGAAAACATCGAACTAAGGCGTCACGGCGTGCCAACCGACTTCCCATACGAGCCAAAACCACACTGGGAAATAGGGCAGAACCTCGGCATCCTCGACCCCGAAACAGCGGGCAAGGTAACTGGCGCAAGATTTCATTTTTACAGAGGCCTTGGCGCAAGACTCGAAAGAGCTATCATAAACTTTTATCTCGACAGTCACTCGAGCAGAGGATACACAGAAGTTTTCCCTCCATTTATGGCAAATAGAGCTTCCATGACTGGCACAGGACAGCTTCCAAAATTTGAAGAGGATATGTTTAAACTCGAGGGGCTTGATTACTTCCTAATCCCAACCGCAGAAGTACCTGTAACAAATATGCATAGGGAAGAGATAATGAACGGCGCTGATTTGCCCGTTAACTACTGCGCATATTCGGCATGTTTTAGAGCGGAAGCAGGCAGTGCAGGCAGGGACACAAGGGGACTTATCAGACAGCATCAGTTTAATAAGGTTGAGCTTGTTAAATTTGCAGACCCTGAAAAATCCTATGAAGAGCTCGAAAAGCTCACCGCAGATGCAGAAGAAGTACTAAAAGCTCTCGGTATTCCTTATAGAGTGGTTGCACTCAGCAGTGGCGACCTCGGATTTAGCAGTGCTAAAACCTACGACATCGAAGTGTGGATGCCTTCTTATAATAGATATGTGGAAATCTCGAGTTGCAGTAATTTCGAGGATTTCCAAGCGAGAAGGGCAAACATCAGATATAAGCACAATATCAAGGACAAAGCGCAGTTTGTACACACATTAAACGGCTCGGGCGTTGCTGTTGGCAGAACTGTTGCGGCAATACTCGAAAACTTCCAAAACGACGACGGAAGCGTAACCATCCCAGAAGCACTCGTGAAATACATGGGTGTGGATAGGATTGCAAGATAATAAGAGATACTAAAGGACACGAAGCTAAAAGGCACCCCATCATGTTGAGTAAAAATCACTTAACATAATGAGGTGCCTTTAATAATGGGGTGGGGTTTCTATAATGTATTTCGAGGGGTTGCGGTGGGGGATTACCTCTATTTATAGATTTATGCAATCATTGTAGGGGGCAAAGTCCCTTAATATATCTACGATACTGCATAATTATTGTGTTGATTTTGGATTGTGCAGGGTCTCGGGCATGGGGGGATATACCCCTACAATGATTTGCGGTTTTACTTTGCATGGTCGGTGATTTTGGCGTAGGATTTTTCGCATTGGTTTGGGTTGTGGTAATCCTCGGGCGAACACACAGGTTCGCCCCTACTGCATTTTTTTATCGCTTCGCCCCACACCCCATAATTTTTTGAAAAAACC
>CAYJIJ010000085.1:0-8173 GCA_964370185.1 uncultured Oscillospiraceae bacterium
TCTTCAAATACAACTTCTTCAAAAAAACACCTTTCAAATGATACTTTCTCAAATTGGCAGTTTAAAAAATGTACTTTATTAAATTCTCGTCTATAAAAAGTATCGCTTGATTTTTCTATGTTTTTTATGATAACTTCATATATTTCATCGTCCGTATCTTCTGAAAACATATCTCTTCCATCGCTTAAATCTTTTGTAAATTGTGGCTCTTTCCATATGAATTTTTTTCTCATAATATACCTTCTTTAGCTAAAATAAATAGTCCGTATTGTGATATACTAAATTTTTATGTGGTGCTAAATGCCATGCCCCCTACAATTTTAATTCGTTTCGTCATCGGCGAAACTCCTTAACTATTCACTTTTTATTTTTCACTTTTCACTTAAAAAATCTCCGCTCTTTTCCTTCTAAAAATTTGCTACATTCTTTTTTCAGACTTCGCCTACTTATTTATGGGGCTTTGCCCCATACCCCATAATTTTTTGAAAAAACCCTGTAAAACTTTATTTTTCACTATTTGCTCACTACATCAAATATAAATAGGCTTTATCTTGCCTAAAAAATTAAATAGCTGGCTTAATATCAATTAATTTCGTGCCATCGAGGCAATCGAGCCCTGTAACTGAAATTTCATTTTCACTAATACCGATAATCTCTAAAGTGGCTAAGCCGATGGGATTGGGTCTGTTTGGGGTGCGCCTTGCAAATGTGCCCAATTCCCCTTTGCCGCTGAACCCCTCGGCGATAGAAACAGTTCTACTTGACTTATCAAGCCAGTATAAAATTACTATTTTATTGCCTTTTTGCAGTCCATATAGTCCCTCTTTATACTCATCATAGATTTTCACTTTGCAAATGGCACCTTCTATACCCACATTTTTTGGGCAGCCACTGAGCTGTTTATACGGAGTTTCTATTTCCCCAATGAAAATAAGTTCGTTATTCATAACAACCTCCATTTAATATGTTTTCATCGGTAGTTATACTATTTACACCCTTGGGTGGCAATACCCGAACACACAGCCGCAAAAGCATCTTCTTGGCATTTTTTCGCCCTCGCTCCTCGCCTTACACGAGTAAGGATTCATCCCTTAGACAAAAAAACTACTCAAAATCTGCCCTTATCAGTGGGGAGCAGTTTTAGTGGAGAGAATTTTTGCTAAAACAATGAAAATGCCGCAGGTAATACTTGCGTATAGCTGGGGGATTTGAAGCAGTATTAGTGAAAACTATTCCACTAAAACCTGTGCGGGTTCGAGTATTGCCACCCTTACCACTGCTGTGGCAAGGGTGGCAATATTTAATCTTTTGTGAAGTTTAGTTTAGTGGCAAAATCCATCTTGCTTACTGAAATAGTATGTAAGCTTAATGGTCATCCCCTATTTACTCCCTACACATTGTGAACTTTTTCTTTTCTGTCCGAAGAAGTGTCCACTCCGTATTTTTTATCGCGTCTGCTTTCAAAGTATTTTATAGCCACTGCGCCAAATTGTGCATAGCTTAAAATATCTTCTTCCTGCTCGATTAAGCCTGCTGGAATTTCTTCTCTTAGCTTATCAAGCTCGGGTGGGATTAAATCCGCAGGACGGCAGTCGATAGGTTCTGCATTTCCGATGATTTTCTTTCTAAATTCAGGGTCGATTGGCATTGGAGTTCTTCCATATTCGCCCCTTACCATTCCTTTAAATTCCTTGGTAATCATCTTGTAGCGGTCGCCGCCGATGATGTTAAACACTGCCTGTGTACCCACTATCTGAGAAGTTGGGGTAACAAGTGGTGGGAAGCCCGATTCTGCACGAACTCTTGGGATTTCGTTTAATACATCTTCGAGCTGGTCGGATCTGCCCGCCTGTGCAAGCTGTGAAACAAGGTTTGAAAGCATACCGCCCGGCACTTGGTATAGAAGAGTGTTTGCATCCACGCCGAGTAGTTTTGGAACAAGCTGTCCGCTTGTGAGGTATTTATCCCTTAGTTTTACCGCTTTTTCCCTTACTTTATTTAGCTTGTTAAGGTCGAGGCCTGTGTCGTAAGGAGTGCCTGCAAGTGCCGCAACCATGCTTTCAGTAGCAGGGTGTGAAGTACCCAGTGCAAGCGGTGACATAGCGGTATCAATTATATCCGCACCTGCTTCTATCGCCTTTAGATGAGCCATTGAAGCAAGGCCGGAGGTGTAGTGGGAGTGGAACTGAATTGGAACTTTTACATTCTCTTTCAGTGCCTTAACCAAATCATATGCAAAATATGGAGTAATAAGTGCCGCCATGTCTTTTACGCAGATGGAGTCAACCCCTGCATTTTCAAGCCTTTTTGCATATTCTACATAGTAATCAATAGTAAATACTTCCCCAGTTGTAAAGCTCATTGCGCCTTGTAGGTGTGCATTTGCCTTTTTAGCCGCCTTGATAGCAGTTTCGAGGTTTCTAATGTCGTTAAGTGCATCAAATACACGCATTACATCTATTCCATTTTCCACCATCTTCATAACGAAATACTCGAGTACATCGTCGGCATAATGGCGGTAGCCAAGCATGTTTTGTCCTCTAAAAAGCATTTGTAGAGGAGTTTTTGGCATATGCTTTTTCATTGTGCGCAGTCTTTCCCATGGATCTTCATTTAAAAATCTTAGGCAGGAGTCAAATGTAGCTCCGCCCCAGCACTCAAGCGAGTGAAAACCACATTCGTCCAAATCCTCCATTAGAGGAATCATTTCATCAATTGTCATTCTGGTAGCTATGAGTGACTGATGCGCATCACGCAGTAGTGTTTCGGTTATTTTAACATTCTGTGCCATATTACACTCCAATCTGCCCGTTTTGGGCTAATTAATTATCTGAGTAAAAAACTATGGACGAAAAGGGCATAGCCCTTCCCCTACGATTATATAAAATCGTTTCACAAATGGGAGTCCTTAGTCATTAGTTATTAGTTTTTGTCTTGCCTATGAGTAAAAAGCAAATTAGCTAAGTGTTGCGATTACTTCGCCCACTTCCACCGATTGCCCTTTTTTGGCACCAATAGAAGCTATTGTGCCTGCCTGAGGTGCCATGATGTCGTTTTCCATTTTCATCGCCTCTAAAATAGCGATAACCTCGCCTTTTTGCACCGCTTGACCTTCTTTAACCTTTATGTCAAGGATGGTGCCAGGCATCGGAGCGGATATAGTAGCACTGCCCGACGCTGCCGCAGCTTTTGGTTCTGCCTTAGGTGCCACAGGTGCTGCCGTTGTTGGCTTTTTAGGAGCAGGAGCCGCCGCAACCGCCTGCTTAGGAGCTGCCGCAGTTGCTTTAGCTGGCGCACCCATCGGTACTTCTTCAACTAAAACATCATAGCCCCTGCCATTTACAGTTATGTTAAATCTCTTCACGATTATCTCTCCTTTTATTTGAGTTATTAGGCAAGTGCAAATCACACCCTGAGTGAAAAGTAAAAATTATCCGTTTTGTAAAATTTGCTGATTTAGTGGCAAATTAAGCTTTTCACTATTACTTTTTCGCTATATGTGATTTACAGATGCTTACATGGGGACATTTATATGTTTCTTAGCAGGAGCGCAGACTCTTTTGCCCCTTAGTGCAGAGATGGCATCAACCACAGCTTTTTTAACTTCGCCAGCTTCTACCACCATGTCCACAAGTCCTGCCTCAGCCGCAGTAAATACTGAAGCTTCCTCTTCTTCATATGCTTTCACTGCATCTTCACGGGAAGTTTCGGCAGTTATTTTATCCTCATGCATGAATGCAACCGCTGTTTCTGGTTCAAGCGGTGAGATAACCGCATTTGGTGTTGCTATTATTAAATCGCTGTTACAGAGTGTCATATAAGCGCCTGCCACTGCATATCCTGCCACTACCGCAATCTTTACAGTGGTAGCCGAGGAGAACACAGCCGCAAGTTTTGCCGCACTGCGAAGCTCGCCGTTTGCTTCGGATTGGGCACTCTTTTTAAAGCCCTTACTATCTATAACTGCAACTATCGGAATATTAAATGCATCGCAGAAGCTTATAAAGCTTGCAAATTTTGAAGCGTCACATTTTGAGACATATTCGCCAGTGGTAGCAATTATCCCTGCCGCACTGCCGCCAACTGTTGCAAGGGCGGTGTATGAGCTTTTACCAAAGCCTTTATAAAGCTCCACTGCACTGTATTCATCAGAAAGGGCCGCCGCAAATGCCGCTGTGTCTTTTCCGCAGTTTTCGGTAAGTGCATTTAGGTCGCCATCTGTGTAATTAAATAGTGGTGCAGGGCAGAGATTGTTTTGAGGTAGCATGGTAATTAGTTCCCTCGCCTTAGCCACTGCAAGGATATCGTCCTCACAAACTATATGAGCACTTGCATTTTCTGCACACGCACATGCTGTACCATTTTCTCCGCAAGTATTTGAAGGAGGTGTTAAAAACAGCTTTGCACCCTTGCTCATAATTACTACATCGGCAGTGGTAGCCGCTATTGCCGATGTCCCACCGCAGTTTCCTGCTATAACTGAAATTTGTGGCACTACGCCTGAAATTTCGCCCTGTGCTTTAACAAATAAGCGATATGCCGCCATTGTCTGAGCAGGTTCTTTAAGGTTTGCGCCCATTGAGTCATATATAGCTATAACGGGTGCGCCCGTTTTAGCTGCGAGTGAATAAATTTTGGAAATTTTTTGCCATTGAAGTTTGCTCATTGCACCTAAATTATCTTCTGCGTTCTGTGCAAAAGCGTAAACGGTACTCCCCTCAACCAAACCCATAGCGGTAACTACTCCGCCAAAGTTTTCCTTGCAGGCAAATTTATCGAGCTCTGTATAACTTCCGTTATCAAACAGTGCCGATAATCTTTTGTGTGCTGCGGTATCCGAGTTAGCCGCTTGTAGTTCGCCGAGTTTCTGTGTTAAATCAGACATGGTAATTCTCCTTACTTTTTGTATATTTATTTATGTAAATTACTAATTGTAATAGCGCTTATCTCTAATGCGAGGATAATTTTAGTTAAAACTACTGTTTTCAACTCTGCCAGCCGAAGCCCAAAGCTCTGCGCCGTCGGAAGTCCTCATTATGCTTCTCACAACCAAATTTTTACCCATCATAGCCACTGCCGCCGCAATTGCCGCAATTACCGATGTATTGCTATTAGCTTTTTTGGGGTGGTCGGGGGAGGTGATGTCGGGTATTATTACATCTATTTTACTTCTTTTAGCCGATTTCTTGGAAGAGGATTTTGTAATGGTAACAGTAATCGGTGTTATAAGCTTTGATATTTCTGGGGTGGATGTCGCAAATTTGGGGGATGTGGACATGCTAAAATATTCTCGCATTAAGAGCAAAAATAGCAGTGCCATTCCCGTTAAAAATATGGCGGTCATTGCTGTGTCCGTAGCTGAAAAATGGTAGGACGGATAGTTAAAAGTCATTTTTACACCTCGTTCTTCTTTAATTTTTTAAACGGCTCCATGCCCTATATGACAATTTACAAAAATGGTGATAGAAGAGCTTCTATCCAGAGTATCACTGTGGGGAATACACTTATCGCCAGCACAAGCCTAAAGACCTGTATAACCACTAAATTAGCACTGTCCACCCCTAAATCGGCGGCTATTAGTGCCATGTCGGAAGCGCCTGCGGGCGTTGCGCTGAGCATCGCTTCACTGCGGCTAAGTCCCCAAAATCGCTTCATGGCAAATCCCATTAGCAGACTTATTAAAAAATAGCCTCCAAGTATGAATGCTATTGGAACAAAAAGATTTTTTAGTCCTGCAATATCCCCCATTGTAACACTGCTTCCTATATATGCTCCAGAAAAAATTTGCGCAGCTCTGCGAAGACTTATATGCATGGAAAGCTTTGCCCCTAATAGCTTTGCTGTTATCGTGCCCAGCATTGAAAAGACAATCGAGCCTGCAGGAAATCCGGAAAGTTCGCCGATTATTCCACATGCAAAGGCAATGGAAAGTGTTAGTACAAGGGCTTTGGGTGAAAAATTTTCAGTTGTGGCAGTTTTAGGAGTTTCTTGGAGTGAAAGATTATTTTTTTCATTTTTTGTTGTCCATACAATGAGTGGTGGGAAAATAGCTATTCCTGCTATTAACCTGCTAAACTGCACCACCGCCACAATGGCACTATCGGCACCGAGCTCTGCGGCTATCAAGGGGGTTTCGCTCACTCCACCCGGCAGGGTGCAAAACATTGCGGTTTTCATATCCATATAGCCAAGTGTGGAAAGTACCACTCCCGAAATGGTGCTGAATGCGAGAAAGGTTAGCATTAAAAAGATTATCGGCATAATTAGCTTTTTAGCACCGAGTACATCTTCTTTTTTGATATTTGATCCTACATATGCACCAGTGACAATCTGAGCTATTACCTTTGCCTCCATCGGCATCAGTGCAGAGGAGGTAGTTGCATTAAATGCAGAAACCGCTATTAGCGAACCTATTAAAAGCCCACCCGGCACTTTAAGTTTCATCAAAATAGCACCGAATATCACCGCAACAATGGTGGTAAGAGCAAAATTAGTCAACAAACCCCACCTGCCATTTCCTGCGGCAATATATTAATTCTGCCTATACTGTATTTTTAATATATAATTTTTATATATATTCATTTAATTATAATACAAATAAAAGGAAAAATAAAGCCAAATTTATCATTTTAAAGTAAAAAAACAAAAAATTAAATTCTCATTTACACGACTTTTTCTTAGAAATAAAAAAATCAACCTATAAAACACAAGCTAAAGTCCTCATTAAGTATACATATGCTTTTTCCTCGAGGACATATCGACGGCTTAAATCCGCCCTGCAAGAAACTATTTTTTAAAAAAAATTTTTTCATCGTATATCTATACACATTTTTTGCAGGCAAATTTTAAAATAATCGTGGCATTTTAAGCAGTAGGGGTCACAAAAAGGATTTAATTCACACCTAATGCGTAAAAATCTGAAATGCTGGGATTGCGTTTTGGAGCATACATTTAAGTTTAATGTGGGAAATAATATTGAGAAAAAATACCGCTACAATATTTGTGTGGTTATGTAGCAAAGAAATGCTTGTTTAGCAGATTTGAAATGCAGCCCATTCTTCTGTAAAAGCCAAGGAAATAATTTGAAGAAAATTTATTGTTTTTTCTTACTAAAAGATGTACAATTAAATTGAAAAACCAGTTTTTTCTAATTTTAATAAAAATAGGGGGCAGTTATGATGAATGATTTTACAGCAAAACCAATTAGGAAGAGAATCGAAAAGGTTATAACGGCAATGAAAAAGAATAATATCAATGGATATTATGTAGAAAATAGCGAGGAGTTAATCGAGCAGATTAAAGCCATTGCCCCAAAGGGATGTAAGGTGGCGTCCGGTGGCTCCTATTCACTCGAGCAGACGGGTGCACTCGATTTTATTAAAAGCGACTACTACGACTATATAAACCGAGGCACCACCCCCGAGGAAAGATATGTCTCAGAGCGTGAAGCTTTCTTTTCCGATGTCTATTTTGCAAGTGCAAATGCGGTGACAATGGCAGGGGAAATATACAATGTTGACGGGCATGGAAACCGTGTGGCGGCACTCACCCTCGGCCCTAAAAAAGTTGTTTTAGTGGTGGGATACAATAAAATTGTAAAAGACTTGGAAGCCGCGGAATACCGTCTAAAAACAATAGCTTCCCCCGCAAATACAACGAGGCTTAATGTTGAGGCGGCGGGATGTTTTCACACGGGCGAATGTACAAATTGTAGGAGTGATAGGAGAATTTGTTGCTATTACAGTGTGACTAAGTTTTGCAGGGAAAAGGATAGAATTCATGTGATATTCATACCCGAGGAATTAGGGTTTTAAATGTTTAGAATACGAGAATAAGGGGCAGAAATCAAAAAAGATAATATAATCTTATCATTATTACTTTTTCAAAAAATCCTCCAAAGTGATTTTAAGGAAAGACTGAATAAGTAAAAAAATCCGCTTATTGCGGCTGTCAATAAAGAAACAAACCGTCACTATCAAATTGATAGCGACGGTTTGTTTTTATGTAGATTATGCTCATAATGCACATAGCCACTATATGTAAGTGTATTTTAACGTACTATAAATTCAGTCCATTCTACTTTGTTGTATTGCATTACCGATGTAGATTTTTTCATTCCGAGTTTTTCATAAAATGTAACTGCATTTTCATTTGCTATTAAATAAACAGCAAT
>CAYJIJ010000086.1:0-7899 GCA_964370185.1 uncultured Oscillospiraceae bacterium
CGCCCTGTGGGCGGTTGTTGTTATAACCACCCTGTGGTCTGTCGCCCTGTGGACGATTGTTATTGTAACCACCCTGTGGTCTATCGCCCTGTGGACGATTGTTATTATAACCACCCTGAGGTCTGTCACCTTGAGGCTTGTCACCCTGTGGCTTTTCTACCTTTGGAGCTTCCGCTTTTGGCGCCTCGGTTTTTGCAGGCTCTGCAATTTTAGCCTCAGCTTTTACAGGCTCGGATTTAACAGCCTCAGCCTTTGGAGCTTCAGCCTTCGGTGTGTCCGCTTTTGGAGCTTCTGCTTTAGGAGCAACATCTTTTTTAGGCTTGCTTTTATCAGGCTCGGCTTCTTTAGTCATTGCAAAATACTCATCGAAGTTTTTAACCTGTGTTTTCTGTGTGTAATGCTCAAAAACCACATTGAGCTCTGGTTCTGTAAGAGCAGTCATATGTTTTTTAGGCTCTTCAAAATGCTCTGATAGCAGATTTATGATGTCTTTACTCGGGACATTTAAGTCCCTAGCAACCTCATGTACACGATACTTTTCTATCATTAAATAAAGTCCCCCTTAGTTTTTTGTGGTGTTTTCGTTTTCAAATGTTTCAAGCTGTGAAGCAATCATATTTAAAAACCCATTGTCGGTAATGGCGAATATCCCCACGGTCTTCCCCGTGACACGCCTAAGCTCTTCCATGGTGCAGGGGAGTGTCCGCACCGCTATATTAAATTTTCCTGCGGTAAAGTTTATCTCTTTTAAGCTTTTAGGGGAAATGTCACAGGCGGTTAAAACCATCTTAGCGGTTTTATTTTCCACCGATGCCTTTACAGCATCAAAGCCCATTACAAGCTTGCCCGCCCCTCGGCTCATAGAGATTGCGTTTATTATCTTAGTTTTTATCACGAAAGTTCTTCCTCCAAACGGTCGTAGACCTCATCGGGAATTTTGCAGGAAAATGATTTTTCAAGTCTTCCCCTTTTGCGCATTTTTTTCAGACATTCGGCATTGTGACATATATATGCACCTCTGCCGTTTTTCTTGCCTGTAAGGTCGATTGAAATGTCACCCTCGGGCGATTTCACTATCCTTATGAGTTCTTTTTTCGGCTTGTGTTCACTGCAACCACCGCACATTCTCACAGGTATTTTTTTATCGGCCATCAAAACTACTCCTCACCGTAAAATCCACTCTCAGGTCTTATATCTATCTTCCAACCTGTAAGACGAGCGGCAAGTCTTGCGTTTTGTCCCTTGTTACCTATGGCGAGTGAGAGTTGATTATCGGGCACGGTTACTCTACAGCTCCTTTGCTCTTCATCCTCAATCTCAACATTTACCACGGCTGCCGGAGAGAGTGCAGCGGCTATCAGCTCTTTCGGATCGTCCGAATATTTAACCACATCAATCTTTTCTCCGCCAAGTTCATCCACAATGCCCGAAACCCTGTTTCCTTTAGGGCCTATGCATGAACCCACCGCGTCCACGTTTTCATCCTTAGCCCACACAGCAAGCTTTGTTCTGCTTCCTGCTTCACGGGAGATGGATTTTATCTCAACAGTACCATCATATATTTCTGGCACCTGCATCTCGAAAAGCCTTTTTACAAGTCCAGGATGTGTGCGTGATATCATCATCTTAGGGCCTTTTTCAGAGGAAATAACATCGGACACATATACCTTTATACGGTCGCCATCGGTAAATACTTCTCCTGGCATCTGTTCTGATTTTGGAAGTATTGCTTCACTTTTACCTATCTCAACGGTTGCATTGCCTTTTTTAGGGTCGGTTCTCAGCACAGTGGCTGTTATTATATCATGCTTGCGACTCTGGTATTCGCTGAGTAACTGCTCTGCCTCCGCTTCTCTAATGCCTTGCCTGATAACATGTTTAGCTGTTTGAGCAGCTATTCTTCCAAAATGTTTTGTGTCGAGTGGGATTTCCACCACATCGTCTATCTTAGCATTTTTATCATATTTTTGTGCGTCGGATAAAAGTATTTCGTGTGGCTCTACTGCCACATCGGACACTGTCTTCCTAACTGCAACATAGAAGCGGTTGCCCACGGGATCTATCTCAACAATATTGTCGTCATGCCCACCCATGTCACGCTTTACGGCAATTACAATAGCCGCCTTGATTTTGTCCACCAAATATTCAAGTTCAATGCCCTTTTCCTTTGCAAGCATTGCAAGTGCTTCAAAAAATTCTGCGTTCATTATTCGCTTTCTCCTCCGTTATAATCATATAAATAATCGTCATAAAGTCTTATATACGCTGTTTCCGATTTTTCAAAACTCATGCGACTTTCATCTTCTAAAATAATTGTAATCTTTCCTTTTTCAAATTCGCAGAGCTCGCCAATGAAATCCCTTTCGCCATCAATGGGACGAATAAATCTCACCGACACAAGATAGCCCATGCAGGCGTCAAAATGCCAGTCCTTAGAAATATCACGCTCGATACCGGGGGAGGACACTTCTAAATAATAGTTTTGGGAGATGGGGTCTCGCTCGTCTAAAACCTTATCCACCTTGCGGCTGAAATTTTCGCAGTCGTTTATGTCGACACCGCCATCTTTATCTATAAAGTAGCGCAAAAACCACAAACTACCCTCTTTTTCAAATACCACATCCCACAAGCTAAGTCCTAATTCCTCCAAAATCGGCATGGCAATTTCGGTGCAAACTTCTATTGTATTTGGGCGCTTATTTTCCTTGCCTTTACCCGCCATTCACACACTCCTTAAAAAAATTAATACAAAAACTAAAGAGCGGGCTTTTCTACCCACTCTCGACCTGTTTTTTTATTCTTACATGCGTATTCTATCACGAATTAAAGATAAATGCAATAGAAAACTTAAAAAAATATCTACAATCATGCATTAAAGCTAAAAAAGGGAATAAAATATAGTGGAAGGTATAGAAAAAAATGAGATAGTAGGCTTCGATACCGCCTTTCTATTGACTTTTTAGCCCAATTAGTGTAATATTTAAGCAAGAAACATAGTAAAAAAATAATCACTTGAAGTGATTTTGGAGGCATTTTATGGACGAAATGGAAATGAGCATGGATATACTTACTTTGATGGATGAAGAAGGCAATGAACATGAATTTGAGCTTGCGGACAGAATAGAGCTTAATGATAAAGAATACATAGCACTTGTACCGGTATTTGATGAAAGCGAAGAGCTTTTACAAGACTCCGGAGAGCTTGTGGTACTTCAAGTTGTAGATAATGAGGGCGAAGAGTGTTATGCGCCAATTGAAGACGAGCAAGAGTTTAACAAGGTAGCTGATATATTCATGAAAAACCTTGAAGAAATGTACGATTTTATCGACGAAGATTAATTTACCCACTTTAGCAGACACAGCGAATGAAATGTTTTGGGGTTTTTAAAAGCCTTAGACAAGCAACCCTGCTTTGTGCGTCAGCACTCCTCTTTTTAATCCAACACTTATGAATACGGGAACCGGGACTCCGCATTGGGGATTGCAGACCTCCCTGCTTTGGCAGGACGAAGGGAGCATGAAGCATCGGGACGGTACCCACCTGTCGCTGACGGGTTTCAACCTGGAGTGTAACGGCAAAGCGGGGCTTATATTATATATAAAGTATAATAGTAGGCTTTGGCACTGCTTCGCAGTGATTTTTAGAAAGCTAAAAAACCTACGGCACTGCTTCGCAGTGATAATTGTAGAAAAAAATGAATTTGGCACCGCTACGCGGTGATGCACAGGTACCAAAGAACGGGCGGAGTAATCCGCCCGTTCAGATTATAGGCGTATAGCAAAGTTTGCAATAAGACCGATAAAATGCGATTGTATAAAATTGTAGAAAATTTTAAGCAATTTTATTAGAAAAAATCTACGGGAGAACGGTTATTATGGAATGGTTAAAACGCTCTCTGCCCATCTATGGTGAAGAGGGGGCGGAAAAATTAAGACTCGCCACTGTTGCACTGCTTGGTGTGGGCGGAGTGGGGAGTGCCGCCGCCGAAGCACTTGTGAGGAGCGGTGTGGGCAATATAATAATAGTGGATAATGACACTATCGATATAAGCAATATAAACAGGCAGATAGTAGCTACCCATGAAAATGTAGGCGCTGTAAAGGTGGAGGAGATGAAAAAGCGGATGCTCACCATCAATCCTCACTGCGGTATAACTGCGATACAAAAGTTTTATCTACCTGAAAATTCCGATTTTCTATATGAGCTTTCTCCTGATTATGTAATTGACGCTATCGACACTGTGACCGCTAAACTGCATTTAATAAAAGAGTGTAGCGAGAGAGAAATTCCAATCATATCCTGCTTAGGGACGGGGAATAGGCTACATCCCGAAATGCTAAAAGTAGGGGATATATCGGACACAGTCGGGTGCGGTTGCCCACTTGCGAGAGTTATGCGCAGAGAGATAAAAAAGTTTAGTGATAAGGGGTGCAAGGTGGTTTATTCCGCCGAAATGCCCTATAAGATAGAGGTTGAGGGCGGTGTTTCTGGGAGGCATAGCCCTGCAAGCATTTCCTTTGTGCCACCTGTTGCAGGATATATCATGGCAAGTGTGGCAGTAAGGGAACTGCTTGAAATTTAAAAAATATTAAAGGCGGGTGTAAAATGGAAAGGATTAGCGAGAATAATGTAGTAAAAGAAGTAGTGGCTAAAATAGCGAATATCTGCGATATAAAGAAAATGATGGTTTTTAGTCACAAAACCAATCTCAAAGGTGAGCTGTCCTCCTTTAAGCTATGCGTAATCTGTAATTGTGCGGATAAACATAGAGTGGAAAAGGATATCTATATAAATGTGGATAGCCCACTACCGTTTGATGTTGTGGTTTACACCAATGAAGAATGGGTAAAACTCACCGAGCAAAAAGACAGCTTTGCCACAAAAGTAGATAGAACGGGATGTGTGGTATATGGGTAGAAGAAGATTTAGCGGAAATAAGGACAGTAAGCATTATTATGATTGGATTGATAAAGCGGCGGAAGATATGGTTGCCGCTTCACTTTTAATAAATGACGACAGATGCTTTGTAGCTGCGGCATTTCACTGTCAACAAGCGGTGGAAAAAGTGCTAAAAGCCTATCTGCTTTTAAAAACGGACAACCTAAATGACGGCCACAACCTCACATGGCTGTGCAAACAGGCGGTGAAGCTTGATAGCTCTTTTAAGGACTGGATCGATGAAAGTGTAAACCTAAACAGATGCTATATAGAAACAAGGTATCCAACCGACTTACCGCTTACATACGACGAAGAGTATGTACATAAGCTATATATAATGGCGAAGGATATGTTTATATTTGTCTGCCAGCAAGTTGACGGCGAGCTTGATGCAAGGGAATGGCTGGGTCAAAATTAATAAGCTTTTCAGATGAGTTAAACTAAAAAATGAAGTTTTACTCGATTTTTTACAAAAAATCGTGGGGTATGGGGCAAAGCCCCATAAATAGGTAGGCGAAGCCAAAAAATATAGCAATTTTTGCGAAGCAAAAGAGCGGAACAAGGGCAAAATTCAAAAAAGAAAAGCGAAGCCCCCGAAAGCAAAAAAATGATAAAAACCTAAATAAACAAAATGCCGTTCCCATACTGATTGTAAGGGAACGGCATAAAAATTTATTAAGCTATTTTTAAATAGTATTAAACTCACTTAAAACGAGAAAATGTCTTTTTAAACTTCACAAAACTATGGGTGAAGAGAAGTACTCCTATTACAAAATAAAATAGAGCGGATAAGGGGTTTGTATCAAACTGCAAAAAAACCATAAAAATAAAAAGCGCCATTACCGCAAGATAAAGCATCACAAGAATAGTGGCGGCGGCATATCTTATATTCTTGGGGAATTTGCGGCTTTCGGCAGTTTCTGAAACGATACCGAAGAAAATCTCCATTACAAACTCTACTATTAGCTCCATGGATATGACCACTCCTTAATGTTAATTATCAGGGCAATTTTCCTCATTTTCTTCTTTAAGCCTTGCACTAAACTTCCGCTCCACCCAAATGGAATATACAATAGCTGGGACTACTGAGATGGCTAAAATAAGCATTTCGAGACTTAATACATCATCAAAGCCAGGATTTTTGTCGCCACCCATTAATAAAAAGCAAATAGAGGGGAGAGCGATCAAAATCCAAGTAACGCCCTCGTATTTTATGTACTGCTTCGTCCAAGGCTTATCTCTAAACTTTTTAGGAGCTCTCTTAGAAAAACCTAAAAGCCCCATCACACCTATGGCAATCCAAGCAATAGACAGGGGAATAAAAAAATCCATATAAAATACTCCTTAATGTTAATTATCAGGGCAATTTTCCTCATTTTCTTCTTTAAGCCTTGCACTAAACTTCCGCCCCACCCAAATGGAATAGGGAAGTGCAGTGATTAATGCAAGGAAAAGAAAGCGCATACTATCACCAAAGTCGGTGGCTTCGGCGCCCACAACCGAAGCAAATAAAAGGTAGGGCAGGCCGAATATGATCCAAGTAAAGCTACTGTATTTTATGTACTGCTTTGTCCAAGGTTTGTTTTTGAACTTTTTAGGAGCAATTTTAGAAAATCCTAAAAGTCCTATTATTCCCCAGAGAAGCCAAATGAGTGATAAAGTAAATTGTGAATGCATTATAAAACCTCCACACTAATAAATTTAGCATCTTTGACGCAGTAAAAAAGTTAAAATTAGAGTGCGGGCATATTGTCGAGGTCAAATGGTGTGTCTTGATACACGAAGTAGTTCAGCCAGTTTGAAAATATTAAATTCGCATGGGAACGCCAGCTGTGATATGGTGGGTTTTTAGGGTCGTTATCAATAAAATAATTGCAAGGAACATTTATATCAAGTCCTTTATCCACATCCCTAAAGTATTCCCTCGAAAGAGTACCAAGCTCATACTCGGAATGTCCTGTCACGAAAAACTGCCTGCCGTTTGTACTCGATACAATATAAACGCCAGCTTCCTTTGAAGTGGAGAGAAGCTCTAAACCGTCGGTGGATAGAATATCTTCCGCCTTTATTTCGGTATGACGGGAGTGCGGAGCTAAGAATATATCGTCAAACCCCCTTAGAAGTGGGTGGTTATAACTTAGTATATTATGCTTAAACACACCGAACATTTTCTGAGGAAGCAAATACTTATTAATCCCATAATGGTAGTGAAGCCCTGCCTGTGCGCCCCAACAAATATGCAGGGTGGAATATACATTGCGCTTACTCCATTCCATAATGGAACAAAGTTCCTCCCAGTAATTAACCTTTTCAAATTCCATTGTTTCAACAGGAGCTCCGGTGATTATCAGTCCATCGTAGTGGTTGTCTTTTATATCCTCAAAAGTCTTGTAGAATTTTAAAAGATGCTCCTGAGAGGTGTTTTTAGATTTATGGGTGGACATATGTATCAAATCTATGGTCACCTGCAAGGGTGAATTTCCTAAAAGTCTGAGGAGTTGGGTTTCGGTTTCGATTTTTGTTGGCATCAAATTTAGTATAGCAATGTTTAGCGGACGGATGTCTTGATGCTCAGCCCTGCTTTCAAACATTATAAAAATGTTCTCGTCGGAAAGAGTTTTTGCAGCGGGTAAATCATTTGGTATATTAATAGGCATGGGTTAACCTCCGAATATTTAAGATATTATACCTATTATATATTAAAAGGGTTTTTAAAGGCAATAGTTTTTAAAATAAAAAAAGATAAAAAAAGTGTTGACATAGGCATCCCGTTGTGATAATATAAATAAGCTGTCTCGAAAGAGCGGTGACAAAACAGAATAAAACTCAGCGAAAAAAGAAAGAAAAAAGTAGTTGACATACACTTCGTTTTGTGATAGAATATAAAAGCTTCACCTGTTGAAGCAACTTGGACCTTGAAAACCGAACAACATTAAAAAATAGCTTAGAATAAACTAAGC
>CAYJIJ010000087.1:0-7881 GCA_964370185.1 uncultured Oscillospiraceae bacterium
CTGTGGCAAATCACTTTGCAAAGAATGTGCCGCTAAATACACCCCCTGTGCCTGCGACGAATGTGTGGCTATGGATGAAATGCATGAAGTAGAGATGTCTAAAAACCGAAAAGCCGAGGCGCTTATCGACACGAATAAAGAATTTTTAACAGCAATTTTAAAAGGCATTATCTGCTCCGCCATATTGGGGACACTCTATACTGGGGTGTTGGCAGCAGGTGATTACGATGGATTTTCTCAAACAATGCCGTTTTACATATTCTTCTTTTTCGTGCCATTTGGTTGGGCGCTTATCACCTATATAGAGCAGTGGCTACCAGCGTTTCTCATGAGCGGTCCAGCTTTTATAATATATATGCTTATGAAAATCGGACTTTCGGTATACTTAGGAGTATTCTGTTTTGCATTTCAGATACTGCTCTATATATTTAAGCTCATAAGAGCCAAAAGTGTTAAATAGCTAATAAGCGAGCATGGGGTGTTTCTCCGCTTTTGCGGTGGAGATGCCCCTGTTTTATCTTTTAAAAGCTGAAAGCAAAATAAAAAAGATGCAATTTTTTGCAACATTTTGGTTTGTATTTTTGCCAACTTTAAGTTATAATTGAGTGGAATAATATTTACAGAGGAGAAGTTTTATGATGCACGACCCAAATATAAAAAACATAACCTCACGCAAGGCTCATAGATGCTATGGAATGGGACTTGGAGTTATTTTATTTGATGCGGTTTTCCCAGCTTTTCCGGGAGATGTTAGAAACGCAAGTGCATTTCCCTATAATTTGCAGTATCGTGTGGCAAAGGGTGTGGACAACGAAACGCTAATACTTAACCCCGATAAAGACTTCTGCCTAAATGCGGCAATAGAAGCGGGGAAATATCTCGAGGACTTAGGATGTAAGGCGATTATCGGCGAGTGCGGATATTTTGGGCTTTTGCAAAAGGAAATGGCGGAAGCTTTAGACATTCCCGTCTTCATGTCTTCACTTTTACAGGTGGCATGGATGCAGAGAACACTCAGCCCAAAGAAAAAAGTGGGCATAATGTGTGCACATAAATCAGCCATGTCCGACGAAGTGCTTACCGCAGTAGGGGTGGAAGATAGAGAGAGACTACTAATTGCAGGAGCGCAGGACGATTATCAAGTGAAGGAATTTAGCAATCTATGGGATCATAGGGTGCGTGATGTGGGGCATTGCAATTATCAAAAAGCAGAAGAGCAATTTGTCGCTGCATGCAAGGACTATGTGGATAAAAACCCAGACATGGGCGCATTAGTGCTTGAATGTACGGGCTTTCCCGTCTTTGGCAGGGCGATACAGCGAGAGGTGGATATTCCCGTGCTGAGCTGGAGCACGCTTATGGATTATGCTATGTCTGTTTTAGTGCACAGAGATTTTTATGGGCATGTTTAAAAAGAAATGGGCGATTTTGTCCACACTTGTAAAAGACTGCTATTGACTATTTTTTAATAACGATATAATATGTTCTTATACCTATAAAAAATAATCATTGGGAGGCACTAAAATTGAATTTTTTAGACCTAAGGAGCGACACCACCACAAAACCCACCGAAGAGATGCGCAAAGCCATGGCAAACGCAGAGGTGGACGATGATGTATATGGTGACGACCCTACGATAAATCGCCTTGAAGCACTTGCCGCTGAAATTATGGGCAAGGAAGCGGCATTATTTGTGCCGTCGGGCACAATGGGCAATCAGCTTGCTATTATGACCCACACAAGCAGGGGGGAAGAAATCATAGCAGGAACCGATAGCCATATTGTGAGATTTGAGGGCGGTGCGCCTGCAATTTTATCGGGGGTTAATTTAAGCCTTGTGGAAAATGCAGACACTTATATATACCCAGAAGATATAAAACGCAAAGTGCGTCCGAGTGGAAATCTCCACTATCCTAAAACTTCACTACTATGCCTTGAAAACGCTCTTTGTAACGGCGATGTGGTGCCGATGGAGATAATGAAAAACTCCTACCAAACCGCAAAGGACTTAGGGCTTTTAGTGCATTTGGATGGGGCGAGAATATTTAATGCCGCACTCGCACTCGGTGTAAGCGCAAAAGAGATTGCGGACTGTGCAGACAGTGTTATGTTCTGCATTTCAAAAGGGCTTTGCTCGCCCGTTGGCTCTCTGCTCTGCGGCAGTAAGGAGTTTATAGACAAAGCACGCTATAATAGAAAAATCCTCGGTGGTGGTATGCGTCAGGCAGGAGTACTTGCAGCTTGTGGACTAATTTCGCTCACCACTATGGTAGAAAGACTTCATGAAGACCATGAAAACGCTCGTCTGCTCGGTGAAATGCTATCAGAAATAGATGGCATCACAAGTGACCTTAGCAAGGTGAAAATCAATATGGTATTCTTCAAAGTTGATATAGATGGATTTAAAGAAGCCGACTTTGTAAAATTCATGCATGAAAATGGTGTGAAGATTTATGGAGAAATGGCAGGGGAATACCGCTTTGTAACAAGCAATAATGTAAACGGTGACGATGTAAAAAATATTGTTACTTTAGTGGCTGATTACGCCGCTAAAGTGAGATAGGATAGTAAAACTCGGTGAATATGAAAGGAGACTATTATGACCGATTACGCAAAATATAAAGAAATAGCTAAAGAGCTCCGCTTGCTCTCCCTCGAGGGGGTTCATGCGGCAAACAGTGGACATCCAGGAGGCTCGCTCTCGATATGCGACATAATGGCGATGTTGTTTTTTGGGCATATGAGAATTTCCCCCGAAAATGAAAAAGACCCAAACAGGGATAGATTTGTTCTCTCTAAAGGGCATGCTTCCCCAGCATATTATGCGGCACTTGCTCTGAAAGGATATTTCCCAAAAGAGGATATAAAAACATTCAGAAAATCAGGAAGCCATCTGCAAGGGCACCCCTCGCTTATTAAAACTCCGGGCGTAGATATGTCCACCGGCTCACTTGGGCAGGGCTTATCGGCGGCTAATGGCATGGCGATGGCGGCGAAGTACGACAAAGCCGATTACAGAGTTTACTGCATATGCGGTGATGGAGAAATTCAAGAAGGGCAAATCTGGGAAGCGGCAATGACTGCGGCTCATTACAAGCTTGATAATCTCACAATGTTTTTAGACTACAACGGTCTTCAAATAGACGGTGCAGTTAAAGAGGTTATGGATGTTTCTTGCCCATCTGAAAAATTTGCCGCTTTTGGTTGGAATGTAATTAAGATAGACGGACATAATCTCGAGGAAATTGATAATGCAATAGAGCAGGCGAAAAGCTTTAAAGGAAAACCAACTGCAATTATTGCAACCACTGTAAAAGGCAAGGGCGTTTCCTTTATGGAAAACAATCCAAGCTGGCACGGTGTTGCACCGAATGACGAGCAATACGCACAGGCAGTTGCAGAAATAAAGGAGGGTAAATAATGGCTAATTTAGCAACAAGGGAAGCATACGGTGAAGCTTTGGCTATGTATGCCGAGAAATATGATTTTTTAGTGCTCGACGCCGACCTTTCAAAAACCACTCAAACGGCGAGATTTCAGAAAAAATATCCCGAGAGATTTTTTAATATAGGTATTGCCGAGTGCGATATGATGGGCACAGCGGCAGGTATGGCAACCACTGGGAAAACAGTTTTTGCAAGCACATTTGCGATGTTTTCAGCAGGTAGGGCATATGAGCAGATTAGAAACTCCATTGCATATCCAAAATTAAATGTTAAAATAGGCGCTACCCACGGAGGGATTTTAATCGGTGAAGATGGCGCTTCACATCAGTGTATCGAGGATATTTCCCTCATGCGCACAGTGCCTGAAATGAGGGTTGTAGTGCCATGCGATGAAGAAAGCGTTTACCACGCAGTAAAGGCGGCACTCGATTATAACGGCCCCGTCTACCTCAGATTTGGCAGAAAGGCTACACCTGCGATTTACACAAAAGAAACTGCAAGCTTTGAGTTTGGCAAGGGAAATCTTCTGCGTGATGGAGACGATGTAACTATTATTGCAATAGGTGATATGGTTTCCCGTGCAATGCAGGCGGCTGAAGAGCTATCTGGCATGGGAGTGAATGCCGCAGTTATAGACATGGCGAGCATAAAGCCAATTGATGCAGAACTAATAAAAAAATACGCAGAAAAGACGGGCAAAATCATCACAGCTGAAGACCACAATATCATAGGTGGACTTGGCTCCGCAGTTGCTGAGGTTATCTCGGAAAACGGTGGCGCAAAACTTCGCCGTGTGGGCGTTAAGGATGTTTTTGGTGAATCGGGAACACAAGGCCCTCTTGCTGAAAAATTTGGCCTTACAGCCGAGGCGATAGTGAAGGCTTATAAAAGCTTTTAGATTTATCTAAAACTCTGCAACTCTAATATGTATAAAACTATCTTTGCATCTCCGCCTGCCTACGGCGTGGGGAGATACTGAAAAATAATTAGGCAATATTTTCCACACCATGAAATGTGATATACTCGTTTTAGTGGAAAAATCCTGTTACCCGATTTAGGCGTATCTGTGGGGGCACTCCGATATGGGTGAGCATCACATGTAGCAGGCACTTTTTCCACATTAAATTAAATAGGACGCTCGCACCGATTATGTCAGTGCGAGCGTCCTTTTAAGTAAAGAAATTATTATATGCATAAATTTCTAACATTACATAAGACCTTACCACATGGCGGTAAGGTCTTATATTTTAGAAAATGATATTAATAAAAAGCAGTCTATTAACCCCAAAAGAATTTATTATCCACAATCTCTTCAATCTGCCAGTTTTCTCCGCTATCGTCTTCGCTTGAGAGAATATAATAGGTGTCATAAATATCACCAGCAACTTGAAGGCCGAGCTGAGCAGTGTGTGGGTCGAGTATTTCATTGACAGCGGCATACATTATAGTCACATCTTTGCCATATAGCCCATTTATTAAATCGCCAATATATGTTTCCATGTCATCCCTTACAATATTCTCAAGCTCGACATATCTAAGCTGAGTTATAACATACCCTGGCACATAGGTATGTGTATCTGAGCTGTGCCATAATTTGTAATTCTCAATCATTTCATCATTTGCCATAATTTCATAAAGAGTATCATAATCTCTTGTGGTTAAAGCCTCGTAATACTCTTTAATAACGAGCTCTGGAGGAGAACGCTCCTCAGAATTATGCTCAAAATAATAAAATTGACCATCATTATATGCGCCGCTGTAATCTGTAAAATTGTCGGTAGGATATTCTTCTAAAAAGCTAAATGTCTTATCATTTAGCTCTTCGAGGCTCCTCAAATTATCCTCATCTAAATTTTGTATAAGATGAACTTCGCTTTCTCCATAGCTTGCTGTGAGTGCCTCATATTCTTCGAAAGTATAGACTTCTCCCCTGCTTAAAGCTGTCCCATCGCTGTATTGTGCAAAGAATAGTTGCACCCCAAAATATCCATCAGCAAGCCCATAATATCTTATTTCTACTTCGTCTGAATTCGACACACGGCTTTGCCTGATATATGTTTTATCCTCTGAAACTATGTACTCTATGCCATAATGTTGTGATACTGGTAGCTCTAATTGGGAGAGTGGCAAACTGCCGAGAAATGTTAGCCCGCCCTCCTGCATAATTGTATAGACTTTCATTATATAAGGATACTTTAGCTCATCAATGTGAATTTTATCTCCATAACCAAAATCTTCATCATAAACTCGCTCCTGCTCATCATAAGCAATGATTACAAGCTCTAAAACGCCATTGTTGTCAAAATCCACTAAATTCGCATAGCAAAACCCACTTGCATCAACAAGACCATTTTCTGCATCCTCAGGGTTTGTAGGCAGAATTGTCATACCCGTCACTTCGTAGTCGGTGCCATTCACATTTTGGATATTATAGTCGAGCTCATATGCATTTAATAGCGCAGAGTAGGGGGTGTAGTCTATTTCAATTTCGACTGGAGCACTTTCCTTAGATGAGCTATCGTCGACACTTACCTGTGAAGGGATTTCAGTGCTTGCCTGAGAAGAGCTTTCACTTTGATTATCGCCCGTACTTACTTCTGCCCCACTCTCCTGTGAATTGGTGCAAGCTGACAAAGTTAAAACAATCCAAACAGTTAAAAAAGCGGTTATCAGTTTTCTCATTTTTCTTCCTCCTAAAAATGATATTGGTATTAAAATTTGTATGCTTCTAAAGCAATACTAACACAATTGCATCAATAAATAAATGTGCCATTTTTCACATTTTTTGCAAGTAGTCCTGCCAATCGTCGTTTTAAATAAAAAACGCTGTATTTATTTTACAGTCACTTTCACCAAAAGGTAACGGTTTATTCACAAATTTATAGTACAATTATATTGAGAATGAATATAAATAAGAAAGATACGCAAAATTCATTCTTGTAGTGCACCCTATGATGCGGAGTGTGCAAAAGCAAAGAATACTGGCGATTAGGCTTAAACCACAATTATTAAAGTGAGGTGCTATAATGCAGGAAAAACCAAGCTCTTTAAATTTAGATACAAAAAAAGAACGAATTACACTTGTCTGCGTAACGGATCAGTTTAGCTGTGAAAGAATAATCAAAAGCGGAAAAACAGTGGCTGACCTAACCTCTACCAAACTGCAAATTGTTAGCATAATAAGCTCTGAATACCCCACCAACCCAGATGCGCTTGAATACCTTTTCACTGTTTCAAAGCTACATGGCGGACAGATGAATGTTGAATATACTGAGTCCCCCTACAAGGCTTTAATAGAACATATAAAGAAGCATAAAGTGTCAAATGTGCTCACTGGACTTCCAGCGGGCAAAGAGTCAATTATATATAAACTCTGGAGTAAGTTTACCCATATTAAGTTTTTCACCGTCGATGCCGCAGGCACACTAAGTGTGGCAAGAGGGTTAAATTCGGCGCAGCGCTCTCAATATGTGAATTGGGAGGTGTGCTAAATTGCCCTATCAGCTAAAGCAGATAGAATTTAAGAGTATTGATGCGGTGCATGTAATAAAGGCGATTGCCTATATACCAACACACACCGAGCCAAAGGGTGTCGTGCAAATAACCCATGGCATGTGCGAGGATATAAGCAGGTACAGGGATTTTATGATACACCTTGCCGAAAACGGATATATAGCCGCTGGGCACGACCATTTAGGGCATGGCGCCACTGCACCAACAAAAGAAGAAAAAGGCTATTTTGCGCACAGATGTGGTTGGAAATACCTTGTGGAGGATACATATAGATTTACTCGAATACTTGACGATATGTTTTTTTCACTGCCAATATATCTTCTCGGCCACAGCATGGGTTCCTTTGTAGCAAGAATATATGCCTCAAAGCATGGTGAAGCAATAAAAGGTCTTTTAATAAGCGGTACTGGAACAGCTAAAAGGGACATATATCCTGCTATAAAACTGGCGGAGATAATATCCCGCACCAAAGGCGAGTACCACCGCTCTAAGAGGCTTAATAAGCTTGTGTTTGGAAGCTACAATAAAGGCTTTGATGGCAATACGGGCAAGGAATGGCTCTCTTCGGATGCAAATGTAGCCAAAACAAAATCTGAGGATGCAAGTAATAGTTTTATTTTTACTGCCTCGGCTTTTAGGGATTTGTTTTCGCTTATATACATATCAAATGCGAGCGACACTTTTCTGCACACCCCCAAAAGTCTACCAATATATCTCTTTGCAGGCGATAAAGACCCCGTGGGCGATTGTGGTAAGGGCGTGAGGAAAGTTGAAGTGAAATACCGCAAAGCGGATGTGCTAAATCTAAGCTGTGTATTATATCCAAACGGCAGGCACGAAATGCTAAATGAAGTAAATCGTGCCGAGGTATATAGTGATATTCTCAGCTGGCTGAGTGCCTTAAATGTGGAAATGTCGCACT
>CAYJIJ010000088.1:0-5621 GCA_964370185.1 uncultured Oscillospiraceae bacterium
CCCCCCTCACCCTTTCCGCTTTTTCTGAATAGAATAAAATAGATAAATGGGTGATTTCTCGCCTGAGGGAGGTACATTATGAATGAATACACTCTTTCCCATGCGGTTGTGGGGGAAAATTACCGAATAGAAAAGCTTCACTGTGGCGAGCGTATAAGGCGCCGTCTTCAAGACATGGGTCTTATCGAGCATACCAAAATTAAATGCCTGTATATTAGTCCGCACAAAAGCCCCATCGCCTTTATGGTGCGTGGTGCCGTCATTGCCCTGCGGCTCGAGGACTGCAAGGACATAAAAGTAAGCCGTCTTTAATAAATATACAACCGAAAGGGGTTTTTGTAACTTGGAAAACTATGAATTTTCGCCATCACCAAAATCCGAAAACGGTGAAGTATTACCGATAATTGCACTTGCAGGCAATCCCAATGTGGGCAAAAGCACACTTTTTAACAGACTAACAGGCCTAAGACAGCACACAGGCAACTGGCCTGGGAAAACAGTGGCGGTGGCGGATGGCAGTTTTAATTACTGCGATAAAACCTACTCCGTGGTAGACCTCCCCGGCACATATTCGCTCTTATCAGGCTCTTTAGAAGAGGAAATCGCCTGCGAATTTTTAGCGTTTGGCGAACCCGATGCGGTGGTTATTGTTTGTGACGCCACCTGTTTAGAGCGCAATTTAAATCTTGTTTTGCAGATTGGGGAAATTTGCGATAGGGTGGTTGTGGCGGTTAATTTAATGGATGAAGCCGAGAAAAAAGGGATGGGAGTGGATATACAAAAGCTTTCCGAGCTACTCTCCACCAAAGTGGTGGGAATAGTTGCACGCAGTGGAAGTGGTGCCGAGGATATCTGCGAGGCGATAGAGGAGGTTTTAGCCGAAAATTACAGCAATACCTCCACGGCTGTTAGTTACCCAAAGGCATTGGAGGAGGCAGTTTCACTGCTTTCGGAAGAAATTGCTATGTATAATTACACCGAGCTTAAAAATCGTTGGATTGCGCTGAGGCTTTTAGAGGATAAAAAAGAAATGTCGGATAAAATCTGCGATTACATAGAGGTTTCACGAGGATTTTTTGATGGCTGTGTAGAGATTTTAAAGGAGAAGTATTTAAAAGAGAAAAACTGCTCCGATATAATCGTGCGCTCGATAGTGCTCACCGCCGAGGCGATGGAAAACGAAGTGGTGAAAAAACAGGAGAACTGCCATAGGTTCGACAGAAAACTCGATAGGCTCTTAATGGGGAAATACACCGCCATGCCCTTTATGGTGTTTTTACTCGCCATGGTGCTTTGGATAACAGTCGTCGGTGCAAATTACCCCTCCGCCATGCTTGCAGAGCTACTCTTCATCCCCGAAAGCTACATTGCAGAAGCGCTTACATTTATAAAAGTGCCCCCTGTGATAGTGAGTTTTTTAACCGAGGGTTGTTATCGGGTGCTCGTGTGGGTAATTTCGGTGATGCTCCCACCTATGGCGATATTTTTTCCTATGTTCACACTGCTCGAGGACTTCGGTTATTTGCCGAGGGTAGCCTTTAACTTAGATAACAGCTTTAAAAAATGCGGTGCTTGTGGTAAACAATCGCTCACATTATGCATGGGGCTTGGGTGCAATAGCGTGGGGGTAATTGGCGCAAGGATTATCGACTCTCCCAGAGAGCGACTAATTGCGATACTCACAAATAATTTTATGCCCTGCAACGGCAGATTTCCCACCATAATAATGATATCTACGATATTTTTCAGCGGTATGCTATCACTTTTTGGCGGACTTTTTTCGGCGGTGATACTCACATTTGTAATCTGCCTTGGGGTAATGCTTTCGATGCTCAGCGCAAAGCTTTTAACTGCAACATTACTAAAAGGTGAACCCTCCTCATTCGTGCTTGAACTCCCTCCCTACCGCAAACCGGACATTGGCAGAGTGCTCATCACTTCAGTTTTTGACAGAACACTTTTCGTCCTCATGCGTGCCATTGCCGTGGCGGCACCTGCTGGGGGTGTGATATGGCTTATGGCTAATATCCATATTGACGGTGTGAATTTAATAGTACATTTCTCGAATTTTCTTGAGCCTTTCGCCCTGCTTATAGGGCTTGACGGGGTAATACTTATGGCGTTTATCTTGGGTTTTCCTGCTAATGAAATTGTGGTGCCAATAATGCTGATGGGTTATCTTGCCACTGGCTCACTCGCCGAGGCGGAGAGTCTTTCCTCGCTTGGGGAAATTTTTATAGCAAATGGCTGGACGGTGAAAACGGCGGTTTGTGCCCTCATATTTTCGGTGGCACACTGGCCATGCTCGACAACACTGCTCACGATAAAAAAAGAGAGCGGAAGCCTTAAATGGACGCTGATAGCGGCGGCACTTCCGACAGTGGTGGGTTTTGCATTATGTATGGCAGTAAATTTTATTTTGACACTGGCGATATAATAGCAAAAATAAAGTTTTACTTGATTTTTTACAAAAAATCATGGGGTATGGGGCAAAGCCCCATGAATAGAAAGGCGAAGCCTAAAAAAGAATGTAGCAATTTTTTAGGAGCAAAAGAGCGGAGAGTTCTTTTAGTGAAAAGTGAATAGTGAATAGTGAAAAGTTAAGGAGTTTCGCCGATGGCGAAACGGATTAAAGTTTTACAGGGTTTTTTCAAAAAATCTTGGGGTGTGGGTCGAAGCGATAAAAAATACAGTAGGGGCGAACCTGTGTGTTCGCCCGAGGATTATCACAACCCAAAAGAATGCAGTAGGGGTCGATGCCCACATCGACCCGTCCAAGATTTCCTGTGCGTCATGGTCGATGTGGGCATCAGCCCCACCCCACCACCGCAGACCAAGAACAACCCCCAAACCAATGCGGAAAATCCTACACCAAAATCACCAACCATGCAAAGCAAAACCGCAAATCATTGTAGGGGCATGGTTTTCCATGCCCGTAGGATATCACGAAACCATAAAACACCTGCACACAATCGGTCACGGCAAGCCGTGACCCTACAATGATACCGCAGATTACGCAAAACCAAAAATAATGTGGAAAATCTACACCAAAATCACCGAGCACGCACAATTCAAAGCGAAAAGCCTATTGTAGGAGCATATCCACCCACGCCAGTAGACCCTGCAGAATTTTAAAAGTGTGAAAACCCACACCCACAAAAAAATCCACCGCCGAAGCGGTGGATTTCATTTAATTTAATACCGATTAATACATGCCGCCCATGCCTGGGTTTGGCATTGCTGGCATTGGGTTTTCTTCTTTTTCGTCGGTCACGAGGGATTCGGTTGTAAGCACCATTGCCGCTACTGAAGCCGCATTTTGTAGAGCGCTTCTTGTTACCTTTGTAGGGTCTACTACGCCGATTTCCATCATGTCGTTATATTCTTCGTTGTATGCGTCAAATCCGTATCCAACTTTGTTTGCTCTTTTGATAGTGTCGATTATAACAGAACCCTCAAGGCCTGCATTCGCCGCTATCTGACGGATTGGCTCTTCAAGCGCACGAAGCACGATTTTAACACCTGTCTTTTCGTCGCCATCGCAGCTATCGAGCATTTTTTCAACTGCGGAAGTTGTGTTTAGCAGTGCGATACCGCCCCCTGCAACAATTCCCTCTTCAACAGCCGCTTTAGTAGCCGCAAGTGCGTCTTCAATGCGGAGTTTCTTTTCTTTCATCTCGATTTCAGTAGCCGCACCAACTCTGATTACAGCAACACCGCCTGCGAGTTTTGCAAGTCTTTCTTGAAGCTTTTCAGTGTCGAACTCGGAAGTGGTTTCAATAATTTGCGCCTTGATTTGGTTAACTCTTGCTTCTATCTCAGCTTTATCGCCTTCGCCGTCAACTATAATAGTGTTTTCCTTGCCCACTCTGATTTGTTTTGCACGGCCAAGCATTTCCATTGTAGCGTCTTTTAGCTCTAAGCCAAGCTCGGAAGTGATAACCTCACCGCCTGTGAGCACTGCAATGTCTCTGAGCATTTCTTTTCTTCTGTCGCCAAAGCCAGGAGCTTTAATGCCCACGCATACAAATGTGCCTCTTAGTTTATTTAAAATGAGGGTGGAAAGTGCTTCGCCCTCGATGTCTTCAGCAATTATAACAAGCTTTTTGCCCGACTGTACAATTTGCTCTAAGATGGGCAGAATTTCCTGCACGGAAGCAATTTTCTTATCGGTGATTAAAACATATGCATCATCGATAACAGCTTCCATTTTGTCCATATCGGTAGCCATGTAAGGTGTGATATATCCTCTGTCAAACTGCATACCCTCAACAACATCGCAGTATGTATCGGCTGTTTTGGACTCTTCAACTGTGATAACGCCGTTTGAAGTAACCTTATCCATAGCGTCTGCAATTAGCTTGCCCACAAATTCATCCGCCGCAGAAACAGTAGCAACTCTTGCGATGTCCGCTGTGCCGCTGATGCTCTTGGAATTTGTTTTTACCGCTTCAACTGCCGCATCAACCGCTTTGTGGATACCTTTTTTAAGCACCATTGGATTAGCACCAGCCGCAACATTCTTCATTCCCTCACGAACAAGTGCTTGTGCAAGGAGTGTAGCTGTTGTTGTGCCATCGCCTGCTGCGTCGTTTGTCTTAGTTGCAACTTCTTTTACAAGCTGTGCGCCCATGTTTTCAAAGGGGTCGGAAAGCTCGATTTCTTTAGCGATTGTCACACCGTCGTTTGTGATAAGTGGGGAGCCGTATTTTTTATCAAGCACTACATTTCTACCCTTTGGGCCGAGTGTGATTTTTACTGTGTCCGCAAGCTGGTCGATACCTGCTTGTAGGGATTTTCTTGCTTCTTCGCCGTATATGATTAATTTTGCCATTTCTATTTTCCTCCTAAATTGTATATATAGTCAAGTGCGAAGCGCACTCGCAGTGATAAGTGAAGAATGAATAGTGAAAATATTAAATATGCCGCCAGAGTGTGGCATTTATCTCTTCATTATTCATTATGCACTCCACATCTTTTTAATCTAATTAATATGTATATTACTCAACTATCGCCAAAACATCCGACTGACGCAAAATTGTGTACTCCACGCCATCAAGCTTAACATTTGTGCCTGCATATTGGCTGATTAGCACTTTATCGCCAACGGATAATTCCATTTTAACTTCCTTGCCATCAACAACTCCGCCGGGGCCTACTGCAACTACTTCTGCAACCTGTGGCTTTTCCTTTGCACTTCCCGAGAGAATGATGCCGCTTTTTGTGGTTTCTTCTGCTTCGACCATCTTGATTACAACACGGTCTGCGAGTGGTTTAACTGTCATAATTAATATTTCCTCCATATAAAAATTTAATGATGTATAAATTATTAGCACTCGTATACTCATAGTGCTAACTAACATTTTACATATCAATCAACAAAAAATCAAGGCTTTTTTGAAAAAAATTTAAAAATTCACATAATTTTAATGATTGAGAACATAATAAATACATCTTTTACCGCTAAAATCTAATAAGTATACTAATGTATTTATTATTTTTATGCCCATTTTCTCCTCGCACTTCATGCAAGAACCGAAACTGATGGCAGATTAAATCGCAATCTAAAGATTGAGATTTAATACACATCTTTTACCGCTAAAATCTAATAAGTATACTAA
>CAYJIJ010000088.1:5721-7839 GCA_964370185.1 uncultured Oscillospiraceae bacterium
GCTAAAATCTAATAAGTATACTAATGTATTTATTATTTTTATGCCCATTTTCTCGCCACAGTACTGGCAACCGAAAATATCTATTATATATCTCCCCGCCGTTGGCGGGGAGATATATGGAAAAAGAAGTCAGCAAGAAGCGAAAGCACCACACCACACCCACCTATTGCGTAGCAGGTAAGAAAAAAGAGCAATACTATTATAATCTATGGCAATTAATTCCACTGGCGAATTTTGTGTAAACTTTAAAAGACGAAAGAATAAGAGGGACATTCAATGATTAAATCAAAAAAATTAACAGCGCTTTTCCTAACGGCAATGATGATGGTCACGGCAGGATGTAGCAGTACCGACCCAGCCGAAGGCGGCGAAGAGGGCACAGCTTTTGCCACTGTGGACGGCGAAAACATCTCCACCGGAATATATCTATATGAAATGCAGGTAGCACAAGCGGAAGCGCTGATGCTAATTTCGGCAGAGGGTGGCGATGTGACCGACCTTTCAGCCGCAACAGTTGAGGGCACACCTGCCTATGACTGGATAGAAGACACTGCCATGAGATACATGCAGGAATACATTGCAGGGGAAACACTCTTTGAAGAACTCGGGCTTTCTCTCACAGAAGAAGAACTTGCCCAAGGCGAAGAACAATCCTCGGCACTTTGGAACGATTATGGCTACGCACAAGCCTTTGAGCCATTGGGGATAAGCGAGTCCGATTTTGAGCAAATCACCCTCAATTCCCTTAAGAAAAACAGCCTTTTCAACCACTACTACGGTGTGGGCGGAGAGCTTGAGCCAACAGCCGAGGAGTACAGCGAAGGGCTTGAGGAATATTTTTATTATCTAAGCTTTATAAATCTACCCCTTTCCGATGCCGAGGGCGTAGCATATGACGAGGCAACAATTGCCGCTGAAAGAGCGATTGTCGATGGTTATTACGACAGACTGATGCAGGGCGAGAGCTTTTACAATATAATTGTAGAGAGCGAAACACGCCTTGGCAATGAAGACATTATCCCCGAAGAGGGAAGCGAAATTGCACAACTCATGAATAAAGAATCGGTATCCATAAGCCCCGAATTTACTACAATGCTTGAAGAGAGCGAATACGGCGAATATTTTATATATCAGGATGAATACAGCATAATGTTACTGCAAAAGCAGGACCCTGCCTCAAATCCTGAAAACTTAGAGCTTGTAAAATACTCCATCGCACTATATATGCACTCGGACGATTTTGCCGATATGCTACTAACTAAAGGCGTGGAAGTGCTCCCAGAGAGCGCAGTGGACGAAGCTATTTTAGAAGAATATGCAGCGGATAAGATTGAATATATTTCGTAGAGTTTTTTCACTGGGAAGATAACCACCGCCCCACTAACAAAATATAAAGCAAAATAAACTAATTATTACAGCGTTACCCCTGCTACGGCGGAGGTAACGCTGTTAATATATATGCCTTTTGTATGTTTTTATGCTTTGTTTTAATAAAAGATGGTTTCTTTGCTTGCTGAAATTGCTTTGAATATTATTTTCTCTGTGGTATACTTTATTAACGAGTATTTATATTTTTGTAGCGAACAAAATGGGGAAAAATAAAGTTTTACTTAATTTTTTTCAAAAAATTATGGGGCATGGGGCAACGCCCCATAAACATATAGGCGAAGCCACGATAGAGGATGCAGCAAACCCAATTGTAGGGGCGAACCTGTGTGTTCGCCCGAGGATGACGCACAATCTTAAATCTACTCAATAATATTATGCGGTGTCTTAGATGTATTAAGGGGCTTTGCCCCCTACAATGATAGCGAAAAGCTATAAACAGAGGTAATCCCCCAGTCTACTTTCTGTGTCGACAGAAAGTAACCAAAGAACGATTAGGGAGAACTCTCGAATGTTCTCCCTAAGACCCTCTTCATTCGATTCAAGGGGTCAGCGCCCCCTTGAAAATCCCTACTTTTCATTGGTGCTCCACCTTTTCAGCCACTAATGCCCCCGCCTTTTAAAAGGCAGATTTCGCTCCCATTGCTTTATCGGAAATTATGCAAAATTTCAAATTCTGTGGAAAATCCACCCCATCACCGCAGACCCTGCACAATACAAAATAATACGAAA
>CAYJIJ010000089.1:0-7645 GCA_964370185.1 uncultured Oscillospiraceae bacterium
AATAAATCCATATGGCTATGCAGTGGGAAGTGACGGGAATGTTGGCGATGCATATTATGTAATGGTAATAAATCCATATGGCTATGCAGTGGGAAGTGACGGGAATGTTGGCGATGCATATGAGGAAGCATATTTTCAAAATGCTATGAGCGGTGAAACTACAATAAGTGAATTAATTGCTACTGATCAAAATGGGATTAGTACTATAGTTATTTCAACACCGATGATTGCGAATGGCGAAATTCGCGGAGTATTAGCAGGGCTTAATTATGTGGATACACTTAATGATATTTTTGCAAACCCCATTGATGGAATTTTTGCAAATCTTTTGATTGATAGCGAAGGTAACATAATTTCAAACGGAGTCGATAATACATATTTTGTTCCCCATGAAAATGTATTTGATGTCATATCTAATTTTAATTTAATGGATTATGATCAATTTGACTTGCTTAAAACAGATATATCAAACACGAGTGACGGGGAGAAGAAAATTGAGTTTAATGGAGAAGTGTATCGAGTAATTTATACATCTGTTGGTGTAAAAGATTGGTCCATTATGTCGATTATCCCTGAAACAATCATTCAATCTACTACAAACCATATTATAATTGTGAGTGCAATTATGTCTTCTTCTTTGATATTAATTATATGTTTGTTTGCTTATTTTATCGGGCTAAATCGCCGTAAACATCTTAAAAATCTTGAAGAAATTGCCTATATTTCACCACTTACAAAAATAAATACTTTGCTGAAATTTAAATTAGATGCGCCTAAGTTTATAAATGACCATCATACGAAAAAGTTTTTGCTTATAAAATTCGATATAGAAAACTTTAGATTAGTCAATGAAACCCTTAGTGCTTTAGAAGGAGATAAGGTACTCAAAAGCATGGCGGATTCTATTCAATCCGGAGGCAAGTATGACTGCCTATCTTCACATATATATAATGATGAGTTTTTGACTTTGATAGCATACTCAAAAGACGAAACAGAGAATTGGTATGACGATTATAAGCGTAGATTATATAGAAATTTAGGCGAAAATTTTAAATATAACCTACGAATAGTTTCGGGATTTTATTACATAAACGAAGGTGACCTGACCGACATTCAAGCATGTATCGAGAAAGTAAATATTGCTCACCGCAAAGCAAAGGAAGAAAAATTACATACCAGTATCTTTACAAACGAATATTTAAGCGATGCTATAAAAGCGAAAGAAATCGAAAACACTATGGAAAAAGCGCTTATAGATGGTGAATTTAAAATGGTTTTACAACCTGAATTAGGTTTGAAATCAGGAGAGATGATTGCTGCTGAGGCGTTAGTAAGATGGATAAGTCCTACGGCAGGATTTAGAGCTCCAAATGAATTTATTCCACTCTTTGAAAAAAATGGTTTTATATTAAAACTTGATATGTACATGTTTGAAAAAGCTTGTAATTTTTTGAGTTTGTGGGAAAAAGAAGGAAGAAAGCCATTTGCCATCTCGGTTAATTTTTCAAGAAAAAATTTATATTCTGCAGATTTTGTTTCAAATATAACGGCGACATGTAAGAAATATGACGTTAATCCTAAATACTTGGGAATAGAAATAACAGAAACAAGTATGCTCAGTACTGATTGTGATTTAAACTCCTTTATAAATGATTTGCATAAAGTAGGCTTCAAGGTCTTTATGGATGATTTTGGTACTGGATACAGCTCATTAGGGCTGCTAAAAAACACGCCCGTTGATGTTTTGAAATTAGATAGGAGCTTTTTTGCTGCATCACAAACTCGTGAACGCAGTATAGCTGTTGTAGCCAGTGTAATAAGATTATCGAAAGACTTGAATATAAAAACAGTTGCAGAAGGCGTAGAAACTTTAGAGGATTTAATTATGCTCAAAGAAATAGATTGCGACATTGTGCAAGGTTATTATTATGCAAAGCCAATGTTTGAAGATGATTTTAAAGCATTTTGTGATAGCGAGAAAAGTATAATAAAATTATAATGCAATTAACGATTCGGCACTAATTTGTAGTAATATAACAATAAAATACTTTTTCTTTTTAAAAACACAAACTACTGTACCTATTTTAGACAAGATAGACAATAGTCAACAGCTAAGCAGAGATGTTTAGCTGTTTTTTGTAAAAAATTAGCCATTTCTTTGCTTCTCATCTTGATGGCTATAAAAAGAAATAAATGATAGGAGATAATATGGTTGATACAAACAATTCAGCCTTCTAAATCACAAGTAATTATAAATAAAATTTAGGGGGTATTTAGTAATGTTTAACAAAATTGATATGCAGAGTTGGAACAGAAAAAATTGCTATAATCAATATTTCGATACTCTGCCTTGCACATATAGTATGACGGTAAATTTAGATATAACTAATTTCTTTGAAACCCTTAAAGTGAAGCAACAAAAGTTTTTTCCAATGATGCTTTATGCACTTTCGAAAATTGTAAATTCACATAAAGAGTTTCGTATGGATTTTGATGAAGAAAGTAATATAGGATATTACGATTATTCAAATCCTTGTTATACAATTTTTCATAATGAAACAGAAACAATAACTAATATATGGACAGAATATGATGAAGATATTGAAGTGTTTGTAAATAGATATAATGATGATATGTTAAAGTATAAAGATGATTCTCACAATTTTAAACCACTGATAGGTGGGAATTATTTTAATGTTTCTTCTATACCTTGGGTAAGTTTTACAGGCTTTAATTTAAACTTGCAAAAAGGATATGATTACCTACCTCCAATTTTTACATTGGGAAAATATTTTTATGATGGTGATAAAATTATGCTACCATTAGCAATACAAGTGCACCATGCGGTGTGTGATGGTTTTCATCTTTCACGATTTGTAAATGAACTACAAGACTATCTTAGCGAATTTACATTTTGATGCTTATATCAGTCAAATGTAAGTAGTCTTTAAAAACTTATTCTTTTCTATAAAAAGTCGATATAGTATTTAAAGGTTGGTTTATACAATGCTTAGATTTCATAAGGAGGAAATAAATAATGATTACTAAAGTTTCAAGTTTGCAATCCCATCAGGCAAAGGTAAATACAGAGGTTGATTTAAAGTCTAATGATAAAATTTTGAAAAACGAAGAGCTTATAAATAGTAAGGATACTTTTGTTAAAGAAACATCCTTTAGTGAAACTACAACATATTCCCCACCCAAAAAGCTCACAGCTGAGCAAGTTAATGACATCAACAGAGCAAGAGAAGAATCTACACTTGCAATGGTTTCTGATGTAATAAGACAGACTGTTCAAAACCAAGCTAATGGGACAAACATTAATTATAATGGTTTTGAAATAAGTAGTGATACAGCATCTTTACTTACAGATATTTTCGGAAGTTTAGAGAGCGCACTCCCCGCCCCTGCCACAACTCCCGAAGGTGCGCTTGCAAATATTTCCGAAGGTGGAGCTTATTCTGTTGAGGCAGTGTCGGGCAGAATTATGCAAATGGCTACATACTTTGCAGCAGGTAATCAAGATGTACTTGCCGAAATGCAGGAAGCTGTTAAAAAAGGATTTGAGGCGCCAGGCCTTAACTTAGAAACTGGTGAGGGAATGCCAAGTATCACCATGGAAACTTATGAGCATGTAATGAGTGAGTTTGATAGATTATATGCCGAGTACGAGCAGTAATTCTATAAGCTAATTTTAACTATGCAGCAAGCATAATAAAAATTATTTTTACCCCATCCATAGCATTGTAGAAAAATAAACAATAATTAGGAGAATTTAAAATGATAATTGCAAAAACTAAATCAGAAAAATTAATTGCGGAGATGCAATTAGTAGGTAGCGAAAATATTAAACCTATTACAGCTGGTCAACCAGTAGAAGTTGGTGGTACTGGTGATGAATTCCGTCCCGGTCAACTGCTTTTAGCTGGATTTGCAGGATGTATTCAGCTCACTGCAAGAAAAATGTTAAACAAAGAGGGACTGAAATACGATGATGTAATCGTAAGTGTTAATATGGATAATAGCGAAGAGGGCGTTACTAAGTTTTTTAGGAAAATAGAAATAGTGTCCGACACAATAAGCGAAGATAAAAAGAAAGAGATTATTGAAATTTTAAAAGACTGCCCTGTTTGCAATATTTTATCAAATAAAAAAGAGTTCCTCGATTTATAGAATAAAAGCTTTAATATACATAGACATATTAATACAAACTTTAATTATATATTTTGCTTTTTGACAAAATTGAGATATTTGGAGGTTAAAAATGAAAAAGTGGGAAGCCGATGTAAGAGGTCATAAAATACTAATAGTGAACACCATGACATCCGAGGCATTATTTGTCAATGGAGAATTGCAGGATGAACGAATTGGATTAAAAACAGAGTCAAGATTATTTGGGAAGCTTCCTACTGGTGAAGAGATTAAAGTTTCAATTGGTGGCAACTTTAAGATAGTATGCAGATTATTTGTGGATAATAAGCTTGTAAATACATATTAGAAAATTAAATATGATATAAAAATAGAGTTTCGCATTGCGAAACTCTACTTTTTATATTAATAATATTCTATCTTCACCTTTTAAATTATCCTTAAAGCGTTTGATTAAATCATCCACGGTAAGATTTTTGCGCTCTTCCCCTTTTACATCAAGAATTATATTGCCATTATTCATCATAATTGTTCTACTACCAAGCTCCAGTGCTTGCTGCATATTGTGTGTAATCATAAAACAGGTAAGGTTTTCCCCAGCAACGATTTCTTTTGTAAGGTTTAGTACTTTTTCCGCGGTCTGTGGGTCAAGTGCCGCAGTATGTTCATCAAGCAGTAAAATTTTGGGTGGGGTCATTGTAGCCATTAAAAGCGTAAGTGCCTGTCTTTGTCCACCTGAGAGAAGCCCCACGGGTTGCTTCATTCTGTCTTCAAGTCCCATGTTTAATCTGCTTAGATGTTCCCTGAAGTAATCCCTATCTTTTTTACTCACAAAACTAAAAAAGGCTTTATTGTGTTTTGCAGTTCTAAGATATGCAAGTGAAAGATTTTCTTCAATGCTCATGCTTGGAGCAGTACCCCTCATCGGGTCTTGGAATAGTCTGCCGATTTTTCTGCTTCGTTTATATGGAGGTAAGAATGTAATATCCGTGCCATCGAGAGAAATTTCACCCTCATCAACAAAAAAATCTCCCGAAATAGCATTAAATAATGTTGATTTACCTGCACCATTGCTGCCAATAATGGTTATGAACTCGCCTTTTTCTACGGAAAGATTTAAATTGCTTACAGCAATTTTTTCATTAGCACTACCTTTATTAAATGTCTTAGATATTGAAGATAATTTTAGCATTAAACCCCACCCCTTCCATATGCAGAAGCATTTTTCCTCTGTGCCAAAGTAATTTTCCCTTTTATAGTTGGTATCGCTATTGCAAGTGCTACCACTAAAGCCGTAACTAATTTTAAGCTTTCAATCGGAATAATTGATGTTCGAAGTACTGCTGCATACATAAATCTATACAATATACTGCCCAGTATTGCTGCAAACACACCTTTAGTTACCGTTTTTCTACCAAGTATAGTTTCGCCGATTATAAGGCATGCAAGCCCAATTACAACTATTCCTGACCCCCCGTTTATATCGGCAGTTTTCTGCGCTTGTGCAACCATTGCACCTGATAAAGCCGTGAGCGCATTTGCTATAAAAAGTCCTACTGTTATTGTAAAAGTCGGGTTAATGGAAGATGCTCTAACCATGTCCATATTATCCCCTGTGGCACGAACAGAAAGTCCTAATCGTGTGCGTAAAAAACATATAAGTAAAGCCATTACAATGACTACAACTACACCAGCAAGCAACACTTGATAATAATCTCCACCCATTCCTGTATCTTTAAATAAGGTGAATATCGTTTCTTGTTTTAACAAGCTGATATTTGAGCGCCATCCCATTACCATTAAATTTATAGTATACAGTCCTGTGTTTGTTACTATACCAGCAAGTATCGAGGGAACGCCTAAGAATGTTTGTAAAAATGCAGTAACACATCCAGCGCATCCGCCTGCAATCATTGCCGCAAAAATACCCAGTACTGGATATCCTGCCACCGCCATTGTCACTGATACAGCGGAGCCGAGCACAAAAGATCCATCGGTTGTAAGGTCTGCTATATCGAGTATTCTATAACTTAAAAATAATGCCAATGGTACAAGTGAGTAAAATAGCCCAAGCTCCATTGCAGTCTCAATTATATACAACACTGTATACACTCCTTCAAAGTATAATAATCAGTTAGCACATGTGGAGTATCGAGGGTGACTCCCCCCGATACTCCCGTGTGGTTTTCTATATGTCCCTGCCCCGATAAAGGGGCAGATGGATGATATAAATAATCCTACGGATTATTTATATTATTCAGCTGTGGTAACAACTTCTACTACTTCACCTAAATCCTTAAATACTGAGTAATCACCTTCTATTGTAGCAGCAGTTTCTGTATTTACTGTAATTATACCGCCATCCATTAAGTAATAGTCTTCCATTTCATCCATACCCACTGTCACTGCTTGATATGCATAATTAGCAGCATCAATGCCAAGCGCTGTGTAGTTTACACCCATAGTGGCAAATGCACCGTTTCTCACGAATGAGTCTGCACCTGTGTAATGCGGGATTTTTGCATTTGCAAGGTCTTCATATATCGCAAGCTCAGCCGCCATAATTATATTATCCGTTGGGGTAAATATTGCATCAACACCTTCTGCTATCAGTGCTCCTGCCGCCGCAACTACTTCATCATTTGTGTTGGCTGTTTTTTCTGTATATGATATTCCTTTTGCATCTAAATATGCTTTAGCTTCAGCAATTGGTTTTGTTGAGTTAACTTCTGAGAGGGAGTATAATAACCCAACATTCTGTACATCATTATCAAATGCCATCATCATATCCATGATATTGTTTGTACTAAGTGCATCACTTATCCCTGTTACATATGGAATGTCAATAAGCTCTGCCGCTTCTGGGTCGGATACACCAGCGAATATAACGGGTGTTTCGCTCTCCTCTGCCGCCACCGTCATAATCTGTGCCACAAGAGTTGCAATAGGTATAATAGCGTCGTACTCTTCTGCTATTAACTGTGTTCCAATTTGTGTAAGTGTTGCTTGGTCGCCTTGGCCACTGAATACTTCATAAGAAATTTCCACGCCATTTTCTGCGGAGATTGCATCTAATTCTCCGGAAATAGCTACTGCTATTTCGTCGAGTGAAGCATGGTCGAGCTGTTTAACAATTGCTATTTTATAGCTTTCTGCTTCCGCTTCCCCCACTTCTTCTACTGCACTGCTACTTGAAATTTCTGCATCGCCGTCTTCTGCTGCCGAGCATCCTGCAAATGGTATCATAACCGCCGCTAAACATATTGCTGAGAACACCTTTAAAAAATTTACTTTTTTCATTTCTTATTCCTCCAAAAATTTTTTTTAAACAAATAAAAAGACTTCTGTCCCCTGTAAGGGACAAAAGTCTAAACTTCTGCGATACCACCCAAATTGATGCAAAATGCATCCACTCTATTCATCCACTAACATAGATGCCCAATGGATAACGGGTGGGTTCCCGTCGGCATCTACTGAGATAATAAAATCTGTTCAA
>CAYJIJ010000090.1:0-7484 GCA_964370185.1 uncultured Oscillospiraceae bacterium
TATGAATATGGATAGCGGAGATTTGCATATCGTATCTGACTGGAATGACGAAGATTATGATTAGCATTAATGCAAAATTAAAAGCATATACCGATTTGGTATATGCTTTTAATTTTATAGCCACATCGTGGAGCAAATAATAACTGGTTTCAGACAAAAAGTCAATCTGCAGACATTACCCCATTAAATGGCAGGCTGCAAAGTGGTCAGCCGCAACCTTTTTGAGCTGTGGCTCTTCTTCCATGCAACGCGGATGCGCCTTTGGGCAACGTGTATGGAAGCGGCAACCGTTAGGTATGTTGGAAGCGGTCGGAACTTCACCTTGCAATACAATTCGCTCTCTGCCGCTTTGTCCGGATAGTATCGGGATTGCCGAGAGCAGAGCATTAGTATATGGGTGTGCCGGGTGGGCATAAATCTCATCAGTCGGAGCATATTCGACAATCTTCCCGAGATACATTACCGCGACCCTGTCGCTGATATGTTGTACAACATTAAGTGCATGTGATATGAAAAGGTAGGTCATATCATATTGATCTTTTAAGTCCATCAAAAGATTTATAATTTGTGATTGAATGGAAACATCAAGTGCAGACACAGCCTCGTCGCAAACTATAAACTCCGGCTGGAGTGCAATAGCTTTTGCTATTGCAACACGTTGGCGCTGTCCGCCGGAAAACTCATGAGGATAGCGCTTGCCGTATATAGGGCTTAGTCCGACTTGTGTCAGCAACTCTCCTGCCCTTACCGTGGCGTCTGCACGGCTGTAGCCCATTTGTACAGTCAATATCTCGCCAAGCAAATTATTTACCGTTTGGCGCGGATTTAGCGATGAGTAAGGATCTTGAAAGATAATCTGTAGCCTTTTGCGCATTTGACGCAAAGCATTTCCTTTTAGCGAAAGCAGATCTGTACCATCAAATTCGATTTTTCCGCCGACAGGGGCATTGAGGCGGACAATCGCTCTCCCCATTGTCGTTTTTCCACATCCCGATTCACCGACAAGGCCGACTGTTTCGCCTTTGTTTACACTTAAGCTGACCTTATCAACCGCCTTGATTTCTGAAGTCACTCTTTGAAGCAGTCCGCTTCGGACCGGAAAATGCACCTGCAGATCTTCTATCTCAACAAGCTTGTTATTGTTCATTGTGACCTCCTCTCAGCCAGCAAGCAACATCGTGCTCTCCTTGTGAGTAGACCGATGGGATTTCTCTTTTGCATATGTCCATAGCTTTTGTACACCTTGGGTGAAAACGACACCCTTGCGGAAATCGCAATGGATTTGGAACAGCACCCTTTATCGATTCAAGTCGCGATCCTCTTTGGATTCTAATTCCGGGTATGGAGTTTATCAGCATTTCGGTATAAGGGTGTAGTGGGTTTGTAAAAATTTCACTCAGTGGTGCATATTCAACAATTCTGCCCGCATACATTACAGCGACCCTGTCAGCAAGTTGAGAAACGACGCCAAAATCATGGGTGATAAGCAGCATGGACATTTGCTCTTTTGCCTGCAAATCTTTGAGCAAATCTATTATTTGCGCCTGTATTGTTACATCAAGCGCTGTTGTCGGTTCGTCGGCAATAAGCACCTTAGGGCTACTGGCAAGTGATATGGCTATCATTATTCTTTGGCGTAGACCACCCGAAAGCTGATGGGGATATACATCAAGGCGCTCTATAGGATTGGGAACTCCCACCCTTTCAAGTACTTCAATTGATCGCATGGCAATTTCCTGCTTGCTAAGCTCAGGGAAGTGGGTCATAAAGACCTCGCCTATCTGACGGCGGATTTTAAGCACCGGATTTAATGATGTCATCGGCTCTTGAAAAATCATTGATATATCCTTGCCTCTAATCAACCTTGCTTGCTCTTTTGTCAGGTTAGATATATCATTACCGTCAACTTTCAAAACCTCTGCTTCAACATTAGCTGTATTAGCAAGAAGTCTTATGAGAGAGAGTGAGGTGACGGTTTTTCCACATCCCGACTCTCCAACAAGCGCAAGCGTTTCGCCCTTGTTAATGTGAAAAGACACTCCGTCAACTGAACGGACGATGCCTTCAGGCGTATTAAAATATGTCTTTAGATTTTTAACTTCCAACATTGTTTGTGCCATATTTTACATCCTCACTTTCTCAGTCTCGGATCAAAGGCATCTCGCAGCCCATCACCTATCCAGTTCATGGCAAGGACGGTCAGCGATATTGCTATACCCGGTATTGTGGTCAGGTAAGATTCGGTTTGCATAAAGTTTCTGCCCTGATTTAGCATTACACCCCAATCCGGGAGTGTGCCGTCTGTACCAAGACCTAAGAAGTTCAGTCCGGCCGCAGATAATATGGCATTACCAACCGCTAAGGTCAGCTGTACGATAATAGGGCCATAGCAGTTTGGCATGACATGATTTATCATTATGCGCCAGCTGCCAAAACCTGCCGCTTTGGCAGACTCGACATATTCCTGCTCTTTTACACTTAGTACCTGTCCTCTTGTAAGACGTGCAAATCCGGGCCAACCAACAATGGCAAGAGCAAGCACGATGTTAACCTGACTGGGGCCGAGTGCTGCCATAATTGCTATCGCAATGATAAGGAAAGGAAAAGACATCATAATGTCGGTTATTCTCATAAGAACAGTGTCTACAATTCCTCCAAAATACCCGGCGACACATCCAATAAGTACACCAAATGCGCCGGAGGTTAGTGCAACTGCCAATCCGGTTATAACCGACGTTCTGCCACCATATAAAAGCCTTGACCAAATGTCACGACCGTAATCGTCGGTGCCAAGAATATGCCCTGGTGATCCCGGAGGGAGCAAACTGTCTGTGATAACCATGTCAAGAACGGGATCATATTGGGTAAACAGAGGAGCAAATGCGCATAATAAAACTATTGTCAACAGTATAATCAATCCTGCAACAGCTATTTTGTTTTTGCAAAAACTTCTGACAATATCTTTTCCGTAAGAAGTAACGGGCAAGCTTTGCTCGTCTATCATTTCATCGGTGCCGTTTAATTTTTCATTACTCATCATTCACCCTCCTATCCTAATCTTATTCGTGGGTTGAGCCAAGCGTAGATAATATCTACAATCAGATTTATCACAATGAAAATTGTACATAAAATCAAGGTGCACCCTTGTATCATCGGATAATCTCTACGGCTTATTGCCGTGACAGCAAGCCTGCCGACTCCGGGCCAAGCAAAAATGCTTTCGGTAATAACCGCACCACCCAAAAGTGCGCCTATTGCGGAGCCTATAACCGTTATAACAGGTATCATAGAGTTTTTCATTACATGAATATACAACACAGCACGCTCTTTAAGACCTTTGCTACGCGCAAAACGCACATAATCTTGGTTTAAGACGTCAAGCATAGAGGAGCGAATCATTCTCGTTTGTGTGGCAGCAAGGCTCAATCCAAGAGAAAAAGCAGGCAAAAACAGATGCTGTAGATAATTGAGAAGCCCGTCTTCCATATCGCCGATCCCCTGCGAAGGAAACCAGCCTAAATTAAGTGAAAAGACAATAATAAGTATTATAGCAAACCAAAACCTTGGGAGCGATACACCTAAAGTCGCTATAAAAGTTGCAATGGAATCTATAAAACTATTGTGTTTGATTGCGGCGGCCGAGCCAAGCGGCACGGCAATCAGTATCGCAATTACAACTGCTGCAAATGTCAAGACAAGGGTTGCCGGCATTCGCTTGAATACCTCCTCGCCTACAGACTGCCCACTATTATAAGATTCGCCCAAATCTCCCCTGATTGCACCACTTATAAAGTCTATATATCTGACTATGAAGGGATCGTCAAGTCCAAGGTCTTCTCGCACTTGATCATACATCTCTTGTGAGACGCTTTGAGATTCTCCTGCGCCAAGCATTAAGTAAACCGGGTCGCCGGGCGTTAAGTAAAGCAAGCTGAAAATTAAAAATGAAATAACTATCAGTGTAGGGATGGCTTGCAGTACACGCCTTAAAATATAGGTTTTCATAATTCCTCCTTTTTACGAAAAATGGCTGAAAATGAATTTCAGCCATTTTTATTTGAATGTAATTGCATCATTACATCAAGAGTTTTGTTATAAAAGCAGATTAATCAGTAACGCTGACATTACGTGTAGCTGTTGTAAAACCGTACCATGTGGTCGGATTATCTCCAAAACCGGTAACTCTGTCGTTAATTCCATACTGCACATATTCAACATATCCGCCTGCGTGTACTGCGTTTTGCACTGCCAGCAAAGAAGATTGCTTGAGCAGCTGCTCACGCTTTGCATCGTCGATTGTGCGGAAGGCTTCGTCAATAATTACATCAAGATCCGGGTCATCATAGAAAGTATTGTGTGATTGACCGTCTGCACCTGTTGAGTGGAACAGCATAAACTGTCCATTCATGGTGCTACCGCCGCCCATGATAAACATCTCGGTGTTGCCTTGTTGAATATCCGAAAGATGGGTTGCCCACTCGGTAGGTTGAGTTGAAACATCCATTCCGATTTGCTTGAGGTATGTTGCGCACATGTCACCAAACTTCATTCTGTTCGGATCATTAGCCGGAGTTTTAATTACAAAGCTGAGGGTTTCTCCGTCTTTTTCGTAGATGCCATCGCTATTTTTTGCCCAACCTGCGCCTTCAAGCAAAGTTACTGCTTCGGCGGGGTCAAAGTCATACTCAGCTTTCCATGCATCGGGGTCGTATCCTAAAAATTCCGGGGGAACAGGGCCATAAGCAGGGATTGCAAGTGTGGTGCCAAGGCTGTTCTTAAATATAGCTTCTGTAATGCCTTCAAAATCTATAGCTTTTCTGATGGCAAGACGAACGTCTAAATCTTGGAACATTTCGACGGTGGTGTTAAATCCAAGGTAACGATACCAACCGGCAGAGTTGGGAACAAGGCTTAAAAAGTCTTCGTCGGCCACTGCTTGCAGATCTGTTGACAGAAGTTGCGGAACAATGTCAACCTCGCCGTTGCGCAGTGCTATTGCCGCAACTGCCTTGTCGGGAATAATTTTGAATATAAGCTTATCAAGTCCGGGCTCGATAAAGAAGTCGGGGTTTTTAACAAGCTCAATGTGATCATCAACTTTGTACTCCGAGAACTTATAAGGGCCGGAACCGACAGGCATTTCGTTGAGGTCAAAACCTTCTTCGATAGCTTTCATCGGGAAAATTTGAACTCCGCTTAGATAGCTCATGAACATTGCATCGGGCTCTACTGTTGTGAAACGAATTGTGAAATCGTCCACCACTTCATATGACTCAAGGTTTCCAAAGTCAGCACGTCTTCTGACTTGGTTAGCTTCGTCCATAACATAGTCAAAAACAGCTTTTACATCATGGGCTGTGACTTGTACTTTTTCGTCGCCAAACAAATCATTTCCGGTTTGCCAGTAGGCATTATCACGCAATTTAAACTCATATGAAGTCTCGTCGGGGTAAGACCATTCAGCCGCAAGGCCGGGAATGAAACTTCCGGTATCATTCTCAATAAGTGACTCATAGATGTTGGATATAACATATCTATCGCCATCTGACGAAAACTCATAAGGGACAAATGTGTCGATAGTGTAGGGTGTTGCAAAGGTCAGAACCTTTTCCGAAGTTTCGGGCTGAGTGTCATCACCGGTAGACGGGGTATCAGGAGTGTCGGGAGTATCTGTATCATCTCCGCCATCTTGTGCACAGGCCGAAAGAAATACCAAGGAGCAGAGCAATAATGCGAGCAATCTCTTCATTTTAATGTTCATTACGTTTTCCTCCAAAATTAATTTTTATATACTTCGCCGTCTATGATTGTCATAATGCAGTTTGTCATATTACTAAATGGGAATCCGTCAAAAATTGCGATATCAGCATCTTTGCCGACTTCTAAAGAACCAATTCTGTCTTCAAGCTTCATCACTCTTGCGGGATTAATTGTGACTGCTTCAAAAGCTGTCTTTATGCTAAGTCCTTTTTTAATCATTATTCCCACATGTGTCGGCAGCCAGGCTGTATCGGTGGAGTGGTCGGCAGTCAAACAAATATTGACACCGGCTTTTTCAAGTTGAGCAGGGGTATCCTGTCTCAAATCCCACACTTCCATTTTAAGATGTGAAAGCAGCAAAGGTCCTATAACACAAGTGACTTTTTTGTCGGAGAGCAGCTTTGAAATCTTGTAGCCTTCGGTTGCATGTTCTAATGTGTAGTCAAGTCCAAACTCCTCAGACAGCCTTATGGCTGTTTCAATATCGTCCGCTCTATGGCAGTGTATTCTGACACGTTGTTGGCCGTTTATGACCTTGCGTAGCGGTTCAAGCTTAAAGTCAAACTTAGGCTTTTCTGACTTTTCACCGCTTTCATAAGCTTTCATTGCATCGTCATACTCCTTTGCGGCATACATTGTCTCTCTAAACAATGCGGCCACACCCATGCGGGTTATCGGAGCTTTGTCCTTAAGCCCAAAAATACGTTTTGGATTTTCGCCAAGTGCACACTTCATTTGTTGGCTTCCCGGAATGATCATTTCAGAAGCGGTACTTCCTCTTAGCTTAAAGCTAAATCCTGTTCCGGCAATCACATTTGTAGAGCCCGGCCCTGTGTAGCAAGTGGTAAATCCTGCCGCTCTGACAAAATCGATCGCTTCATCGCAAAAGTAAAGAGCATCTTCCGCCCTGACTTGGGGTGTAATAGGGCTTGACCATTCGTTTAGGTCCATAGTTGGCCCGGGCATAGAACTTTTTGCCGGAATTGTTGAAATGTGTGTGTGACAGTCAATCAGTCCCGGAGTAACCCAGCACCTGGATGCGTCAATAATTTCAGCATCGGCAGGCACTTTGACCTCACTTTTATCGCCTACTGCGATAATCTTGCCCCCATCAATTAGGAGAACACCATTTTCAATCTCTGCACCTGTAACTGTAACAATTTTGCCGTTTAAAATTGCTTTCACAAGTTTCCCCCTTTCTTATCGGCTCAAGCCGATGAAAAGTTTGCGAATAAATATTCACAATCACTAAGACAATTTTAGCTTATTGATTTACTGTTGTCAAGAAGTATTTCTGTTATAAAGCTCGGCAAACTGTAATTTGGGAATATTTATGCACCACAATGTTTTTAGCAGGTTCCTGCAATGGCACAATAGCACTCGCCTGAAGATCTTTCAGGCCTTTCGAAACGACTGATAGGTCTTATTGTATAATAATACGTTGCTAAATGATCCTCTGTCTTGAAGCAGCAACGGCCCGAATAAACATACAAAAAGGAGCGAGTAAAAATGGAGAGAACGAATTACAGTACTGAACAAATCGTGGTCGAACTGCAAGAGTTGAAATTATCTTTGGAATAATTATATAGTTAAGTCACGCCCCAAAAGCTATGCAAGATTATGCTTTTTGAGTTAAAATATATGACCTTAGTCAACGTCTAAGCATTTTCCCTGTCTAAGCATTTTCCCTTTGGATATATGGTTACAAATGCCGAGCGCACTTA
>CAYJIJ010000091.1:0-7314 GCA_964370185.1 uncultured Oscillospiraceae bacterium
AGATTAACCCTCATGGTCACAGTTGTGCCCACACCTATTTCTGTTTCAATCTCAAGAGAATCGGTATATTTTTTCATATTGGGAAGACCCATTCCTGCGCCAAAACCAAGGGTTCGTGCAGAGTCGGAAGCGGTGGAAAATCCTTCCGTCATTGCCTTGTCTATATCGGGTATTCCGGGGCCTATATCCTTTAGCTTCATTGAAATATAATTATCATGTATTTCTACATAAGCATTTCCGCCCTTTGCATGAATAACCATATTTATTTCGCCCTCATACATGGCGATTGCCACTCTGCGCACCGCTTCAGGCGGTATGCCAAGCTTTTTTAGCTGACGCTTTGTATCACCCGACGCAGTACCTGCACGGGTAAAATCATCGGGAAGAACTTCGTACTCAAGTGCTAAGAGTTGCATTATTTTGCACCTCCCGTAAGACCGTTTTTGTATAAAATCCCACAGGCAACAAACATACGGCAATCGGTGCTAAGTAGTGTAATGCCACGCTCTTTAGCCATTTCAATCATAATGTCATTCGGTCTTTTACCGCGCACAAAAACCACGCACATAAAATCCATCATCTCTGCGGTGCGAATAACTTGTGAGTTAACAAGCCCTGTGAGAAGTATCGATTGATCTTTTACAAAGGCGAGCACATCGCTCATCATATCACTTCCACAGGCTGTATGTACCATATCTTCCATATTACCGGCGTCACAATGAACTTCAGCTTCAAGAAAACTTTTGATTTCATTAATAGTCATAACTTGTTCCATCCCTCAGAAATTACAATTTTTTTATTAACCTAAATAAAAAGTTAACATAAATTTCCTTTAGAGATATTATAACATTATAAATGTGTAAAAATCAACAATGATTTAGTGTGACTTTACTCAAACTCTGTATGTGTGTATTTAAATCAGGCTGTATTTCCTCGAAAAAAGGTGCTTTTACTGCAAAAAAAAGGAAAAATATCAAAAAACAAGTGTGTAATTTGCTTTTTTGCAAAAAAAATTTCAAATTACACATCAAAAAATGAAAAATGTACTGGTATTTCTATTTTTTATCTGATATAATATGTATGATTGTCAAAATACTAACAATACACTGAATTGTTGTATTCACTACAAAAGTCGAGGAGGCAAGAATTAAATGGTCAATAAAAAAACCAAAACCATCTTTAGTGGAACCAAAGAACAGGCTAAAGAGCTTGAACAGATCATTCAAAAACATAAAAATGATCGCGGAGCGCTTATGCCAGTATTGCAAGAAGCGCAGGAAGTCTATGGATATCTCCCCCTTGAAGTACAGCGCACAGTAGCTTTAGGGCTTGAGATACCGCTTGCAGAAGTATATGGAGTAGTTACATTCTACTCGCAGTTCTCACTCAATCCAAAGGGCGAATACAAGGTGTCCGTCTGTATGGGTACAGCATGTTATGTAAAAGGCTCGGGTGATGTTTTAGAAAAACTACATAAAAAGCTTGGAATATCGGGCGACGAATGTACACCTGACGGTAAATTCTCAATAGAGGCTTGCAGATGTATAGGTGCATGCGGCCTTGCTCCAGTTATTACTGTTAATGAAGATGTGTATGGCAGACTTTCTGCCGACGATGTAGACTCCATTATAGAAAAATACATGGGTGCATAAATTATGCTAAACGAGCTTTCACTGCATATACTTGATGTGGCAAACAACTCTCTTAGAGCGAAGGCGAGCCTTGTAAAAATTGATATTGAGGAGAAGTCGGCAGAAGACTTACTCATCATAACTATTGAAGACGACGGATGTGGAATGACCAAGGAGAAACTCGCTTCGGTAATCGACCCGTTTTTCACCACAAGGACTACGAGAAATATAGGGCTTGGAATACCATTTTTTAAAATGGCCGCAGAGCTGTCCGAGGGCAGTTTTGAGATAAAGTCCGAGCAAGATGTAGGCACCGTTGTAGCGGCTGTGTTTAAACGCAGTCATATTAATCGTATGCCTATGGGCGATATTGCCACCACATTTTTTATACTTGCAGGCAATGAAGACTTAGCAGACATATGCTACACGCACACCGTGGATGGAAAATCCTTTACCGCTGATACGAGGGAATTTAAAGAGATACTTGGTGATATACCGCTCTCAGCACCCGAAGTTTCCATCTTTATTAGGGAGTATATAGAAGAGAATTTAAAAGAAATTTCTAATTAAATTAGGAGGAACTATGAAAAGTTTAGCTGAACTTAAAGCTCTCCGCGACGAAATGCAGACAAAAGTAGGTATTCGTCATGAGGAAGAGGATAATATAAGAGTTGTTGTAGGTATGGCTACTTGTGGAATAGCAGCAGGCGCAAGGCCTGTACTTAATGCACTTACCGAAGAAGTGGCAAAAAAAGGCCTTAAGAATGTAACAGTGGCACAAACAGGCTGCATAGGCATATGCCAGTATGAGCCAGTTGTAGAAATTTATGAAAAAGATAAAGAAAAAGTTACCTATGTAAAGGTTGCTCCTGGAATGGTAGAAAAAATCGTTAGAGAGCATATTGTAAATGGAACACCTGTCGCAGAATTTACCATAGGAAATATTGCAAATAATTAAGGAGGATTAAAATTATGTATCGTTCCCATGTTCTGGTCTGCGGAGGTACCGGTTGTACATCCTCGGGCAGTGAAAGAATAATAGAATCTTTAGAGCAAAATATAAATAAAGCGGGAATTAAGGATGAAATAAAGGTTATAAAAACCGGATGTTTCGGACTATGTGCGCTCGGCCCCATCATGATAGTTTACCCAGAAGGTGCTTTCTATTCAATGGTGAGTGTGGACGACATTCCTGAAATAGTTGATGAGCATCTCTTAAAGGGTAGAATAGTAAAAAGACTGCTATATAAAGAAACAGTTGTTGAAGACACTGTTAAATCCCTTGACAATACTGATTTCTATAAAAAACAAAAGCGTATTGCACTTAAAAACTGCGGTGTAATCGACCCTGAAGATATAAATGAATACATAGCTTATGATGGTTATCAAGCGCTTGGTAAAGTGCTCACAGAGATGACACCTGACGATGTAATCAAATGTCTTAAAGACTCTGGGCTCAGAGGAAGAGGGGGCGGTGGCTTCTCAACAGGACTTAAATGGAGCTTCGCTCAAGGCACACCATCTGAAAAAAAATATGTATGTTGTAATGCGGATGAGGGCGACCCTGGTGCATTTATGGACCGCTCCATCTTGGAAGGTGACCCCCATGTGCTTATTGAAGCAATGGCTATTGCCGCTTATGCGATAGGTTCGGACGAGGGCTTTGTATATGTTCGTGCAGAATATCCGATAGCTGTTAAAAGGCTTCAAATCGCTATTGAACAAGCAAAAGAAATGGGACTTCTCGGAAAAAATATATTCGGTACTGACTTTAGTTTTGACTTGCATATCAGACTTGGTGCTGGTGCGTTTGTATGCGGTGAGGAAACAGCACTTATGACTTCTATTGAAGGGCATCGTGGTGAGCCACGCCCAAGACCTCCTTTCCCAGCTGTTAAAGGTCTTTTTGGTAAGCCAACAATTCTAAATAATGTTGAAACATACTCCAATGTTCCTCAAATTATTCTAAATGGTTCTGATTGGTTTGCTTCAATGGGTACTCAGCGTTCAAAAGGTACAAAAGTATTTGCGCTCGGCGGTAAAATTAACAACACAGGTTTAGTTGAAATCCCAATGGGTACAACACTGCGTGAAGTTATTGAAGAAATAGGCGGTAATATACCAAATGGCAAAAAATTCAAAGCTGCTCAAACAGGTGGCCCATCCGGTGGATGTATCCCTGAGCAATATTTGGACATCGAAATAGATTTTGACAATTTAGTTGAAATCGGTTCAATGATGGGCTCTGGTGGTCTTATCGTAATGGATGAAGACAACTGTATGGTTGACATTGCGAAATTCTTCCTTGAATTCACCGTCGATGAGAGCTGTGGTAAATGTGTACCCTGCCGTATTGGTACAAAGCGTCTACACGAAATGCTTGAAAAAATCACAAAGGGCGAAGCTACACTCGAAGATTTAGATAAAATGGAACAGCTCTGTATGCATATTAAGGAAAACTCTCTTTGCGGTTTAGGACAAACAGCTCCAAACCCAGTACTTAGCACGCTTAAATTCTTCCGAGAAGAATATGAGGCACATGTTATTAAGAAAACCTGTCCTGCTGGCGTGTGTAAAGACCTGCTAAACTATGTTATCATTGCAAGTGCGTGTAAGGGTTGTACGCTCTGTGCGAAAGTTTGTCCGGTTGATGCAATCTCAGGCTCGGTAAAAGAGCCCCATGTTATCGACACCGAAAAATGCGTTAAATGTGGTACCTGTGTGGAAAAATGCCGCTTTAAAGCTATTGTTACCAAGTAGAAGGGAGTACAAATACAATGGAACATTTAAATATTAAAATTAATGGTGTTGATTTTAAAGCTAAAAACGGCGCTACCATACTTGAAGCTTGCCGTGATTTTGGAATAGAAATACCAACACTGTGTTACCTAAGAGAAATAAATGAAATTGGCGCTTGCCGCATATGTGTGGTTGAAGTTGTAGGCGTTAAAAACTTAGTTGCAGCCTGCGTGCATCCTATAACTGAGGGCATGCAAATACTCACCACCAGTAAAAGAGTATTTAATTCAAGAAGGGAAAACTTAGAGCTTATCCTTTCAACACATGACAGAAAATGTCTTTCCTGTGTGCGCAGTGGTAACTGTGAACTTCAAAAACTCTGTAAGGACTTCGGGGTTGACGATGAAAGCAAATACGATGGAAACAATATTCAGTATGACACAGATGACTCCGCTATCCATATGGTGAGGGATAATAATAAATGCATCCTTTGCCGTCGCTGTGTTGCCGCTTGTAATAAATGGCAGTCAGTTTCGGTTATCGGCATGAATGACAGGGGCTTTAACACCCATGTAGGTTGTGCATTTGACATGGACCTCGGCGAAGTTGCTTGTGTATCCTGTGGGCAGTGCATCGTAGTTTGTCCAACGGGTGCAATATCTGAAAAAGATAATAGCATAGAAGTGTGGAGAGCACTCTCCGACCCAACAAAGCATGTAATAGCACAAACAGCTCCATCAATTCGTGTTACACTCGGTGAAGCGTTTAATATGTCCATCGGCACAAATGTTGAGGGCAAGATGGTTACCGCACTTAGAAAACTCGGTTTCGACGGTGTATATGATACCGACTTTGCCGCCGACCTCACAATAGTTGAGGAAGCAAATGAATTTATCGAAAGATTTACAAAGGGTGGCGTACTTCCTATGATCACCTCTTGTTCCCCAGGTTGGGTTAAATTCTGCGAGCACTACTATCCAGAAATGATACCAAACCTATCCACATGCAAATCACCTCAGCAGATGTTTGGCGCAGTTGCAAAGACATGGTATGCACAAAAAATGGGAATTGACCCTAAAGATATAGTTGTAGTAGGTATTATGCCATGTACAGCTAAAAAGTTTGAAACTAAGCGTGAATATGAAGAAGCTGCGGGCGAGGGCATATTCGATGTTGATGTGGCGCTCACTACAAGGGAGCTTGCAAGAATGATTGACCGTGCAGGGCTTTTCTTCAGGCATCTTCCCGACGGCGAATTCGACGCACCACTTGGCACTTCCTCAGGTGCGGCTACAATATTCGGAGCAACGGGCGGTGTTATGGAAGCGGCACTCAGAACTGCATATGAATGGGTTACAAAGGATACACTTGCAAAGCTTGAATTTAGCGATGTAAGAGGACTTGATGGCATTAAGGAAGCGGAATACGACCTTAAGGGCACAAAGGTGCGTGTAGCGGTTTCTTCCGGCCTTGCAAACGCTAAAGAACTTCTCGATAGGATTAAAGCTGGCGAAGCTCATTACGATTTTATCGAAATCATGGGATGCCCCGGCGGTTGTATAAACGGTGGTGGACAGCCTGTTCAGCACGCAACTGTTAGAAACTTTGTTGACCTTGTAGGAAGACGTGCGGCGGCACTTTATGCCGATGATGCTGTTGACACACTCAGAAAGAGCCATGAAAATCCAGCAGTAAAACAGCTTTACAGCGAGTTTTTAGGCGAAATCGGTGGCCATAAGGCACATGATATCCTCCATACAAAATACAAAGCAAGAAGCAGATATTAATTTCTGTTTTCTTAAAAAATGTATATGACATTTTAAGAGTTTATAATTTGTTCCCACCGCCTATGGCGGTGGGAACAAATTTATGTAATTCCTCTTATTTTCTCAGGTTTTTTTCATATTTATCTATGCAATAGAATTTAATCTAAAATTTGTAGAAAACAATGAAACAATTTACATAATTTTTTGTGTAAACTGTCAATAAAATGCAAAAAAATGTCAAAAAAGTATTTATATAGTAGAAAAAGCGTTTTATATGTCAAATATGCTAAAAAAGGGAGAAAAATCATTTGCTTTTTTTTAGAAAATAATGTAAAATATAATCAATTAAAGAATTATATTACAATATGATTGAGCTGTACCATTTACTAACTAATTTTGTTCTCGACTTTAATAAATATCTTTGTACAAAACTGATATGTAATTTAATCCCTTAGTTTGCAGTAATAGTTGATAGATTTTAAGTCGTCATTTATGTAAAGGAGTGTGTATCTATGCAAATTGTACAAGTAAAAACATTGTCGGAACAAATATACAAATCACTGAGGGACGAAATAGTATCGCAGAACATCAAAAGTGGTACGAAGCTCACACTTGAAATGCTTAAATCGCGATTTTCTGTGAGCTCCACACCAATTAGGGAAGCTCTAAACAGACTAATTCAAGATGGTTTACTTACATACCAGCCAAATATAGGTATTTCTGTTAAGAGGCTTTCTAAGCGTGATATTTTTGAGCTCTTCCAGCTCAACAGTGATTTAGAGTGTTTAGCAGTTAAGTACTGCTTTGAAAATGGAAATGAAGCGGATATGCTTGAAGACCTTAAAGGAATTGTTGATAATACCGTTATGAGTTTACAAGAAGGCGATTACACTGAGTGGTGCAAATGGTCGGATGAATTCCATTATGCTTTAGTTCGCCATTGCGGAAATTCGAGATTATGTGATTCTGCTGAAAGAATTAGCGGTCAGCTTATTATGCTTGCCACCTCATATCAGCATAAAAATTCCTATTGGCATCAAATTACCGACGAGCATACCCAGATATATGAAGAACTGAAAAACCATGATGTTAATAAAGCATGCATGCTAATTAAAAATCATCTTGCTCGCTCGATAAATTATGCACTCGCAATCTAAATTTTATCAAGTAAAAATTTA
>CAYJIJ010000092.1:0-2806 GCA_964370185.1 uncultured Oscillospiraceae bacterium
CCCCTTGAAAATCCCTACTATTCGTGGGTGCTCCATCTTTTCAGCCACTAATGCTCCCGCCTTTTAAAAGGCGGATTCATGCTCCCATGGCTTTATTTTAGATTTTTGATTATATTTATTATTTGATTTGCTCCCACTATTGAGATTATATATATCTGTTAGGATTTATCTGTCTGTGGTAAGGGTGGCAATACTGCGGAGATTTCCCACACTAATCCCTACTTAATTTTCATAAAATCTTCGACTTAAAGCTTAAGGACTCCCCCATATAATGCCGTCTTTATCGGAGTTCTATATATTAAAAAATATTTTTTCGCAGTTGTTCATAATTTTTACATTTTTTTGTGGTTAAATATATTTGAGGGGTTGTAGTTTTAATTATTCTATAACCTAATAATATAGGAGGTGAATTTATGACGGTTGAATTCCTCTTTGCCTTGCTTTGGATAGGTGTAGCCATTGTACTGGGTATAGTAGAGGTGGAAACAGCACAGTTTGTATCCATATGGGGTGCGATAGGGGCGATTGTCACCGCTTTTCCCGCATATCTCGGAGTGAACTTTGAGGTACAACTGCTTGTGTTTGCCATAACCACAGTCTTATTGCTCATTCTAACGAGGCCGTTCGTGTCTAAAATTGCAAAGCCGAAAGTCGTGCATACCAATGCCAAGATGGTGATAGGGTGTGTGGGCATTGTTACCGAGCAGATAGACAATGAAAGCGATCTCGGCAGAGCCACAGTGAACGGTATCAGCTGGACTGCAAGAGCGGAAAAAGACGATGTTTTAATCACACCATCAACCAAGGTTGAAGTCCTTGCGATTGAGGGCGTAAAACTTATAGTTAGACCAAAAATTTAATTGATTTGTAGGAGGAAGTAGTTCATGCCATTTGCATTTGTTACACTTGTAGCGATAATACTTATTTTAGCGGCGATTATTTTAATTTCAAGCATCAAATCCGTACCCCAAACATCCGAGTGGATTATAGAAAGGCTTGGTCCATACCATACCACATGGGAATCGGGACTGCATTTTAAAATGCCTTTTATCGACAAGATTAAAAAGAAAGTTTCCCTAAAAGAGCAGGTGGTGGATTTCCCACCACAGCCCGTTATCACAAAGGATAATGTTACCATGCAGATAGATACCGTGGTATTCTTTCAGGTGACCGACTCCAAGCTCTTTACCTATGGGGTTGAGCGTCCTGTATCCGCAATTGAAAACCTCACTGCGACAACACTCAGAAACATCATCGGTGAGATGGTATTTGACCAAACACTTACTTCAAGGGATACAATAAACCAAAATATCACCTCTATTTTAGATAGAGCTACCGATAAATGGGGTATTAAGGTAAACCGTGTAGAGCTTAAAAATATCATCCCTCCAAGCGAAATCCAAGACGCAATGGAAAAAGAGATGAAAGCAGAGCGTGAACGCCGTGCGATTATGCTTGAAGCACAGGGTAAAAAGGAAAGCCAGATCCTTATTGCGGAAGGTGAAAAGCAATCCTCCATCCTTAGAGCTGAAGCTGAAAAAGAAGCGGCAATTCTTCGTGCAGATGCTGTTAGAGAGCAAAAAATCAGAGAGTCCGAGGGTGAAAGCGAAGCTATTATGATGATACAACAAGCCATGGCGGACAGTATCAAGCTACTAAACGAAGCACATCCTTCACAATCGGTACTTACACTAAAAAGCTTAGAGGCAATGGAAAAAGTTGCCGATGGTCAAGCTACAAAGATTATCATCCCAAGCGAACTGCAAAAAATGGGCGGACTTCTTTCCGTGGCAAACGAATTAGTTGAGAAATAATATGGATTTATATTAATCTAAAAGCCCTATCCACTGTATATGGCTACTAATAAAAACAAAACTACCACTATCAAATGGTGATGTGTCTTAGGGGAGAAATAGTAAAGACAAACTGAATACGAAGAAAAAGATTGATGTACAGAAATGTATATCAATCTTTTTTATGAAAAATAACAAAGAATTTTATTAATTTATTTTAGTTCGCAAAAATTTTAGTTATTTCTTAGATTTTTTTATCTTTTTTATGAAGTCTCTAAATGTTGGATTAATTAAATATTGAAAAAAGTATAAAGCAATTATGCAGTAGTTTCTTTATTTTTCTGAAAATTTCAAGTTAAATACAGCTATAGTAAAGAAACATTCTGATTACGGGAGTTAACAAGCTGAATATGAAAGTTCTTATCAAACATATTTTGTAGGAACTTTTTTGTTGACACTTTTTATAACACTTGTTATAATTTTTATATGAGGTGATTAGTTATGGAGTTTGCAAAAATTGTAAAAATAGCGAGAGAAACCCTTGGTGTTTCTCAAGAAGAGTTAGCCAAAAGACTTGATGTTAGTTTTGCTACAATAAATCGTTGGGAAAATAATAAAACAGTACCTAACAAACTAACTCAAAAAGTATTTTTTGAATTTTGTGAAGATAATCATATTTATAAATTTGAAGAATCAATGGTAAATTTACAAAATGTTATTTTAACCAAGGAGATGGATATATGAGTGTTTTTACTTTAGATATTTCAGGACAATTGAATAGTATAAGGCTTAGTGACTCTAAGGCTTTGTGGCCTCTCTTTGAAACAATTGTAAATTCAATTCAATCAATCGAAGATTCACAAAATAGCAATAAAGGTAAAATTGTTATTTATGCAAAAAGAGAGCAAACTAATATGCAAATAGCGTTGCCAAATCAGTTAGAACACATAGAATCTTTTAAAATTATTGATAATGGATGTGGCTTCAACTCTGAAAACTATGCATCCTTTAAT
>CAYJIJ010000092.1:2816-7285 GCA_964370185.1 uncultured Oscillospiraceae bacterium
CGCTTTTTATGGCTAAAAGCATTTTCTTCTGTAAATATTAATAGTGTGTATTCAGAAAATAACTGCTTATATAAAAGAACCTTTGATTTTAATGCAACAGGAATTGTTGATGAATCTATTTTCGAGGTGCAGGATGAAAAAGCTGAATGCAAAACTGAAATTACCTTACAAAATATGTTGTCACCTTTCAAGAGTAAAGCACCTGTTGAATTAGATGTTATTGCAAAAAAAATTATAGAGCATTGTTTATTATTTTTTATATCAGATACATGCCCAGAAATTATATTAAAGGACGATTTTGATACTATTAATCTGAATCATTATTTCAATTCAACTATAAAAGATACTTTAATACAAGATCAGTTTAAAATTCTTAACCATAACTTTACACTCTATCATTTGAAACTTCCCGAAGGAGCTACTAAGCATGAATTGCATTTATGTGCAGATATGCACGAAGTTAGTTCCGTCGATTTAAAATCTTACATTCCACATTTAAGTAAGAAAATAATATCTACAGATGATCCAACTGGGTTTTATTATGTGGGATATCTAACAGGAGAGTACTTAGATTCTATCACCGATACAGCAAGAACAAATTTCAACTATGATGAAAAAAACGGACAAATTTCCTTATTTGGAACAGGAAAAGATAGCATTGTATCTACAGCTATGCAATTTATAACCACATACTTATCAGAATACATTGCAGATATTAAAATTAAAACAAAAAAGCAAATAGATGATTTTGTTGCTAAAGAGAATCCTACATATAGGTATTTACTAAAACACCAACCCAATGTGTATGATGATATACCGGCTGGACTAACTTCTGAGAAACTTGAATTAGAGCTCCATAAACAAGTACAAAATTGGGAGAGAGAAATAAAAATTAGAGGTCAACAGTTGGAAGAAGCAACCAAACAAAAAAATGTTATTAGTGAAGATGCATATCAACAGCTATTTAATAGTTATTGGTCTGGAGTAACAGATTTAAGTAAAACTTGTTTAGCCGAGTATGTTACACATAGAAAGGCTATTTTACATCTATTAGAAGATACTCTAACCATTCAGGATAATGGTAAATTCAAAAAAGAAGATGCTATTCATTCTATTATTTGCCCTATGCGTCATACATCTGACGATGTTGCCTTTAAAGAAATGAACCTATGGATTATAGATGAAAGACTTGCATATCATCAATTTTTAGCTTCTGATAAAACTATAAAATCACTGCCAGATATTGAGAGTAATAGCACAAAGGAAGTTGATATCGCTGTTTTTGATAGAGCCTTTGCTTTTTCTGGTGATGATGCACCGTTAAATACAATAACAATAATAGAATTTAAAAAACCAGATAATTTTAAAGATAATCCATTAAATCAAATGGGTAAGTATATCGATGAAATAGTTGCTGGCAAAAAGAAGCGTGCAAATGGGCTTTCTTTTGGTGCAACAGGTAACACCCAGTTTAGATGTTTTGCGATATGTGATATGTCTCCACAAATGGAAAATCATTGTAAAAATGCAGGTTTAAGTCTTATGCCAGATGGTATGGGGTATTCGGGATATCATGCTCCCAGAAATGCTTATTACGAGGTTCTTTCGTATCCGAAATTATTATCTGATGCAAAGAAAAGAAATCGGATGTTATTCGACAAATTATTCACACCAAACCCTAATGAAGTAATTAATAAATAGTTTAATTTTAACAAGGAGAAATAGCGATGCTATCAATGTCAGATACAAATATCGAAAGTATGCTTGATATATTTTCAAGTAGAGGTCTGGATGTATCCTTTCTTGTTCCAACTGAAACTGGATACAAAAAGTCCATAATGGATGCAATTGCGCCACTAAGAAACTTTCTTGAAATAAAAGGTATCCATAATTTTTATGAACAAGAGCAAGGTCCAGAGAATAAAGTTATGTGTCAAACATTTATCATAACTTCAGATCAAGAAATAGAAACTCAAACTTCTTTATATCGACCACTTACTAAACAAGGAGATCCAAGAATTTGGGTTAATGGTATCAAAAAATATTGCAACCCAAACAATTTAATTGCACTGGTTGCTTCAGAAAGAAAGCTGTATGTATTCAATCTCTCTGATGAAAATGTTATTAACTCTATCAAAAATAATATGTTTGCATCAGACATATTAAATGCATTATCTAAAGAAGATAGTAAAATTGCAAATGAACTACTGGATAAATTGAAAAATATTCATCAACTTGGTTTCATTGAATCGGTTACAAATGGAGATACAGGTGTTGGGATGACATGTGAAAGTTTATTAGGTATAGAACCTAATGCATCTAAGCAGCCAGATTATAAGGGTATAGAAATTAAATGTTCTCGAAAAAAACAAGGTCAACCGAATAGAGTTAATTTATATACTCAGGTGCCTGATTGGAAAAATAGTAATGGGATGACTGCTCATGCACTAATTAGTAAATATGGGTATTGGAGTGAGGATAAAGGTGCTCCAAGATTTAACCTTTATTGCACTGTAGAGGCTAATCGACCGAATCCTCAAGGATTATTTTTTAAGGTTGATGTAGAAAAAGATTTGCTAATTAACTACTGTAGAAAAGATGGGGTTGATGAATATGTAGCCCAATGGAGTTTGAAGTTATTGAGAGAAAGACTTTTAGAAAAACATAAAGAAACTTTTTGGGTAAAAGCAACTGCAAAAGTTGAAGATGATAAAGAATTTTTCAGATATGATTCTGTTGTACATACCAAAAAACCAACAGCGTCTATCCTTGGTCATTTATTCGATTCTGGCATTATAACTATGGATTATACTATGCACATTAAAGATAATGGAAAAGTGAGAGATCATGGCTATATTTTTAAAATTAAACCTAAGCATATAAATATGCTGTTTCCAGAGCCAGTTGAATATGTTCTATAAATACAATACCCACCATCAAAGTAGATGGTGGGTATTACTATTTTTGTAGCGCTTTTTTAATTTCAATGGCAATGGCTTTGGCTAATAAAGGTGGTACAGCATTGCCTACTTGTGTATATTGTGGAACTTCCAGTTTTCTTCTCGGTCCACCAGTAGTTCGCTTGCTCAGAAACTCAAAGCTGTCATCAAAAGATTGTAATCTTGCCATTTCACGAACAGAAAAAGTACGGTTTTCAAAAGGTGAAATATAGTCATCGGGCAATGTAACAACTGTCAATGAGGGTTTATTCCTACATAACCGAGTTCTAATTGACTTTTTAGTTAATAGAATATCTAACATTTCAGGTGTAACACATTTATTTTTAAAAATTTCAATTACTTTGCTTTCTGGCATTTCGAATTTTTCGGCACAATATTTTAATAAGTGTTTTTTACTGGTTAAATCTAATCCATTTTCTAATATTCTTTTTTTAACACTGCTGCCATCTTCGCCTTCTAAAAACAATGAAAAGCGTTCTACGATTAACTCTTGATGATTAGATAGTTCTGTATTAAAGTGACTTCCGTTGTGGGCAATAGGCATTCCGTTAATATTAGGTGTTCTGCCTCTTTGAGAATCTAATTGATATCGAGTTAAATTTGTAGTTTTTTCATCGGTTAATATTAAATCGCTAATTGCATCATAAACAGTTAATTTATTGTTTTCATCATACTGTGCTTCTGGATAACTTGGGGCGGTCTCTCCTTTTAGAAAAGCTATAAAGATTGCTCTTTTTCTCTTTTGTGGAACACCAAAATCTGATGCATCTAAAATTTTTGGTTCTAAAACATTATAGCCTATTAAGTTGAATTCATTTAATAGGATTTCTGGTGCAAGAGATCCGTTTTTATACTTGTTTCCAGTAACACCGATAAATTCATTGAATTTAGTGTCATTAAAACCTTGAACATTTTCCATAACAACATATCTTGGTTTAATTTCGCTTATAATTCTTAAATATTCCTTGAATAATAAGTTTCTCGGATCTTTTTCATCTCTTTTACCTGCCCTGCTAAAGCCTTGACATGGTGGGCCACCGAATATAGCATCTATCCTATCTGGTGCATCTGTATCTTTAAAAATTTCTAAAGAATTGATTTTATCGAATATATAATCACCACTTAATTTCGTTATATCACCACAATGGAAAAAAGTGTTAACTCCTTGAACCAAACCTAATTGTTCATGTCTGTTCATGTAAGTTTTTTGAACATCTGAGCTCAGGTCATTTGAAAATAAAATATGGAATCCAGATTGAATAAGCCCTTCACTCATCCCCCCAGCTCCACAAAATAAATCTAATACGTAAAACATAAAGTACCTCCATAAACTTCTATACAAAGTATACCATAAACTCTGCAAAAAGTCCAGGGTTATTTTATAATCTTTAAATAAATATTATATCAAAAATTATGATATTTGTAAATATAATTTTAGTAGCTATTTATCAAAATCTGTGATATAGTGTTGCTTAACAAAAATAAGGAGGACGATATTATGGCAAAACT
>CAYJIJ010000093.1:0-7068 GCA_964370185.1 uncultured Oscillospiraceae bacterium
TTAATGGTATGTTCTTAGCACAAACAACTTCTGCATTTTTCGCTTTTGTAATTGCGGTTTATATGTGGAAAAAAATTAGCAAAAGCTTATAACAAATAAATTGAAATAGGCTATAATAAATTCACTGCCTTTATGCAAGTATCTACTTATTAATGCTCGGGGTATGGATTTAAACTCTCTAAAAAATTTATTTATCCAAAGATTTTGATTTAAAATAATCATCAATACTTAAATATTTGCCATTATAGGTAAAGCGTGCTGTTCCTCTGCCATCTTTTTTAACACTGTACATTGCAGTATCCGCCAGATGCAGAATGTCTTTTAATGTACTGGCATCATCGGGATAATGTGCTATACCAATACTGCAACCACATCCCATGTCTTGTCCCTCATACTCATATCGCTTTTTAAAAAGTATAAATAGTTGCTCAATCAATTTTCTGATAAAGCCCTCGGAATGATTGTCTTTAACGAGTAAGACAAACTCATCCCCACCCTGCCTATATGCTCTTATTTCGTTAGAACTGAGATCTGATAGATCATTTGCAATCCCTTTAAGAAGCACATCGCCAGCATGATGACCAAGTGTGTCATTAACCATTTTAAATCCGTCCAAGTCACAGAAAAAGAGATACCACTCACTACCAAACTCGGCATTATCCGAGATGAAGAGCTGAATATCATCATGAAGACTTCTTCTGTTAGGAAGCCCAGTTAAATGGTCGAACTGTGCAAGCTTTTCGATGAGTATTTCATTTTTCTTGTTTTCAGTTATATCCACACTCGCTACAAGATGGGCAATTCTTCCATCAGTCCATGTAAACGAAGAGCTTAAAACTCTAAACCAAGATTTATCAAATGGTCGCTCATAATCCCATGTATATGTCTTATTTGGTTCACAGTTTTCATCGAGCAATTTAGGCTGTGGGCAAAAAACACATGGCCCTGTTTTATCGGTGAAGATAGAAGCCCAACATTTTTTGCCAATCATGTTCTCAACTCCACCATACGGTGCCGCCATTGATTTATTGACATATAGTATGTCGTGGGTGTAATAATCATTTACATAAATATCTATACCAATATGGTCAAGTACATTACTGAGTGCCGCTTCAGTGTTTTTAATTCCTTTTTGAAACATTTCAAGACGCAGTTCACTTGCAAGTAGGGTGAGTAGTGCAGAGGCATTATCAATTGTTGAACTTGCGTGACGTGGCCTGTTTCTACGGTCTGCAAGGCCAATAAAGCTTGCAATCTCAAAATGTTGGTTTAATATGGGTATGAATATAATAGTGCTCACACCAAAAATCTCTGTAAGTTTTTTCTCTAATATTGTTTTTTCAGTATCACCGGTACAAAGAATAAACTTTTTTGAGCAAAGTTCACTCAAAAGCTCAAGGCCTAATAATTCTTTTAAATTTAGACTATCGTCAAATGTGCGGTTTTTTGCCAATTCACAATACTCTTTTTTCCAAAAAACACCTTTATGATCCGATTCATAGATGAATGCATGGGATAAATCGAAAAAAGTACAAACATCTTCTAAAAAGCTATGTCTCGATGTGCTTTCAGAGTTTAATACACTTAGTTTATTTATCATTTTTTGAAAAAAGCTTTCCGTTCTATCTTCCATCTCCGATACTCCTGTAATATAAAATTGAAACATCTTTTCGGCATTACTATTACTAAGCCTACCACATATAATCTCTACTGAGCTTTAAAAAACACATCCAGATTAGGTGGCAGGCAAGTGAAATCACTTTGTTAGCACTTGCTCAAAGCTATCTCATCAACTTCCGCGACTGGAAGTTCATTTATTGGTTGTGGTTTACTATAATAATATCCTTGAGAATAGTTTACCCCATATTGTTCTAAAATAGCCTGGATATCTTCATTCTCAACAAATTCAGCAATTGTTTTTGCCTTAATAAGATTTGCCATAAAGCAAATGGAGCGAAGTATTATCACATTTTTTTCAGATGTAGCTATATCTTTTATTATTGTTCCATCAATCTTAATAAAGGCAGGGGAAAGTGAAATGATTGTTGTGTATGTAGCATATCCTGAGCCAAAGTCATCAACTGATATACTACATCCAAAGCTTCTAACTTTTTCTATAAAGTCGAAAAGCATTTCATCCTGATAATTCTCTGTTTCAACAAATTCAACGACTACTCTATCACAATTCGGATATTTTCCAAGTTGTCTATAAAACCATGTTCTAAAATGCTCGTTTGAAATATCATATGCTGAAATATTGATGGAGAGTTGTTCGGGACGATCACGAAATTCAAGCAGTGCACGCTTTATCATGATTTGACTAAGACGATTGTAAATTTTGTATTTTTTAGCAATGTCTAAAAACTGTGCAGGTGAATATATTTTACCGTCCTTGTCCATAAGGCGCATGAGTGCTTCATATTTTTCAATTTTACCAGTTTTATTGTTGCGAATACCTTGATAATAGGGTATAACACGCTTGCCTGCCATTGCAAAATTTATTAAATCTAAAATGTTTGCATCGTTTTTGATACTGCTTGCAACATCTAAAACATCGGGAGTGATTATAAAATTATCCTGTGTATCCTTACCACTCATAAGCCCGTGAATTGCACGCTCTATAAGCCTGTCCTCCTGCAAAACAACAGCAAAACGGGACACACCGCTAACATCAACTTGCGAAGATGCAGCTGATTCAAATTGAATATAGAATTTTTTCATAACATCTAAAAAATCTTCTTTAGATATATTATCATTTGCGGCTAAAATAAAATTCGAATAATTATAGCTGTATAAATAAATTGCTTTATCCAAACCAAATTCATTTAAAGCTGCTTGTACATTATGTAGCACATCCCTACAACCTGCATAATACACATCTTCGCCATACGCTGCGATAGATAAATCTGCATTAATTACCTGGGTCATGCAAAGCTTATTAAAGCTAAACTCTTTTAAGTCTAAATGCAACTTGGCAGTATTAGCTACTCTTAAATTGGGGTCCACATAAATGTCGAATGTTTTCATTAAGTTTGCCTCCTTAGGTCTTTGGGAAAAATCAATTAAGAAGTTACTTGGAAATTAAATTTACTATTATAGTATAATATTTTTTCGTACAAAATACAATCTGTTTCGACATTTAATAAAAAAAATTCACATAATAATTGATTTTATTTGCCTAATAATTACAAAATATTAAATTTTATTCCAAATATCGCTCGTTTCACATTTTATATCCTCTTTAATCCAGTAAAGCTTCAGCCACTGCCGCAAGCCTTAAATCTACGGTTTTCATCCTGTCACTGATGCCATTTTGTAGCAATGGCGACTTAAGCTTTATTAAATCTTTTTCAGTAGCCTTTCTCTGGACACTATCAAAGTTTGAGGAATGTAGCAAAAAAACAAGGGTTATATCTTCATCATTTATTTGATTATCATCAAATCCAAAATAGGAACAATCATTTTTAAATGCAAACAAATGAGTAGCACATCTCAACAAAACAAAAACAGATTCTCCTATATATAGAAGCTCAGACTTCTTCCCCTTTTTGAGATAAACCTCATATATTCCAGCACTTATTGCATCAATGAATTTATCTGTAAAAAATTCGATTTTAATTTTCACTTAAACTCTCCTTAAAAACTTATACCTATGGCTTGCAATTTTTTTATCAAACCATAGGCATATTTTACATTTTATAAAAGCTTAAACTATACTAATAGTCCTATATTCATCGGGCTCTTCCATAGAAAGCATATTGCATACAGTTTTATATGGAGCGATGTCACCCGAGGTGTGAATTAGCACTTTGCCTTTTTCTCTATCGCTGAGCAGATTGTTTTCGCTCAGATATTTTTTTAAAAATGCCGCTTGTTCAAAAGCAGGGTTTATAAAGTTAACATCGGGATAACACTCCCTGAACACATAATCAACAATGGGATAATGGGTGCATCCTAAAATAATATCATTTAGATTGGGGGATTTTAAGAGCATCGCATCTATGCAGGTAGTTATCTCTTCAGAGATTTCGGCTTTATTAAAATCACCTCTGTCCACAAGCTCAGCTAAGTTGTGGCTTCCTTGACCGATAACTTCGGTGCTTGGATTTAGCTCTTTTATAAGTTTGTTATAAAAAGCAGTTTTTACCGTAAACTCGGTGGCAATAAGCCCCACGTGCTCTAAATTCTCCCCTGCAACATAATGCGCCACAGGTGGAACAATACCTAAAATGTAGTAGTCGAATAGATGCTTATAATCCTCGATAAATGAAGATGTAGTATTGCAAGCCACCGCAACGGCTTTTACATCATTTTTTTTAAGATATGCAAGCATATTATTTATAAGCCTAAGAAGGGATTCTTTATCTCTGTTGCCATAGGGGCAATTTAGGCTGTCGCCAAAATAGATATAATCCTCAGTGGGCATTATTCTATGTAATTCACGGAGAACAGTGAGTCCACCAACGCCTGAATCAATAACTCCAATAGGAGAATTCTTTTTGCTCATTTATAAAACCTCGTTTAAAGTGTTTTTACTCATATTAAATTATTTTACCATTTTTAATTAAAAAACACAAGAATTATTATACCTAAGATGTAAATAAGAAAATCTCTTAGTGTTTTGTATAGCTTCCTCTGCCGACGGCAGAGGAAGCTATACGGTGATACTTATTTTTTTGATTTTTTGCGTAATTTTTTCTTATATCAATTTATATGCTAAAAAACCATTATTAATCACTTGTGAATTAGAAATTTATCCATGCAGATGAGCAAAAAGTTTTTCAGCTAAGGAAATATTCATCCCACGAACTTCTGCTAAAGCCTTAATATCAGCTTCTTTAAGCGCTTTCTGTGTCTTAAAATGTTTAAGGATTTCCATGGCTTTTTTCTCGCCAATGCCCTCCACCACAGTGAGAGTGGAAGCAAAACTATTGTTTTTATGCTTGCTTCTTGAATAATTTATGCTATATCTATGCACCTCTTCTTGAACCATGGAAACAAATGTATATGCAGAACGCTGTGCGTTTATTGCGATTTCTCCTCCATCCGAGGCTATGGCACGGGTTTTGTGTTTTGAGTCCTTGACCATGCCATACACAGGGATATTTAGCCCCATGTCTTTTATTATAGGTGCTATAACACCTAAATGCCCTGCGCCGCCATCAAGCAGTATTAAATCTGGAAGCTTTCCAAAACCCTCCCCACTTTCTTTTTGCTCAAAGTATCTGTCAAAACGCCTTTTAACCATCTCAGCCATTGAAGCATAGTCGTTTCTGATGCCGACCGATTTGATATTAAACCTTTTATATGCAGATTTAAGTGGTTTCCCATTTTGGAATACCACCATACCGCCAACAATTACACTGTCGCCAAAATTAGATATATCATAGGCTTCAATATAGGAGGGAGGGGAGGGGAGTCCTAATACCTCTGCAAGTCTATCGAGTGCTTCTATTTCTTTGGCGGCATAGTCTTTTAAATGGGAGAGCCTTTGAAGTGCATTGCTTCTTGCCATTTCCACAAGCTTTACTTTAGTCCCACGCTTTGGAATTAAAATGCTTACCTTACTACTTTTTAAATGGGATAGAAACTGAGCGGTGAGCTCTAAGTCTTCACAGTCGCCATCCAAGGAAATTTCAGAGGGGATTTCATTTTTGTAGTTGTAATAGGAAAGTAGAAATTCATTCCTCGTCTGTGGGAGCTCATATGTTTCGCCAAGCAGATGATCTTCCTTGTCCACAAGGCGATTTTCTCTGTATTTGAGCACCGAACAGCAGGTGTTTTTATCCGTTTTAACAAAGGCGAACACATCCTGATTTTCACTGCCCGACTCAATTACAAACTGCTTCTCACCCATGCGCTCTATGATTTTTATTCTGTCCCTTAGCATCGCTGCTTTTTCAAATTCCATATTCTCTGCGGCAGTTTCCATCTGTGTTTTTAGCTCTTTGAGCGAATTCGCCGCACCATTTCTTATATAACTCTCCGCCTGTTTTATTATACTGCCGTATTCTTTCTGCGAAATACCACCATTACAGACGCCCATGCACTGCTTTATATGAAAATTCAGGCAAGGTCTCGCCTTTCTTATCTCGGCAGGAAATTTTCTGGTACAGGTGGGGAGGAGGAAGGCTTTATTTGCACTGTCCACCGTCTGTTTTACAACATATGCACTGTTGTACGGGCCGATATATATGCTTCCATCGTCTAATTTTTGCTTTTCTTCGGTAATCCTTGGATAAGGTTCGGCGCTGACTTTCAGATAGGAATAGCCTTTATCGTCTTTTAATAGTATGTTGTACTTTGGATTGTGCTGTTTTATAAGGCTGCATTCGAGTAAAAGTGCCTCGAATTCGCTTAATGTGACAATATAATCAAAAGTGGCGACATTCATCACCATTTTATATACCTTTGGCTCATGATTGTGAATTGCTCTAAAATAGCTCGAAACCCTATTTTTTAGGCTTTTCGCCTTGCCTACATATATAATCTCCGATTTAGAGTTTTTCATCAGATATACACCGGGCTGATGGGGAAGATTTTTAATTTTTTCTTTAATTTGTGCTAAAATTTGCTCGTTCATGTTTCCCCCCCTTTTTTGGGATTTTATTATTTTATTCGCACTACTATTTAATATTCTTTGTATTTTCAATAAGTATTTCTTCAGTAAGTGCAGTATCTGCATTTAATGAAATTTGTTTCATACCATTGTTATCATTATACACGATATTAACTGATGTGAAGTTGTACCTTGTTTCCATAGACTCAATGAACTGCATAACTATTTCAGCAGGCTTTATTAAACTATCACTTTCACTTAAAACATTATCATTTCCCATTTTATATACAACTAATTTGTAATACTTCTTAGAATAATCATCTGCATCAATTGTAGAGCTAATATGATAATCTTCAAAATAGATACCCTCTTCAAAGCTGTCTATGATTTTTTGATAATCTTGTTTATAGGGTGTTTCTTCGCCAGCATTTTCATCAAGACTATGATCTATTATTCTATTGCTACCTAAAATATAGGAATATCCATCAGAATTGTAGTCACCCATATTA
>CAYJIJ010000094.1:0-6844 GCA_964370185.1 uncultured Oscillospiraceae bacterium
TGCTCGCTCGATAAATTATGCACTCGCAATCTAAATTTTATCAAGTAAAAATTTAAATCCCATACTTCTATGCTTTTAGCATAAGAGTATGGGATTTTTTAGTGAAGCTGTGTAGTGTGGGGTTAGCTATATTAGTAAGTTGAGAAGTGGTGCTCTATTTCTATTGCCTCCCCCCACATCTATGCATTTGTTTTCATGACAAAAATCCCCTTGTCTTTCGACAAGGGGATTAATAATTTTAATTATTCAGCTAAAACTCCGCCTGTTTCAGGGATTTCTTTTTCAGCTTCTTCTACTGTTTCGTCTTCCATGGGCATTTCAAGCTCCATGTTGGAGTAGATGAATGTATCTGGGTAGTCAGTCATTTGGAATGCTACTGTAAGATCTTCTTCATCGTAGATTAGTTCTTGATTTTCTCTCTGCATTTTTGCAAAGTCTTCGAGTGTGTACATCACACCGTCTTCCATAGCGTAGATGTGCTGTCCCTCTTCCATGAAGAGCTCCATTACACCGAACTGATGGAATTTAATATTACCTGGGAAGTTTACATAGTCGATATGCGCTTTTGGGTTTGCATCTTCTATTTCAGCGTGTGGAACAGTGTTAAACGCCATGTATTTATCGCCCTCGGTGTCTATCACTCTTGTGTGGTAGTAGCCGATACCTGTGAAGTAGAAGGAGGCTCTGTCGTTAGCATCAGCCGCATCGAAGTTTCTTACTGGGGTAGTAGTCCATATGTAAGTAAGTCCTGCAGGACCTTGAGAAGCTCTTACCGCTGTTTCAAATGTTTCTGGGTAGATTTCTTCAAAGCCTGATTCATCAAAGCCTATTTGTCCATATCCTCTTGTTGCAAAGTACTCATCATTTAGCTGGATTTCAGATGTTGGGTTACTTCTGCTAGTTTTATAAAGAATAACTCTACCCACAAAGTCAGCCATATCCACTTCTACATCTGCTTTAATTTCGATAGCTATGCAGTAACTTACATTACCATCTATTATAAATGGCTCGATGGTAATATCTTCTACAAGCTCTTCGCCTTCGTCAGTGTCCCAGATGATGTCTGCTTTCCAACGACTTACTTCGGATTTTCTACTTACAAATTCATATACCAATTCATCTATTGATGTATCGGGATCATCTGCTTGAGTTATAATACCTAATGGTGTTACTATCTTATCGCCTGCTTCTAAATCTTTAATATCAATGTGGTTAAAGTCAATCGCTTCATTAGGGTTTAATACGATATTGTCATTATCCACCACATACCAATGCGGCAGAATAGTATTAGCACCTGGATAGTCTAAATTTGATCCGCTATAGATAAAAAGATCTCCTTCATTTAGTTCGCTGAGTGCTGGTACTCCTGCTGCGAAGCTTGTAACGCTCATGCCTGCAAGCATTGCCACTGCAAGTGCTACCGATAAAATTTTCTTAAACATTTTAATCTCCTCCATATTTTGTTTTTCATATTGGATAATTTATCCTTTACAATATTATAACTTATTAGTCATTTTTTCGCAATAGTTTTAATGAAGTATTATTCAATTTTAGTCAATTTTTATTGCGTTTTTATCTTATATTACTTTTTCTGACTAATTCAAATACATCTTTTATGTCTATTTTCAGCTTTGTATTAGTTTGGCGTATAGGAGAGAAAAACTAATAAACGCAACGAAACCGCCCCAAAAGGGGCGGTTTCAGTCAGTTCACACTCTTACTATTTAGTAAAATTGTAGTAATTAAGCGTTTGTTTTGCCTTCTTGCTCTTCAGCTTCTTTCTTAGCCATGAACATTACAGCTAATTGTGTAATGCCGATTGCTGCGAATAGAAGTGTCCAGCTGTCTGTCATTGCCATTGGTGTAGTCATATCCTGTGTGAAGATGAAGAGGATTGCAGCTGCAAGTGCAGGTACTGCGCTAAACAGTCTCATCTTGCCTTTGCGGTTTTCTTCTTTTTCTTCTTCCTTATTCTTGCCAAAGTAGCCTACTAATAGTGTCATGCTTGCAAGCACTGCTAATATTGAAACTACTAAGTTTACAAGTGACCAACCAGCCTTTGGTGCTGCTGCAAGTGGAATTTCCTCTTCAGGAATGTCTACTTCAGGAGCAGGAGCAAGTGGTGTTTCGGATTCAGGGATTTCTACTTCTGGAGCTGGAGTTTCAGGAGCTTCTGGAACTTCAGGAGCAGGAGTAAATGGTACTGGTGCTGGTGGGATGATTACAGGTGTTGTACCTGTGTCGCCGCCGCCTTCACCTGGGTCTGGAGCAAGTGGTGGTTCTCCGTCTTCGATGTCAACGATTGGACCATCGTCTTCGTCGCCGCCGCCGCCTGTGCTTCTTTCGTTGATGTCAAGTGCACCGTATACTACTGTGATTGCGTAGTTGGAGTTAACATCAAGGTTAGCTATACCGTTTTCAGGTGTTACAACTACTGGAGTGCCTGTAGCGTCTACTGTGTTAAACTGTAGTGCTACTGCGTTTGCATGTGTACCAACTGAAGTTGGTGTTCCGCTTACTGTTGATAGAGTAACTGTGCCTACATCGGCTCTGTTTACTATACCAACGCCCGGTACTGCTACGTTTGCATCAGCACTTGCCATAGCTGCTGCTATAACTCTTGCTATTTCTTCAGCTCTCATAGCAACTCCCTGGTCTCTGTTTGCTTCTGGAACTGTGAATGTTGCTGGTCTTGCTGTTATTGTTAGGGTTACGTCTTCTACTATTACTGAGTCGTAGTTTGCTACTGATACTCTGATGTTGTAAACATTGCTGTCAACTACATTAGTAGCTGTTGGTAGACCTGCTACCCACGCTGTGCCTGCTGTTGCATTAGCTGCTTGATATTCATAGCTTACTTCTCTTGTAGCTGTGCTACCGTTTGTGTTTACTGTGAAATCTTCTACTAATACATTAAGTGCCACTGAGTCGTAAACCTTGGATTGGTTTTGTGCTTCTGCACTAATTTGAGCTTCGAGTGAAGTGTTATTAGTTACAGTTAGGTCTGCTGTTTCAAATACAAATGTGTAGTTGTCAGCGCTTAGATTAGATCTTGCAACTTTAATTGCATTTGCGTATAGGTTAGGTACGCTCACGCCTACTTCGTAGTTTTGATCGCCATCTGCGATTGTATTAAGGTCGGTTGTAAGTGTGATTGTATCAAGCCCTGTGATTACGCTTGTGTCTTCTGTGCCTGCAAAGCCTGTGATTTCGATGTCTGTACCAACTGTGTTACCTAAAGTTAGTACTGTGTCGAACTCAACGCTCTGTGGCATTGCGGATACTGTTAGTACTGCTTCGTTCACTGTTAGTGTAGCTACTGCTGTTTTGGAGTTGTATCCAACAGCGCTTGCTCTGATTGTGTAATCTCCGCTTTCAGCTACTTCTGTGATGGAAGGTAGACCGCTTACCCAGTTTGTAGGTTCGGAAGCATCCATATCAGGTGCTAAGTAGTCGAAAGTGATTACTGGTGTAGTTACGCCTTGTGTGCTTGCTTCAACGCCTGCTTCTGTAAGTGCAAGTTCTAAACCGTCGTAAGTCTTAGTTAGGTCAGCAGCGGAAGCTGTGATGTCTAAGGTTAGGCTATCATTTGCATTTACGATTAGGTCTGCAGAAGCTTTTTCGAATGTGTAGTTATCTGCTACAAGTTGATTTAGACCGGATAGTCTTACTACATCTGTGTAAGTGCCTGGTAGTGTTACACCAGCTTCGTAAGGCTGATCGTCCGCTGTGTTAGCGTCTAAGTCTGTTCTGATTGTTAGATTATTTAGGCCAGTAATTACGCTTTCGTCTTCATTATTTGCATAACCTGTGATTGAGTAATTAACGCCTGCTGGTAGGTTTTCATTAAAGTTTACTGTGATATCGTCAGCTGTTAGTGTGAGTGTTGCAGGAGTAACTTTAAGCTGTACTTGTTTAACTATCGCTGGAGCGTAGTTAGGATCAATGTTGCCGTTTCCATCGCCTATGGATACTCTGATATTAAATCTATCTGTGTCGGCTACATTTGTTGCTGATGGAATTGTGCTTGAGAAGTCCTCAGTTGGAGTTTCGCTGCGCTTGTATTCGAAGATTAGCTCTGCATTAGCAGGTGCGCCTGTTACTGTGAAGTCAGTAGCAGGGGTAAATGTTAATGCTGTGCCGTTGTAGATTTTTGCTTTGGAGTCGCCTGTTCCGAATACTTCGCTGTTTAGTTCTATTTCAAGGTCTGTGTTCTGTGTTACTTTTAGTGTGCCTGGAGTTGTGCTGATTGTGTAGTTGTGAGTTGATACTTCGGTTGTGCCTGCTGCATTAACTCTGTTTATAACAACTGTGTCGATTGTATTAGCTACTTCGCCAACATCTGTTATTGTGCTATTAGCTGTCATTGTTACTGCAAATGTTTCATTATTTGGTAGTGTTACATTTGGTGTAGCAGTACCGTTTGTAAGTGCTGTACCGTCGTATTCTTTGCTACCGTCTGCAGCTGTGAATGTTACTTGGAAAGGATTGATGTTTACACTGCCATCAAATACTACTGCTTCGTAGCCAGATACTTTAGCTCTTACTTTGTAGTTTAGTGCGCCGCTTGCATCAACATCAGTTCTGCTGAGTGCTGTTGTAGTAGCGTTTAAAGTATCCCATGTAGTGCCGCCGTCAAGGCTGTACTCGAATGTAGCATTAGCTGTTACATCGCTTTCGATTCCTGTTGTATCAGCTGTCGCTGTTACTTCAAAGCTTTCGGATGTGTGTGTTAGTGCTGTGCCGTCGTAAATTTTGCTTGAAACTACATTTTCAGAACCGATAGTTCCGTAGTTAACAACTAAATCGCCAAGAGTTTTAACTGTTAGTTTGCCAACATTTACAGTGATATTGTAGTTTCTATTCATTGTAGCAGTTGTGCTAAAGTCAACTTCCACTGTGTGCTCACCTACGGAAGGTGTAGCTGGTAGTGTGTAGTTTTCAATTCCTGCTGTGAATACGATACTGTCAATATCGTCTGCTAAGAATGCAGATGCAGCGTTTGTTTTAACATGTGCATTTACATCATCTTGTGTAATTACTGTGTCTAAGGATTTTTCCCATGCTGGGATTGTTACTGTTGCATCTATTGGTGTAATATCAAGTGGAACAGTTATTTCGTATGGGTTGTAACCGTTTACTCTTACTCTTACACCAAATGTGTTACTATCAACTACATCTGTGATGCTTGGTAGAACCTCTACCCAGTCTGCGCCATTATAGTATTCTACTACGAATTCATCTGTGCCAAGTGTTACGCCACCAACTTCTACTGTGAAGAAGTTTTCTGTCATTTGTAGTGCGGTTTGGTCGTAAGGCTTAGTTGCTGAAGCCGCATTGTAGGATACATTTGCCGATGTTAGAGTGCCGTTTATGATTTCAACTGTTGTGTAATCTGTTGCTGTGATATTGTAGTTTGCATTTACTGCTGATGTAGCATCTAAATCAATTGTTACATTATAAATTGTGCCAACTGATGCAGTTGCAAGGTTTGCTGGTTCTTCGGAAGTGTTTAAGCTGTATGCTAAGGTTTCGCCTGTTACTGCACCGCTTACGCTTGATGTGATTTCAGTAGAGTAATCAACTGAAGCTGTTCCATAAGGAATTTCAAGTGCATTTGGTGTTAGTGTGATTGTAGCGTCTTTCTTAATTACAGTTATTTTTCCGTCAACTAATACTGGTGTGTAGTTTGAACCGATGGAAACTTGGATTTCAAAATCGCCTGACTCTGCAACAGTTGTTGCGGATGGTAGACCATTAGTCCATGCATTTGATGTGCCTGGTTCACGGTACGCAAAAGTTACTGTTTCTGTTGTAGCTGCGCCGTTAACTGTTACATTAAAGTCAGCTGCTTCGTAGGAGTAAGCGCTACCATTGTATACGCCGCCTACATCTTCGCTACCTGCTACAAGTGTTACTTCAAGTGCTGTTGTGTTTTCTGTTACTGTTAATGTGCCTGCATTGTAGCTGAATGAGTAGTTAGCTGTTACAGGTGTGCCAGCTTTTGTTACTACTGCACCGCTTGCAGTATTAGCGGATGAACCTTTTTCTGTTTGGCTGCCTGATACTGTTGCTGTGATTTGGTGTCCGCCGATTAGACCTTCTTTGTTATTATCAACGCCGCCAACGATGTTAGCTGTGTTGGTTGTAACTGAGTCTTTAGTTAGAGCTGTGCCGTCGTATGGTTTCTCAGCGCTGTCAGCTGTAACTTCAACTGGTCTTTGTGTGATTTCAAGTGTGATGTCTTGGATTATAACTGGTTTGTAGTTTCCATTTCTGTCATAAACTCTGATATCATATGTTTCTGTATCTGCTACATTTGTTGCAGATGGGAAACCTCGTGTCCATACATCGGCTGTGCTATCGCCTAAGCGATATTCAAATGCATAGCTTGCTGAGCCTGCTGGTACTGATAGTCTAAAATCAGAGCTGCTTAGGCTAAGTGCTGTGTCTGAGTAAACTGCTGATTTTGTATTTGAGTTTCCTGCAATAGCAACACTTGGTAGTGCTGTGATTGTATTTGGATTGATAGTTATAATTGCGGGTAGTATGGTAATTTTGTAGTTATTAGTGGTTTCAGTTGCTTTATCTGCTTTTGTAATTGTAATACCACTTATTGTCATGCTATGCTGACCAACTCTAGTTACCGTACCGCTGCTATAGTTTTGGCTGAGTATTTCAGTTGGAGCTAAGCCGTCGTTTGCATTAGCTGGATCGTCAATTACTGAAGCTGACATTACTCTTCTTAGCCATCCATCATAGAGATATGTCGCATCGTCACCTTTAACAGTAATCTCTCTCTGCTCAATTCTTAGTGTCATTGGCTGAGATGTTGCTGTATCAT
>CAYJIJ010000095.1:0-6637 GCA_964370185.1 uncultured Oscillospiraceae bacterium
ATATGTAAATTCAGTTTATTTATAAGTCTATGAAAAAATTCCACAAGCTGCCGCATAAGCAAATGTAGCTATTAAATATGGAACAATAAGCTTTACATTTCTTCTCACAATTGCACCGTAGCTTGAGTCGTAGCAACCAGCTGCAATGAATAGGCAGATATGCGTGGGGGAGAACTGCATTGCCGCATAGGATAGCGCAAGTAAAAATACTACAAGCATTACACCTGCATCTGGAATTGCGAGCAGTGCCATTGGCATACAAAGAGTAACAATTGCGGTACCACCGCTTACAAGTGTGCCAAAGAAGAATATGAGTGCAAAGATTAAAGGCATTGATATTGGGAATTGACCAAAGAAGTCGGGTAGCTCGTAGATAACGCCTGTGTGGGTAATTACTGCACTAAAGAATAGCAGTAGCACGGTGTTAACTATAAGGTGGGTTTCAAATGCATCAATTAGTATCGATGGAATTTCCGACACTTTAAATCTATCCACAAAGAAGTTAATTACAAATACCAGTGGAGTAGCTACATAAACAGGGAGATTTAATGCCACAATTGCAATAATGAGTGCAATTACAGTCCAAATACTGCGGAAGAACTGCTTGAAGAATATTTTCTTTTCTTCCATAGAAGTTTTTTCTTCCACACGGGGCACTTTTCTCAAATAGAAGAAATAACCCACAACATAGAGGACAGCAACAAGTGGAAGCATACCAATTACAAAAGAGCTTGCACTGACACCGGACATAGTAAGGGCGATAAGTATGTTTGAAAAAGCGGGGAAGAAAGACTCTGGGATGTGGCGGTAAAAGCTTGTGATACAGGCAAGGTCGTCTTTATCAAAAGTGTCGCCACAGGTGGACTTTATTATCTCCGCACATAGTGGCATTGCACCAACCGAGGGCAGAAGTCCAACTATCGAGGGTGCCACCGAAGCACTGATACGCCTACTGTTGAATATACCGCTCAGCGATACTTCGGCTTCTTTTATTCTATTTTTGCGTACAAGCATACGCTGTAATACTGTTACAAGATAAAAGCTCCCCACCACTATTAGAGTATCTGTGCTTGTTAGTGTGTTAAATGCTATTTCTAAAACTTCGGTAATAGGGATGGAATAGAGTAATACTGCAACAATAGTGGCGATACAGACAGCCCAGTTTAGCGGCTTTTTAAATGCGAGCACTACAACCATTACTACAAAAACTATACATAGGTTTACTATCAAGGTGTTCATTTTATTCTCCTTCTCAAACTAAGTTTCAACTATTTTATTCTACGATAATAATGAAAGTAAGTCAAATATTTAAAAAGTTTTTGTGTATACACACAAATATTAAGAAAATATGAACCGAAAGTATACAGTTTTAATATATTTAGGTGATTTTTGTTATCAACTAAAATAGGTGTTGCCATATATACGAGCGCATATGAACGAAAAAAACACGCGAAAAAGGCACAGCGAAAATATGTAAAAACTAACTAAATTTTGCATAAATTTAAGTTGATTATAAACTAAATATAGCGCTTTAAAGGATTTTTATTAACATTATAGACAAAAACATGCATTGCTTTATATCAAATTATTATGTAAAAGTGGGAATTTAGTTTTTTTTGTTGGTTATATACCTGATATGTGCTATACTATATAAAGTGTAAATTGATATAGCTATGCATATTAAGGTTTTATAAAAAGGATTTTTAAAATATGAATAATAAAAAAATATTTAAAATACTTTCGCCCATTGTGCTAATGGTGTTTTTCATAACGGGCTTTATTACCTTAGCGGTCTTTTTTAAGCCACTTTATTACATGGATATAGCACTGCTTGATATACCGGAACGCTCGGGTATGAGTGAGGCAGATATAAAGGCGAATTACGATGCACTGATTGACTACTATGCACCATTTTCAAATGAAGAATTAGCACTTCCTACATTGCCGATGTCCGAAGAGGGCAAAATACATTTTGAGGATGTAAAGGCTCTTTTTAATATTGTGATATATACATTTTTCGTATCCGTCCCACTCACAGCGGCGGTAGTCTACATAAATCATGAGCGAAGAGAGTACTATTATCTAAAACACACGGCGGTGGCAACACTTGTAGTACCACTTGTACTTGGAGCACTTATAGCGCTTAACTGGGATACTGTTTTTAGGACATTCCACGAGATATTTTTCTCAAATGACTATTGGATATTTAATCCGCTATACGATCCAGTAATTCTAATGCTGCCCGACACATTTTTTATGCACACTGCATTATTTGTGCTTTTAGGGGTACTGCTTTCAAGCCTTCTCTGCCATATAGTGGGGGACAGGCTTGTGTACAAAATAAAGTCAAGGATATAATTGTCGGGCTAACCGATGTTTATCAGTATATACAAAAATAAGAAAGAGGTAGAACGCAAATGAGCAAAATCAATGATCTCATTCAGCGCAAGACCGCAATAGCACTTGGCGGTGGCGAGAAGAGAATTGAAAAGCAACATGCACAGGGTAAACTCACGGCGAGAGAAAGGCTTAATCTCCTTTTCGACGAAGACACTTTTGTGGAAATGGATGCTTTTGTAACTCACCGTTGCACAAACTTTGGCATGGAAAAAACAGTTTTCCCTGGAGACGGTGTTGTAATTGGATTTGGTAAGGTTGATGGCCGTATTGTTTACGCATACGCTCAAGACTTTACAGTTATCGGGGGTTCACTCGGTGAAGTGCAGGCTAATAAGATCTGCAAAGCAATGGACAACGCACTAAAAGTAGGCGCACCAATCGTAGGTCTTAACGACTCAGGCGGTGCAAGAATTCAAGAAGCGGTGGATGCGCTTTCTGGCTACGGTAAAATCTTCTACAAAAACACACAAGCATCGGGTGTAATCCCACAGATTACAGCTATTATGGGCCCCTGTGCAGGTGGTGCGGTTTACTCCCCAGCCCTCACAGACTTTATCTACATGGTGGATAAAACAAGTAAGATGTTTATCACAGGCCCCGATGTTATTAAAACAGTTACAGGGGAAGAAGTTTCCGCTGAAACACTTGGTGGTGCAGTAACACACAACAGAACAAGTGGTGTGGCACAGTTTATCTCCGAAACTGACGAAGAATGTATTGCAGACATTAGAAGACTGCTTTCATTCCTCCCTTCCAATTTCAAAGATGAGCTACCGGACATGGGAATTACAGACGATGTAAACAGAATAATCCCAGAGCTTGATAATTTCCTACCTGAAAGCCCCAACAAACCATATGATATGTTTGATATCATTAAATCGGTGGTTGACAATGCTGATTACTACGAGTATATGCCTTTGTTTGCGCCTAATATCATCACTTGCTTTGCAAGAATGGCTGGTAAACCAATCGGTATTATCGCAAACCAACCAAAGGTACTTGCAGGCTGTCTTGATATTAACGCTTCGGACAAATCCTCAAGATTTATCAGAACCTGTGATGCATTTAAAATCCCAATTCTAAACCTTGTTGATGTACCAGGATTTTTACCAGGTACAAAGCAAGAGTACGGCGGCATAATCCGTCATGGTGCTAAAATGCTTTACGCTTACAGCGAAGCAACAGTGCCAAAAATCACAATGATACTAAGAAAAGCTTACGGTGGTGCATATCTTGCAATGTGTTCTAAAGAGCTTGGCGCTGACATGGTTTACGCATGGCCTGACGCTGAAATCGCTGTAATGGGTCCCGACGGTGCGGCTAATATCATATTTAGAAACACTGAAGGCGACGCAGAGCAGAGAGCAGAGAAAATTGCCGATTACAAAAAAGAATTTGCTACACCTTACAAGGCGGCTGAAAGAGGCATGGTTGACGATGTAATACTCCCATCCACCTCAAGACAGTACATAATAGCAGCATTTGATATGTTGGACGGCAAAGCACAGGCACGCCAAGAAAAACGCCACGGAAATATACCGCTATAAGAGTGAATAGTGAAAAGTGAAGAGTGAAAAGTGAATAGTGAAAAGTTTTGGTGTTTCGCCTTTGGCGAAACGAATTTTAAATAAGTGGCAAAGCCACTCCATAACCTATTCACTATGACTTATTACTTCGCCGTAAGGCAATGCTCTTATCATTCTGCTTGTATAGTCTGATAAGAGTGAAAAGTCTAAAATATGCCACTTAAAAAATGGCAGAATGGAGCGTAGTTTGAAACAAGTTTCAAACTACATCCTCGCAGGGCGATGCGCAGGACGATTGCCGTCCTTATGCGCAAAAAATGCTCTTATCATTCTGCTTGTATAGTCTGATAAGAGCGAAAAGTCTAAAATATGCCACTTTTTCAAGCGGCAGAATGGAGCATTTTAATAATGAACGCATTAAATACAGATACCCTGATACTGATGCTTATCGGAATTGGAATTGTATTTGCTGTTTTAACCGTTATTTACCTCTTGTTGGTTGTAATGAAGATGGTGTTCTATAAAGCACCTGCACCGGTAGCGGCTGTGCCTGCTCCGACAGCTACACCAACTACCGCTCCCACAACTCAAAATGTGAGCGAAGAGGAAGAAGAAATAGCGGCAGTAATTGCAATAGTAAATGCGATAATCACAGAAGAACAAGGTTGGAGACCTACATTTAGAAATAATATTGGAGGAAATGTCAATGAGAAGCTTTACAGTAAAGATAAATGGAAAAACATATAACGCAGAGGTAGAAGAAACCACACAGGGCGCACAGCCTAAAGTGACTGTTTCCGCACCAAAAGCAGCACCTGCACCAGCGGCGGCACCCGCACCAAAAGCAGCTCCTGCACCAAAAGCAGCACCTGCTCCAGCAGCGGCTCCTGCACCAGCAGCTCCAAAAGCGGCACCTGCAGGCGGCGCAGTAACAGCAGCTCCAATGCCTGGTACAGTGCTAAAAGTATGTGTAGCCGATGGCGCTACCGTAAAAGCAGGCGATACAGTAGTTATACTCGAAGCTATGAAGATGGAAAATGAAATCATGGCATCCGTTGATGGGACAGTTTCCCTATCCGCAAAAGCAGGAGATGCAGTAAACACAGGTGACGCTCTCTTTAGCATTTCATAAGGGAGGACAACCTATATGCATATTTTAACCGGATTTATAGAGAGAACCGGATTTGCAGGATTAGATGTTCAAACGCTTATCATGTATGTAATCATTGCAGGGTTATTCTACCTCGCAGTTGTGAAAAAATTCGAGCCACTACTACTTATACCCATCTCCTTTGGTATGCTACTTGCAAACCTACCGGGTGCAAACCTTATACACATGGAATTCTTCCAGGGTGACACTGTTGATTATGCAATGGTGCTAAATGAGGGTGGACTTCTCGATTTGCTTTACTGCGGAGTTAAGCTTGGTATCTATCCACCGCTTATTTTCTTAGGCGTTGGCGCAATGACCGACTTCTCACCACTAATTGCAAACCCTAAAACAATCTTCTTAGGTGCGGCGGCACAGCTCGGTATATTCTTTACCTTTGCAGGCGCACTAATTCTCGGATTTTCAGGAGAAGAAGCGGCTTCGATAGGTATTATAGGCGGTGCGGATGGCCCTACCGCTATCTATGTTACCAAGACTCTTGCTTCACATCTTCTTGGGCCAATAGCTGTTGCGGCGTATTCATATATGGCACTTGTGCCGATTATACAGCCACCGATTATGAAAGCTCTTACAACTAAAAAAGAGCGTAACATAGTTATGGAACAGCTAAGAACAGTTTCCAAAACTGAGCGTGTAATCTTCCCAATAGCGGTAACAGCTGTTGTAGCACTTATTCTACCGGATGCTGCTCCACTTGTTGGTATGCTCATGCTTGGAAACCTATTTAAGGAATCCGGCTGTGTGGACAGGCTTTCCAAAACAGCACAAAACGAGCTTATCAATATAGTTACAATACTGCTCGGTGTTTCTGTTGGTGCTACCGCTAATGCGGCAAGCTTCCTTAATATTCAAACACTCATGATAATTGGTCTTGGTCTAACTGCTTTCTGTATATCCACAGCGGGCGGAGTGATTTTTGCAAAAATCATGAATGTACTCTCAGGCGGTAAAATCAACCCACTTATCGGCTCGGCAGGTGTATCCGCTGTACCGATGGCGGCAAGGGTATCACAGGTTGTGGGACAAAAAGAAAACCCATCAAACTTCCTACTCATGCACGCAATGGGACCAAATGTTGCAGGTGTTATAGGTTCGGCTGTTGCGGCAGGCGTATTCCTATCAAACTTTGCATAAAATAATATTATATCAATCTAAGATATATAAATTTTTGGGAAAAGCATATGCTTTTCCCAAAAATTATTTTGTGCGAATATTTAATAGTTACCCTTGGGTGGCAATACTCGAACACACACAGCCGCAAAAGCATCTTCTTGGCATTTTTTAGCCTTCTCTCCTCGCCTTACACGGCTAAGGATTTCGCTACACTTAGCAAAGATGGGACATCACAAAGCATAAAATTTAAGCGCACACACTAAAAAATAAACGCCACCAAATACAAATGCCCACGCCAAAGGCGTGGGCATTTGTATTTAAATTATTTGTTTGAATTAAAGTATTATCTACTAAGATTTCCACAAGCCATGGAGGTTGCAATAAGCATATGCGGATACAACCTTGTCCTCGTCGCAAATCATAAATT
>CAYJIJ010000096.1:0-6301 GCA_964370185.1 uncultured Oscillospiraceae bacterium
AAATAATTTGAAGTATTTTAATGATAATATGGGACATCAAACAGGCGATAATTATCTAATTTGTTTTGCTGAATTAGCGAAAAAGCATTTAGAAGAATACGGAAATTGCTACCGTGTGGGCGGAGATGAATTCTCGGCGATATTATATAATGTTCAGCTTGATATATTAGAAGATAGATTGCTTCTTATTCAAGAAAAACTAAAAACTTTTGATAATAACAATATGGCAGGTGTTGCTATTGGATATGCACAATATGAAAAAAATGACTACCAGAATATAATTGATTATCTGCATCATCTCGATGAATGCATGTTTAAAAATAAGATTATTACAAAGCGTGATTTATAATAGTGCGTGCTAAGCATTACCACTCAAAGCAGATTTGAGCAATTTTTAAATTAGCACTGCCTATTATGAGCACACCCTGCATAAGAATAAAACAAGCTGGCACCTACGAGTGCCAGCTTGTTTTTTAGATGGGCATCTTTTCTTAGGTTTTTTCGAATATTTAAGATTATAAGATGTTTTAAATTACGCCATCCACTTTAAAAATCATAAAAATCACACCCCTATCTTGGCGATAGGGGTGTAAAAATTGTATTAAATTAAGAGGGGGAAAACTATATATTATAAAAACAATTCTTACCCTGATACTCAGCGATTTCGCCAAGGGCATCTTCAATGCGCAATAGCTGATTGTATTTTGCTATGCGGTCAGTTCTGCTCATGGAGCCTGTTTTAATCTGGCCTGCATTGAGTCCCACAGCAATATCAGCAATTGTGGCATCCTCAGTTTCGCCGGAGCGGTGCGATACCACACAGGTGTATCCTGCTTTTTTAGCCATTTCAATAGCGTCGAATGTTTCGGTGAGTGTTCCTATTTGATTTACTTTAATCAAAATGGAATTAGCAATTCCTTTTTCTATGCCCTCTTTGAGGATTTTAGGGTTTGTAACAAATAAATCGTCACCCACGAGTTGGATTTTTTCGCCCAAGCGGTCGGTGAGCTTTTTCCAGCCGTCCCAGTCGCTTTCTCCGAGTCCATCCTCTATCGAAACAATAGGATATTTTTCGCACCAGCTTGCATACATTTCAATCATCTCTTCGGTGCTCTTAATGCCCTGTCCCGATTTTTTAAGGTCGTACATTCCACTTTCTTTGTCGTGGAACTCAGAAGCCGCCACATCGAGTGCAATGCAGATGTCTTCGCCGGGGGTATATCCTGCCGCTTTTATCGCTTCTACTATCAATGTGAGTGGTTCTTCGTTGCCGTCATTACAGCTTGGGGCAAAACCGCCCTCGTCACCAACATTTGTATTATATCCTTTTTTCTTTAGCACACTGCGTAGAGTGTGGAAAGTTTCAGCACCCATTCTAAGCGCTTCTTTAATATTTTTAGCCCCAACAGGCATTATCATAAATTCTTGGAAATCTACGGTTGAGTCAGCATGACTTCCGCCATTGATTACATTCATCATAGGTACTGGAAGGGTTTTGCCATTAAATCCACCAAAGTATTTGTAAAGTGGCATACCATAATAGTCCGCCGCCGCATGAGCTACCGCCATAGAGACACCCAATATAGCATTTGCGCCAAGCTTTGATTTAAAGTCGGTACCATCGAGGTTGAGCATTGCTTTATCCACCGCATTTTGATCGGTAGCATCCATTCCGATTACAGTCTCAGCAATAATATCGTTTACATTGCTTACTGCTTTTAGTACACCCTTGCCCATAAAACGGCTTTTATCGCCATCCCTTAATTCGAGTGCTTCTCTTTCCCCTGTTGAAGCGCCTGAGGGCACCATAGCACGGCCGAAAGCACCGCATTCGGTAAGCACTTCTACCTCGATTGTGGGATTACCTCTTGAATCAATAACCTCGCGCGCATAGACTTTTTTAATAATTGACATTGCAAAAAACCCCTTTCAGTATTCATTATTTATTTTTCAATATTTTGGCTTTATACAAAATATAAATAATACTTCACACAATTTATATTATACTATCTATTAGAGCTTAAATCAACCAATACAGAGAATAAATATTCCATAAATCTCCACTAATTCCCAATGGTGCATTCGTAGAATTTATTTCTTTTAATATAACTTGCATTAAACACCGAGAAGTATGGAGAAACATTTATATAAGTGGTATCATTTAGCCGCCCGATAGCTTGACAAAAACAAGGCTTTATTATACTATTGTTAATGTAATAAAAGGATCTTAAGTCCTTAAATTTTAGCACATTGATGTGATTTTTAAAAAAGGAATGGTGATTAATATATGAGCGGTAATATACGCACAAGATTTGCACCCAGTCCCACAGGTTATATGCATGTGGGAAATCTGCGCACAGCGCTTTATGCATACCTCACAGCAAAGGCAGGGGAGGGCAAATTCATACTGCGAATAGAAGATACCGACCGTGAGCGCCTTGTAGAAGGTGCGGTTGATATAATTTATAACACCCTCCGTGAAACAGGTTTAAACTGGGACGAGGGCCCCGATGTGGGCGGAGATTACGGCCCATATGTGCAGAGTGAGAGAATGAGCATGTATATGGATTATGCTAAAGAGCTTATAGAAAACGGCTCTGCATACTACTGCTTCTGCGATAAGGATAGGCTTGAAGAGAGCAGAATACTGCAAAAGGCGAGCGGCATGGCACCAAAGTATGATAAGCACTGCCACCACCTTACAAAGGAAGAAGTGGCGAAAAAGCTTGCAGAGGGTGTTCCCTATGTAGTGCGCCAAAATATACCCATCGAGGGGACAACCACCTTTAACGATGAAGTATATGGGCTTATTTCGGTGGAAAACTCCTCCCTTGATGATCAAGTGCTTATAAAGGCGGATGGAATGCCCACATACAATTTTGCAAATGTAGTGGACGACCACACCATGGGCATGACCCATGTAATCAGGGGGAGCGAATATCTTTCCTCCACCCCTAAATACAATCTTCTATACAAGGCATTTGGCTGGGATTTACCTGTATATATCCACTGCCCACCTGTAATGAAAGACGCCACAAACAAGCTATCTAAGAGAAATGGCGACGCTTCCTATCAAGACTTAATCGAAAAGGGTTATCTAAAGGATGCAGTGCTAAACTACATTTTGCTACTTGGTTGGAGCCCTAAAGGTGAAGAGGAAATTTTCACACTTGAGGAGATGACAAAAGAGTTTTACACCTCGGGAATTTCAAAATCCCCCTCGATATTCGACCCTCAGAAACTCAGATATATAAATTCGCAGTATATTAAAAAGCTAACACCTGAAGAGTTTCATGAAATGGCGCTTCCTTGGATAAGACAGACTGTGAAAAATGAAAATGTGGATACAAAATTCATCGCTTCGATAATTCAAAATCGCTGTGAAGTGTTAAATGAAATCCCAGAACAGCTCGATTTTATCGACGAACTCCCCACATACAGCGAAGAGCTCTATATCAGCAAAAAGATGAAGACAAACTGTGAAACCTCCCTCGAAGCATTAAAGGCAGTGCTACCGGTAATGGAAGCGCTCGACGATTATTCGATGGACTCAATACACACAGCACTATTTGCTAAAATTGAGGAGCTTGGCGTTAAAAATGGCTATATACTATGGCCTGTACGTGTGGCGGTGAGCGGTAAGCAGTTTACCCCAGGCGGTGGTATTGAGCTTTGCGTGCTACTTGGCAAAGAGGAAACAGTTAATCGTATTAAAGAGGGAATAAGACTTTTAGAGTCTCTTTAATAAAAATATAGGGGCTTGCGATTTGCGATAATCTAAAACTTATAAATTCACTTGATTTAAGGACGAAGATATTTCTTCGTCCTTAAAATATTTCTGCTATTCGATATCAGTATGATGTGATACTATCAATTAAATTTGATAAATAGGGATGAAATAAGCTTACACTATCTTCAATTAATCCGTGCATGAAGCTTCATTGCACCTTAGCATAAAATTAGCTGCACCATTACACCCTTATCGCCATAGGATGAGCGTCCTGAAATGAACTTTTTAGACTTACCCGACATCTATAATCCCAAACGCACTTTATGAAAACTTAGTGGAGCTTATAGCAGAGTGAATGTTCGTTGTGAGGAGAGCATATTACTTCAAAGCTTTTTCTTGCCACAGAAGTTTTGCTATATAAAAGCTTCTTAGAATGTGCCATTCGCATAATTTATGCCCATATGTTTTTTAGAAAATTCGCTTTATATGAACTGCCCCAAAATACAAAGTTCGTGCATTTTGGGGCAGTTCATATTTTAATGTAAGCGTAGAAGTGGGGTCTACTTTGCGATTTTAACTGTTTGGTTAAGGATTTTGAGGCGATAACGATAAAAATCAATATTTTGCCATCCCCCTCTAACATGGGACTACCCTTGCCATCAATACCTGCGTCCAAACGCCATTCGCAGTTTTTCAAGTGCACGTTTTTCTATTCTCGAAACATACGACCTTGAAATCTGCATTTTTTTTGCCACTTCTCTTTGGGTGTGTGGGGTAAAGCCGAGTATACCGTAGCGCATTGATATAATTTGCTTCTCCCTCTCTTCTAAAAGGGTGTTTATAAAATCGTGCAGCTTCTCAGAATTAATCCGCAGGTCGACACTCTCGAGCATATCGTCATCCTCCGCCATAATGTCCATTAGGGTTAGGCTATGCCCTTCTTTATCGGTATCAATGGGGTCGGATATGTAGACATCCTGTGCGCTCTTCTTTTTGCCTCTAAAGTACATCAGTATTTCATTTTCTATACTCGCACAGTGGCTGTGGCTCTCCTGCCGGGGGAGCTGTTACGCAGTGACTGAGGGGGCTACCCTCTCCGACGACTTCGTCGCCACCTCTCCCAATGGGAGAGGCAAGAGGTGGTAGTTCCACATCATCATCCACTGAACCAAATAGATAAATATGGGCATTTTCACCATCCCACACTATCTTTTTCACAAAAGTACGAAGTGCCATTCGCTTTTGTTCCACATTCATATCTTCAAAGGTAGATGCAAAGTTTGAAAGTAAGTCTTTTAATAAATCAAACTCGCTATCGGTCATCACATTTTGTGTTGTAATGCTTTCAAGCTCTGAAATGCTTTGCTCGATTGTTTTAAGTTCATCACTATCATCATTTAGCTTTTTAAGTAGATGTACTTCGGCTGGAGTTCCTATTGAATTTGTCACTGTAATTGTCAGTTTTTCAATATCTTTTTGTTTATCTGCTTTTAGCTTGTTAAACCTTTCAAGCTGAGAAGAAACACTCTCACTGTCGGTCTTTATTTCAGCCCTTACCCTTTCAAGTTCAGCTAAAAACATAGACGGCTGAGAAGACAGCTTTTTTATCTCCTCGCAAACAAGTTTATCCAAATTATTGCCGCTGGGGTTTTTCATAACACATTTTTGCATTTTGCTTTTTTCCTTCATGGTGCAAAGGTATGAGTAGATAAATTCACCGTCAGCGTTCACCCTACTTGACATTTTCGGGCGCATATAATCCCCACAGGTGCAGTACAAAACGCCTGAAAGCAGTGCCACATGGGAGCGAGGCTTGCGATAGTTTTTGTCCTTGTTATTAGATAACATACCAAAAACCTTAGAAAAATCAGCCCCCGAAATAATCCCCTCGTGCTTGCCCACTGCAATTATCCAATCGGACATATCACGGGTTTCGTGTGCCCTGCCACGTTTTTGGATTGTCTTATTATAAGTCATAATGCCTGATTTACCATCAAAGGTTTCACCGCCACCATATATCTCAACATTGTTTTTGGTGAGAAACTCAAAGGAAGCCTTGTCGGCACACATGTAGACAGGGTTTTCTAATATATTTTTTATTGTAAATCTTGAAAAATCTCTGCCGTTTTTTGTTTTATAGTTATTCTGAATTAGATAGGTTTCAGTAGCTGAAAGCGAATTTGTTTCGATGAATTTAGAGAAAATCAGCTTTATCAAAGCAATTTCTTCGTCAATTGAAACAAGCTTAAACGCTTTTTTTAGTTTGCCGTCAACTGTTATCTTTTCAACTGCTTCAGAAGCGTACCCAGTTGGTGTAACCCCACCAAGCCAACGCCCTGTTTTAGCAAGTTCACGCATATTATCACGAATACGCTCGGCGATAGTTTCACGCTCAAGCTGAGAAAACACCGAGGCGATATACATCATAGCTCGCCCCATGGGAGAGGAAGTGTCAAACTGCTCCTTAATCGAAATGAAAGAGCAACCAAGGTCGTTTAGTTCCTCAATAAGCCCAGCGAAATCACCTATATTACGAGAAATTCTATCAAGGCGATAGCAAACAACACAGCC
>CAYJIJ010000097.1:0-2786 GCA_964370185.1 uncultured Oscillospiraceae bacterium
AGCCACATAGTAAAATACTATGTGGCTTTTATAAGTTTAAGAACTATTTACGCTTTATAAGCTACTACTTCAATCTCAACAAGTGCAGCCTTTGGTAGGTCTGCTACTGCAAAAGCGGCTCTTGCAGGGCACTCACCTGTGAAAAATTCAGCATACACTGTATTCATTGCAGCAAAATCGGCAATGTTTTTAAGTAAAACGGTGGTTTTTACCACATCGTTCATTGAATAGCCTTCCGCTTCTAAAATATGCTGTACATTTGCAAGGGATTGCCTTGTCTGCACTGATATATCATCGCCAGCAAATTCGCCCGTCGCCGCAACCAATGGAAGCTGTCCGCTCACATAGATGAAATTACCTGCCTTGATAGCCTGTGAGTAAGGGCCGATAGCCGCAGGCGCTTTGTCAGAATGAACTACTTTTTTCATTTTAAAAACCTACCTTTATTATAATTTTCTTTGAAAAGCGAATGCTCTTCTAATATAGCAATGTTAACATTATTGGCAGAAGATGTCAAGAAAGAAGCTTTCCAAATCTTTTTATCTGAAATTGCTTTATAGGCTTGTGAGAAAGCAAAATATGTTGTATAATTAGTGGTAAAGTGTCGGAAATTTAGGGGGGTATTTTCCCATGTGTCCGATTTTGAAAGTTCTTTACTTTATAATATTTAGAGAATTCTATTAAATTTAAATCAGAATAAAAGGGGATTTTAACGATGAAACGCACCGAAATCAAAAAGCTTTTCACCGAAGTTAGCAATTATATAGGGGCACCGATAACAGTATGCGGCTGGATTAAAACCGCAAGGGATGCTAAATCAATAGGGTTTATCGAACTGAATGACGGTTCTAATTTTGCAAGCTTACAAGTAGTTTATGAGCTGAGCAAAGTGGAGAACTACAAAGAGATTTCCAAATTAAATGTGGGCTCGGCTATAATTGTACAGGGCAATATTGTGCTCACCCCAAATGCAAAACAGCCCTTTGAGCTTCACGCTACTTCAATTGAAATAGAGGGGCACTCCACACCTGAGTATCCACTGCAAAAGAAAAAACACACCCTTGAGTATCTCCGCAGTATAGCGCATCTCAGGGCACGCACAAATACTTTTAACGCTGTTTTTAGAGTGCGCTCTGTAGCGGCATATGCGATACACAAATTCTTTAACGACAGAGGCTTTGTCTACACAAACACCCCGATAATCACAGGGAGCGACTGCGAGGGTGCGGGAGAAATGTTTAGAGTTACCACACTCGATGCAAAAACTCCACCGCTCACAGAGGATGGCGAAGTAAACTTTTCCGAGGACTTTTTTGGCAAAATGGCAAGCCTTACTGTTTCGGGACAGCTTTCAGCCGAAACAATGGCACTTGCATTTTCCAATGTATATACCTTTGGCCCTACATTCAGAGCAGAAAACTCCAATACCCCACGCCATGCGGCGGAATTCTGGATGCTTGAGCCTGAAATTTCCTTTGCGGATTTAGACGATAATTTAGAGCTTGCCGAAGCACTTATGAAGTTTGTGATTTCCTTTGTAATGGAAAATTGCCCACAGGAAATAAACTTCTTTAATCAGTTCTACGATAAAGGCCTACTTGAAAGGCTAAAAAATATCACCAATTCTGATTTTGGAAGAATAAGCTACACGGATGCGGTTGAGGAGCTATTAAAGGTTAAGGATAAATTTGAATTCCCTGTTTACTGGGGCTGTGATTTGCAGACAGAGCACGAGAGATACCTCACAGAGCAGGTATTTGAGCGCCCTGTATTTGTAACCGATTATCCCAAAGAAATAAAAGCTTTCTACATGAGAATGAATGACGATAACAAAACCGTTGCCGCTTGCGATTTGCTTGTTCCTGGGGTGGGTGAAATTATCGGAGGTAGTCAGAGAGAAGAGCGCTATGAAGTGCTATTATCAAGACTAAAAGAATTGGAACTCCCCGTAGAAGAATACGAATGGTATCTCGATTTAAGAAGATATGGCAGTGTGCGCCATGCAGGATTTGGGCTTGGATTTGAAAGACTTATAATGTATATCACAGGTATGAGCAATATAAGGGATGTAATTCCATTCCCAAGGACAACTGGCAGTGCGGAGTTTTAATATATCTTATAGTGTTAGGCTTTGCCCAGTTTCTCACTACTTCATATCAACCGAAAGTGATGGCAAAGTATATCAAAAACTCTTTGAATAAATGATACAGTAAATGGTCTTTCCGTCGCTCACGGGAAGACCATTTTAAAATTATGCTAAATAATAAAAAATTGTGTATTCCCTCGTTTTTGACAAGGGAATACACAAAATAGAATTTCATCATAGCTATGCCACAAAGCTTATTTAACCTGCTTGGAAATTACTTCTGTATCTGTGGAAATACCCACACATCTGAGCTCGTCACTTGTTTGGATTAGCTCCCCATCCACTTTAACTATCGGATGCGATATGTCATTTGGCAGTATGTATTTTATAGTACCCTCCCTGCCATCGCTGAGAGTTGCCACGCTTCCGATGAACAGCGGTGTCATTTTAAGGCAGAATAGTGACACCACCACGGGATCAAGTCCGGGGAAACGCTCTGTTGAAAATAAATTTATTACATCGAGGGGATTGCCTGCTTCCTTGTAGCATCTTTTGGAAATCATTGCATCATATATATCGGATACGGCAGTTATTCTTGCAAATGTCGGGATATCGTCACCTTTAAGGCCGTCGGGATATCCACTGCCATCCATCTTTTCATGATGATAAAGCACACCGTGCTTAACCTTTTCATCCAAAG
>CAYJIJ010000097.1:2886-6225 GCA_964370185.1 uncultured Oscillospiraceae bacterium
CTTTATCATTCTCAAGTAGCTTACAACCATATTCAGTAGAGCTTATGCTTCTGTCCTTAATTCGGACAACCTCGCATTTGAGTATGGCGGAAAACTCATCTCCTTTTAAAGAGAGCTTTACTATTGATTTTTTGAAAAATACTGAGGGTTGAGAAATTATTAAAACACCGTTAGCACTTATATTTTCAACTAAAACTTCAAGTGGTTTATGTAATTTAACTGTTTGTTCACCATAGCCTACTGCTATCACATTCCCATGGCCTGCAAGATCATATCGTGAGTTGGTTCGATAATCCTTTTCCTTGCCTCCGTATACAGCAAGCTCAATGGCATTTATCACTGCGCCCTTGCGCAGGGTGCCATTATATTCTATAATATGCTCGGGTGCAAAAATATCAAGTGAAAATCTACTCGCATTTCCAATTACAGAACGATTATTGAGCGCTATGCTAATAGTATGGAATTTATTGTTTTGTTCCACTACTTTGCTCTCAAAAAGAAATCGGCCATCCTGCTGTGCACGCACAACAACTTTATGTCCAACCATATTGCTCCAGTTAATTGAATCAGCCATAGTTTTTCCTCCTTATTACTTTCAGTCCAATATAAAGTAATTATACAATAAACATCTGCATTTGTCACCTAAAAAGCATAAAAACAAATATTGTTTATTACAAATAGGGTTAATGTCAAATAATGTCTTGCAAAACTTGTGCATAATTACCTTTTTTAGAGAAAATCCATGTTCATAATTATTGCAAAAAAAAGCTTGACTAACATATATATAATATGGTATAGTATTAATTACCTCAAAAGGGTTATTTTTTATGTCCTAAAACAAATAGAGTCCCCTTGAACCTGAGGGAGGCAAACAAAATCCGAATTTACAGGAGGTGCCGATATGAGGGTTAAAATCACATTAGCTTGCACAGAGTGCAAACAGCGCAATTACAACACTATGAAAAACAAGAAAAATGATCCTGACAGACTGGAAATGAATAAATTTTGCAGATTTTGCAGGAAACACACAGCTCACAAGGAAACAAAGTAATGCGAAAGGCGGATTTTAAGTATGGCAACAGAAAACACAGGTAAACGCCCTGGTTTGTTTGCGAGGTTAGGCCGTTTTTTCAGCGATGTAAAAGGTGAGCTAAAGAAAGTAGTTTGGCCGTCAAAAAAGCAGGTAGTTAACAACACATTTATCGTAATGGTAGTTGTGGCAATAGCCGCAGTTGCTATCGGTGGAGTGGATTTTCTACTTTCCACAGCTGTTAATCTACTCTTTGGCGCATAATTTGGCGTATTGGAGGTTAAGTTATGTCTGAAACTGCTAAGTGGTATGTCATTCACACCTATTCCGGTTATGAAAACAAAGTGGCAACCAGCATTCAAAACGCGGTAGAAAACCGCAAACTCCACGATCTTTTTGCTGAGATAAAAGTCCCAACAGAAATGGTTACGGAGTATAATAAGGACAATAAAAAACGCGAGGTTGAGCGCAAGCTTTTTCCTGGCTATGTGCTTGTCAAGATGATAATGACCGATGATTCATGGTATGTCGTGAGAAATATTCGCGGTGTAACAGGTTTTGTAGGTCCTGGCTCTAAGCCCGTACCTCTCACAGAGGAAGAAGTTTCACGACTTGGTGTTGAAACCAAAAGCGTGGAAGTTAATTTCGCAGTGGGAGATTCAGTACAAGTTATCGGTGGGTATTTGGATGGCTTCATAGGCGTTGTAGACGATATTGAAGCTGAGAAAAATCTTGTCCGTGTAACTGTGTCCATGATGGGTAAAGATGTTCCAGTAGAGCTTGAGATTGCACAGGTAAAAACTCTGGACTAATACTTTATGAGGTAGGCTATTTAGCCAAAAAATAGGCTGAGCAGATGAAGTGCTCAACCTGTGGGAGGAGCAAATTATTTGTTCCGAAATTAACCACTAATATGGAGGTATACGAAAGATGGCACAAAAGGTAACCGGCTTTATTAAGCTGCAAATCCCTGCCGGAAAGGCAACACCTGCACCACCGGTTGGTCCGGCACTTGGTCAGCACGGTGTAAACATCATGGCGTTCACAAAAGAATTTAATGAACGCACAAAGAACGATGCGGGTCTGATAATCCCTGTGGTAATCACAGTATATGCCGACCGCTCATTCTCATTTATTACAAAGACTCCCCCAGCTGCTGTTCTAATTAAGAAAGCGATTGGAATCGAGAGCGGCTCAGGTGTTCCCAACAAGACTAAAGTTGGAAAAATTACAAAAGAGCAAGTGAAGAAGATAGCTGAAACCAAGATGCCCGACCTCAATGCTGCTAATATTGACACAGCAATGAGCATGATATGCGGTACTGCCCGCAGCATGGGTATCGAAGTAGTTGACTAACGCTCCCCGGGTGGGAGGAAAAATCCGTTATATACCACAGGAGGAGAAACAATGAAACACGGTAAAAAATATATAGATAGCGCAAAGCTTATCGACAATACAAAACTGCACGACACTAACGAGGCTCTTGACCTTTGCGTGCAGACAGCAAAAGCTAAATTTGATGAAACAGTTGAAATACATGTAAGACTTGGTGTAGACTCCCGTCATGCTGACCAGCAGGTTAGAGGTGCGGTTGTACTTCCAAACGGTACAGGTAAAACTGTTAGAGCACTTGTATTCTGCAAGCCCGAAAATGAAAGCGTGGCTAAAGAAGCAGGCGCTGATTATATCGGCTCTGACGAAATAATCGCTAAAATCCAAAACGAAAACTGGATGGATTTCGATGTAGTTATCGCATCCCCCGACATGATGGGTACAGTTGGTCGTTTGGCTCGTATACTCGGCCCAAGAGGCTTAATGCCAAGCCCAAAAGCTGGTACAGTTACACCTGATATCGCAAGAGCGGTAACAGAAGCTAAGGCTGGTAAAATCGAGTATCGTCTTGATAAAACTAACATCATCCACTGCCCAATCGGAAAAGTTTCCTTTGGTGCAGAAAAATTAGGTGAAAACTTTGATACATTAATGGCTGCAATAGTTAAGGCTAAGCCTGCTGCTGCAAAAGGCCAGTATGTTAAGTCCTGCGTTATTGCTACAACAATGGGCCCTGGTGTTAAAATTAACCCAGCTAAGTTTGTTAGTGCATAATTTACATTTAAAATCCCCTTTCGCCAGTGGCGAAAGGGGATTTTTGGGATACATGTAAAGTTTTTAGTAGACACAAGGCAAAGGGGCATGGCTCGCCATGCCCTCAGATTTTGCACCATCTAAAAGAACAAAGAAATCTAAACAAACTATTGCAAAAAGATGACGAATAGGTTATAATTCCATTAAGGATAAATTATCCAGTA
>CAYJIJ010000098.1:0-6224 GCA_964370185.1 uncultured Oscillospiraceae bacterium
TATTCCCCCTCAACCAAATCAAGCTTTTTATACTTCCCCTTACTCTTTGCCCAACCCTCAATATTTTTCTGGGTAGCTCTTTCCACTGCAAGGCTGTATTCGGGCACATCCTTTGTTATTGTGCTCCCTGCCGCCACATTTGAGCCTTTTTTTAGAGTAACCGGTGCTATTAGATTGGTGTTGCATCCTATAAACACGCCATCACCAACCACTGTTTTATGCTTTTTAGCTCCATCGTAGTTTGCAGTTACAACCCCACAACCCACATTTACATATTTGCCAACTTCGCTGTCGCCAAAATATGAGAGATGCGCAATTGAGGTGTGCTCTCCTATGCTACTGCTCTTCACTTCAACAAAATTGCCTATCTTGGCATTGTCGGCTATATCGCTTTTCGGGCGAATTCTCGCAAAAGGCCCTATCCGCACCGCACTTGCTATTTTGCTCTCTTCCACCTGTGAAGAAACTACCTTGGTATAGTCGCCTATGATGCTTTCTTCTATCACGGTGTTTGGCCCTATTTCACAGCCCTCACCGATAACACTTGCACCCTTTATTATACTGCCGGGGAGTATCACTGTATCCCTGCCTATCACAGCGTCGGGGGAGATTATTACACCGTCGGTAATTGGAATATCCACCCCTTTGGCATAGAGCTCCTCGAAAACACGCTGTCTTGCGATTTCGTTTAGCTCGGCGAGTGCTTTTCTATTGTTTGCACCGAGCACCGCACTTTCATCCTCTGCAACATGCACCCCAACAAAAAGCCCTGCCGAAACTGCCACCGAGACAGTGTCGGTCAGATAGTATTCACCCTTGGAGTTTTTGTTTTCCACACCCTCTAAAAGCTTGCTTAAAAGCTCCCCTTTAAACCAATACACCCCCGAATTAATCTCGTCTATTTCGGCGGTGGCTTCGTCACATTCGCTCTGCTCCACAATCGAGGTAAACTTTCTACCCTCACGCACTATCCTGCCATAGCCATATGGGTTTTTAACCCTCGCCGAAACAATGGTTATCGCATTGCCCTCGCTTTGGTGGGTGGTGTGGGCGGCGTTTATCGCATGGGCGTCAATGAATGGTGCGTCACCATTTAGTATGAGTATATCCGCATCTTTATTAGCGGCAATAAAATCATGGGCGCACTGTACCGCATGGGCGGTGCCCAGCCTCTCAGCCTGCACCGCAAGTGCGATATCTTCCTTTAGATGCTGTGCCACATCGCTGTTTAAATCTGCAACCACGGCGCATATTTCATTGAGTTCTGCATTTTGGCAAGCCGAGATAACCCAGTCCACCATCGGCTTAAAGAGCACTTTGCAAAGCACCTTTGAACCCTTGGAATTCATCCTTGTTCCATCCCCAGCCGCAAGCAGTATAGCTACCTTTTTATCCATAAATATGACCATTCCTTTCTCTGAAAAGCACAAAATAAGCATAAAAGCGTCATGTTTGTGCCATGCTTTTCTCATCGTCTTTGGGTGGGGAGAAAAACAGATTTTTAATAGACTTAAGTATTATTATGGACATGGATTGCCATGTCCGAAGATTTTGCGAAATTTATAAAATGATGATAATTATCACCCACATATTGCCATGCAGGGTAATCATAATAAAAACCTACCTGCTCACTTCAAAAAGAGCCTTTCTATTGTGCGAATATACGCTGAGTATCAGCCCAATTCCTATGTAGGACACTGCCACGGAGGTTCCCCCTGCCGAAACAAATGGCAGTGTAATTCCGATAACTGGAAGCACACTTAGGCACATCCCGACATTGAGTATTGTCTGCGAAGCAAACATTGCAAACACTCCTATGCAGATGAATTTGCCCATGTCGTCCTTTATCTTAAAGCCTGTGTAAAGCATTCTTCCACAAAGGCTTCCTATAAGCAAAATCAGTGCAAAACATCCGATGAATCCCATGGCTTCGCCTACAAAAGTGAATATAAAGTCGTTGTATATCATCGGCACGGGGTGATGATCTTCCCTAAAAAGCCCCTTGCCCCAAAGCTGTCCCGAGCCGAGTGCAAGCAGTCCGTTTAGCTGTTGCCATCCAATTCCCTGTGGGTCAAGCTCGGGGTTTAGCACGGTGAGCACCCTCAGCTTTTGATAGTCGCTAAGTATGAAATACCAGAGTATAGGCAGTGATGCCGCCGCCGCTCCAATTCCTGCCGCTATGTATTTAAAGCTAAGCCCTGCGCCAAAGAGCATGCAAGCGAATATGCTTGTGAAAATAAGCGCCGTGCCATCGTCCCCTTGAAGCACCACAAGCATTATTGGAAGTGCCCCATGTGCACAGAGTACGAGGAGGGTTTTTGGTCGGTTTATAGCCGCACTCACCCTTTGAAGATGTAGTGCAAAGGTGAGTATAAATGCCGCTTTTAGTATCTCTGAGGGCTGTAATGTAAGCCCAAATGGAAGCTGTAGCCATGCTCTGTCGTCAACCACATCGCCCACCCTGATGCCTATCACAAATGTGAGTAGTACAAGGGTATATGCTATGGCGCAGATTGGTTTCCAAAATTTCGCCATGAAATTATAGTCTATCTTAGACATAATAAGTGCGCCAACTATGCCGAGTACTGTGGCTAAAATCTGCACTAATACCTGCCTCTCGGTAGCAAGGCTCGACACCCTCATGCTCATCAGCGAAACCACCCCGAACGCCGAAATAATCAGCACTAAGAGGATAGTTATATAATCGCTTGTTTTAACGAAATTTGCCACTGCGGAAAAAAACTTTTTCATAATCAAGTCCTTTATTTTAACCATACAATCAAAATGTGAAAGTAGATTTAATCTATCATTTATAATAATTGGCATCCTGCTTTTGCTTGCTTTAAATTTGCAGTTGCCATATGAAGTTAATTATACAATTTATAGGCATTTTTTTCAAGCTATATTACTTTATATCTAATAATTAACAATTTCTTAATTTAAAAATCCCTATAAATTAAGCTTATCAGCCACACAAAAAATAATCTTGCGCTATTATTTGCAACTGAAATCCAAATGCTGTTGTATTTTACATTATTTTGATATATAATAATCTTCATATTTACTACTACATCATAAAAAAATCGAATACATGCAATAAAGTGCCACACATACTACACTAAATAGATGGCACCGAAAATGAGGTGGTTAAAATGAAAATCGATATCGAAAAAGTAAAACTTGCCAAAACAGGCGATAAAAATGCTTTTGCCGAGCTCTACGACAGTGTCTCGACGGATTTATACCGCATGGCACTGCACAATTTGGGCAATAGCTTTGACGCCGAAGACGTAGTTAGCGAAACATTCATAGAAGCCTATAAGGGGATAAAAAATCTGAGGGAAGAAAGCAGTTTTAAACCTTGGATTATGAGGATACTATACATACGCTGCAAGCGAAAAGTCGGGGATTATATAAAGGATCGAGCCACCGACGACATTGAGGAGCATTTAGACATATCGGATACCGCCTCCTCGGTCGAGCAGTCCACCTCGGTGAAGGTGACTGTGCAAACAGCGATGGAAAAATTAGGCGAAGATGAGCGCAGTATAATAATTTTATCGGTGCTAAATGGATATACCACAAAAGAAATAGGTGAAATACTCAGCATGCCGCACGGCACAGTAAGCTCAAAACTGCACAGAGCTTATTCAAAGCTGAGAGTCATAATCGGCGAAAGGCCGTAGAGAGGAGGAAAAGCGAATGGATATAAACGACATCAAAGATAAAGATTTAATAGACGAATTAATTACAAAAGAGCTTTCCTCAGTAGAATTGCCTGAAAAACTTATGGGCAAAAATCTACTCTCGCTAATTGAAAATGTAGTGCAGGACAATTTAAGCGAAGAAAACAGCGAAAGCGAAAATGAAAAAATAGAAGAAGAACAGCCCAAGGTGATAGAACTAAGTAAATCTGCAAAAACCCCTTGGAAGAAATACGCACCATTTGCATATGCGGCGGCATTTGCGGCGGTTATCGGCAGTGCATATATGCTTGCCACAAATCCATTTGATATGGTGAGCGAGAGCGCTAAAGACGATAATCTAAGCTCTGCGGCAACAATGGAAGAAGCACCGCCACAGCTTGCGATGGATAGCCCCGAAATGGAGAAAGAAGCTGTGCCCACCGAAGAAGCCGAAACCACCGAAGAAGCAGGCGGTGAGCAAGAACCCCCACAGGCATATGCCGCTTCACCACGCATGAGTGTTCCACCTGAAATAGTAGTTGCCGAAAGCTTTGAAGAGTTTATGGCACATATAGAGGAAAATAGCGAATATTCATATATGTATGAAGAGCCACTATTTGAAGGCACCGAAGGAGAACCAAACCCAGGCACTGGCGGCGGTATGGATGACGGTGCTGTTATGGAAGACATAGTAACAGAAGGCAAACCCAACCCATCAATAGGGGGAGGTGCAACTGCCGAGGACTTCTCCACCACCAACAACCAAGAAGAAGCGGTTGACGAGGGTGATATAGTAAAGACCGACGGCAGATATATCTACCGTGTGGACTTTGAAGGCATGGTTGTGATAAGCGACCCTGATAGCATGCAGATGGTATCATGGATAGACCCATTTGAGCATGCCGCAGACCACAATCCATACACCATCGACATATTCGTAAACGGCGATAATTTAGCCATGATATATAATGGGCATGTAGAAAATGAGTATGATTATAATTCAGTAACTGGGGTGATGGTTTTTGATATAAGCGACATTACCACACCAAAACTAAAAAATCACCATTATATTAGCGGTGGTTACAACAACTCAAGGATGGTAGGCGACACTATTTATATGATAACCTCCGATTTCCTACCTTGGATAGATGATTTTAGCACTATTTTACCAGAGGATATTCTGCCATACTTTGGTGGAAAAGATGGGGTAATGCCAATTTCACTCAGCGATATGTTCATACTGCCAGAGCAGTTTTTGGATATGTTTACAAGTGTGACGGCTGTCTCACTCAGTAGCGGTGAAACTTCTGTAAAGGGATTTTTGGGAAGCTACTCTGAAATATATATGTCGGAAGATAATCTATATTTAGTTTCCGCCCGTTATAATGATGAAGCGAATATCACAAAGGTATCACTTGACGGTGTTAATATAATGCCAGTGGCAAATGGAATGGTGGAGGGTTACACCGAAAGCCAGTTCTCGATGGATGAGCACGAGGGTAATTTTAGAATTGCCACCACCTCAAGGGATATGATGGGCAATACCTCAAACAATCTATATATACTCGATGAAACACTCACCACCATAGGCAAGATAGAGAATATGGCGAGGGGCGAGAGAATTTATTCGGTGCGATTTATGGGGGACATGGGATATATTGTCACCTTTAGGGAAACCGACCCACTCTTTGCAATAGATTTATCCGACCCTAAAAACCCACAGGTTTTAGGCGAGCTTAAAATCCCAGGATTTTCTGAGTATATGCATCCGATTGACGATGAAACCTTAATCGGCATAGGCGAGGAAACCATGGTGGATGTATATGGCAATGTGATAGGGCTTGGGCTAAAGCTTTCACTCTTTGATGTGAGCGACCCTGAAAACCCCACCGAGAGCCACAAATACCTATTCGGTGATAACACTTACAGCTACGCAATGTATGACCACAAGGCATTTTACTACAATGCAGATAAGGGAATAATAGCATTCCCATTTGAAGATTACAGCGTAGGGGATGATATAATAGCGACCACTACGGCGTCAAATATAGGGGAGGCAGTAGCTTCTACAATGGCTATGCCTGCAAAGGAAAACCCAAATACCGACGACCCCGAAGAGGACACTTTAGCTCCACGCACCGACGGCGAATATGCCGAAGAGGAACTAACTGTAAATCCTATACCGAGCGACGAAGAATTAGAGATAGCTCCTGTAAAACCTACACCGAGTGGGGACGATGAAGCAGCTGTAAAAGTAAGCCCACCCACTTCAACAGCCCCAAACCCCAATCCAAGCGGCGGTAGCAATGAATACTTTATGGGATATGTGATAGTAGCGTTTGATAAAGAGGGCGGATTTGAAGAAGTAGCGAGAATTAGCTCGCAAAACAGCTACATATCCCCCGACAGAGCACTGCATATAGGGGAGTATTTTTTCACCTCCTCACAGGAAGACCTACACAAATACAGCTTAGAGGATTTTGAGTATATAGCCTCACTTATTTATTAATGCTAATTTCTTAAACATTTTTTTTCAAA
>CAYJIJ010000099.1:0-6041 GCA_964370185.1 uncultured Oscillospiraceae bacterium
CACGCCCGACTAAACGGTATAAGAGCATAAAAGCCCTGTATCAAAACGAGAAAATACAAAAGCGAATAAAGACTTATAAAGGCTTTACTGCACAGATTATTCAGCATGAAATTGACCACTGCGAGGGGATAATTATATAGAGGATAGTTATATAGAGGAAAATTACCCCTCTCAGCGTTTAAGGTCTCCCCTTTTTTGGACTAATCGGACTATATTCTCGGGTGATTTCTACTGCTCGCTGATTATGTTAAATGAGATTTTTAAAATGCAAAATCTCATTTTCAAGCTGAGGGTTTTTTAGTTTTTTTGCGAGTGTGATTGCTTCGTCGTAATATTTAATTGCTGTCGGATAATTATTTAAATTATAATTAATGATGCCGACATTTAACATTGCACGTGCTGTTTCACTGTGTTCTGCGCCATGCTTTTTTATTTGTAGCTCCAAAATCTTTTCATAAAATTCTAATGCCATATCGTATTGTTTGATTTCACTGTAGGTATAGGCAAGATTTCTTACGGAAATTATTGTATCATCATGCAGTTCACCCAATGTTTCAAGGCGAATTTCAAGGGTTTTGCGGTATAGCTTGAATGTGTTCTCATAATCTCCCATTTTACTGCAAACAAATGCCAAATTGTTCAAACTCTGTGCAGTAGTTGGGTGGTTTCTTCCATGAATTTCCTCCCTGACTTTAATGGCTTTTTTATGTAGCAAAATAGCTTCTTTATAATGCTCATGGTCGCAGAAGTAGGTTGCTATATTATTGCAAATCGTCGCTGCCACATCCGTGTGGGCATCTTCTGCAAGCTCGGATGCCTTCATGAAATACTCAAATGTGTGTATGGAGTCATTTAATATTTGATAGATGCGTCCCATGCAATTGTAAATTTCCATTAGCTTTTGCGCTTCGACATCTTTAAGTGATAAAATTTTATGGAATGTCTCGAGTGCTCTCGTATATTCCTTTGCCATAAAACAGGAATTTGCAATATCATATAGGCACTCAAATACTTCACAGCTATTTTCTCCATAGCACGATGTGTGGATATATAATAATTTTTCAGCAATTTCATCAGCTTTGTCCCAGTTTTTAAGATGCAGATAAATACGAAATAGTGAGTGGTAAGAGTTAAGGGTATAATAATCTTCTTCACCCAGCACCTCCTCGTAAATCCACAGCGCTTTCTCCTCCATGGATAGGGCGCGCTCATATTCTTTGGTATTTTTATAGAGAGAAGCCATATAAGAATAGATTTTTGCAGTATCCACATGCTCGCCTAAATCTTCTTCGCTTTGGGTAAGTGCTTTTTCTAAAAATTCGTGTGATTTATTGAAATCGCCCAATCTACCATAGAGATTTCCGATATAAGAATAGAGCTTATATATTTCCGTATTATCTTCTAAGCCGATAGCATGACTTATCTGCAAAGCTCTTTCGTAAAATCTAAGCGCTGTGCTGTACTGGAGTAAGTTTTCATGAATTACAGCAATGTTACGGCAAGCGATGGCGATTTCTTGATGCTCTACACCGAAAATTTTTTCCTTGATTTTAAGTGATTTCATATAATAATTTAAAGCTTCTTTATACTCTTTCGAAGCGTTGCAGGCAAAAGCTTGTGTGTCATAAGATTCTGCTTGCGCAAGTGTGTTTTCTTCCATGTTTCCTCCCTAAAATATCGATAACTGATTTAAAATGGTGGTATCCTCGCTTGCTGAATCTTCTCATTAAATCTCTTTTTAAGCATTTTATAAATATATTTTAACTCTATATTACATTTTTATCAAGAAAAATGTAATATATACTGCAAAGTTTAACACGGAGTATTTATTTGCAGTGCCTACCTATGGAATTTTTTCAGGCGGGATAGGTTCACATTTGACCGATATTGCAGATAAGTTTGGCTATGAGTTTGCATATATAAATAAGGTTTTGATGGTAGATAACTGGCTACCGGGTTTTGATATGAAAAAACAGATTGAAGGCGAGCCAAAAAAGAACATTGAAGAGCAAATAGTCAAGATAAAATCCGATATATATAACGGAAAAAATATATTATGTCTGAGTCTTTTCTTAGAAAAACTGCCACTAAATTTATGGTTAGCCGAGCAGAAAAGCCGAAAAACCAAAATGTAGCGAGGGGTATAAAGAAGACAATTATAGTTGAAGATAGTTGCATACAGTGTGGTGTTTGCGTAAAAGTATGTCCCATAGGTAACATCGAACTTAATCATAAAAACGGAAAAATAACACTGCATAATAAATGTTTCAGCTGTTTTTCCTGTGTTCAAAACTGCCCTCAAAATGCCATCCATCTTAAAAACGAAAAGAGCTGTAGCCGTTTTAGAAATAAGAATGTAACACTTGCTGAGATAATCAGCTCTAATGCTTAAACGCCTATTATTTCACAAGTCATTTTTTAATTTTCTTATGCCAAACTTTTGTAAAATGACCTGCCGTAATGCAAATCCCACAACCACAATATACAGATGTACTGCCGCATTTTGCGTTTGAGATGCAATGGGCATTTCTGTTTTTATCCACCTTTGCATTTTCATTAATTGCATTATATGGAAGTGATTTGATAAAGCTGTCAATCTTTAGTGAAACAGCTTGGCCGTTGTTTTGTGGGGTAATTTTTCTTTGTATCGTTCGCTTTTATAGCTCATGTGGATTTAATAAGCGAGGACATTGCGTGCTTTATTCTGCTCCTGTTTTTAAGCATTTAAGAAATGTCTTTCACCTTAAATTTATGCTCTGGGAAAAATCCTTTTGCCTTTGCCCTATCACTCGCCTTTATCTTGGATATTTTATTTAATGCCTTTTGCTGTGGCACTGTCATAAACTCCATTTATTCCATCTCGTCTTGCTTAAAAGTAATATCAATCCCTTTAAAAATCGCCTCATATGGCATTTCTTTTATACGGTAGCAGATATTTACACAGCCTTTTCGAGCGATAACATAAGGTGAGTCGGTGCCTGATTTTACCGCCTCAACAGCTTCGATGCTTGCAAAATAGACGCTGATATATTTCTTTCTGCACCCAACTGCAATATATTTCCCGTCAAATCTCCATGTGGGAATGAGGGTTTTCTCGGAATATTTTTCATCGAAAATGGCAAATTTATAGTTCTCTTCAATATATGAAATTATGGGAATAACTTGTGCTTTTGTTTTATCATCAACCATGTTTAGATAAGTTTCAATTGGCATAATATCACTCCTACTATACTTTCTTTATTGGATGACGAAGCACCGTTTTCAATTTATCAGTAGCTGTCTTGCGTGGGTCGCTTAGATAGATTTCATGGTGGTATCTTGTATCGCTTATATCAGTCTCGTAGTCATTTGACTTTGCAAAATCCTCCATTGCCTTTGTGGTGATAGGTTCGTTGTCATATGAGCCTATATGCATGCATTGCACACATAATCCCTCTTTATAGGTAAAAAACTCTACCTTGCTAAAATCTTCTTTTTTCTTTTTGGTAGCAGTTTCTATCGCCCAGTTAAAATCAGCTTTAGATATAAAGTCGGGCAGGCGAATAAGCGAAATCCAACTAAATTTGTCTTTATTAAGATAATCCATACCTTTTCTGCCCTCCTTCCACCAAAAACCTTCGAGTGGTGGCACGACATACTCGAAAAACCCATCAATTTTATAATCACCTTTGCAGCTCATTTTTAGAGTATAGGAGATAGCATATAATAAGCCTACTGCATTTTGATATTCACCGTTTTCGGTATTTGGGTCACCTTTACCACTCACTGCAAGGTAATTCATCTTTGGAACATCCACTATCGACGGCACCAATTTTGGCATATATAATTCTCTATACTCTTTTTTAAAATCAAAAGCCATGTTCTACCTCTTTTAATCAATTAATTCTATCGAAACTTCCACGCTGTCACCAATGGTTTTACCAATTTTCCCTCTAATACTTTTGAGTATACCAATGATATAGCACACCGAGCCGTTCTCGTTTTTAACGCCCATATTCACTATACTGCCGACATATGGCTCACCATCGAATGTGGCATTAACCTTTACCCGACCCTTGCCGAATTCCCTCTTAATGTCAATGGGCACGGGGAGATAAGCTCCTCCACCACTACCCTCATAGATGGTTGCTGTAAATGTAAATTGTCGCTCATTTGATGATATCATTTTTCACCTCACAGGCTCGGCAATCCGTTCATCTTAAGAAAGCTTAGCTTATCCATATATCCCCTTTGGAATACTATTTTGCCACCCACTATATTGAAAAATCCTGAGCCTCTGAAACCTTTCGGGTCTTTCCATTCCATTATAGCAAAATAGCCTTCCATAAAAATGTTATCAAGTATACACACCATTTCGGCTGTGGCAAATTCAGATTTGAACATTTCAAAAATCGCCTTTTTACCTACAACTGGCTCTGCCACCACCTGATGATTTACCGCATCATCGGCATAAAATTCGCTTAGTGCCTTTGCATCTGCATTGTTAAAGACATCTATCCAGTTTAAAAGTGTTTCTTTCGGGGTTAGTTCGCCGCTGATTTTCCTCTTATAAAGGTTTCTGCTTCCGCCGTCGCCTTCTACAATACCAGAGTTTACAAAACCCATTTTCTGATAAAATTTGTTAGCACGAGGCGAGGTGACAAAGCATTCAAGCTGTATTTCCTCGTAGTCTTTAAATAGATTTTGCGAGGCATGGGCAATCAATTTTTGCGCAATGCCCTTGCCCCAGTATGGCACATCTACCGAAAGTCCCTGTATTTCGTTTTCATGTGTGAATAGAAAACCTATTACCGTTTCGCCGTCTAAAATAATGGTTGCATTGCCATAAATTGCGCTTAAATCTCTATCACAAGCACCACTTCCTATATATTCGTTCGCCATCTCGTCACCGAGGTGGGTGCGCTCGTAAACATCTACTATCTTTCGCCCAAGGGCAATAACTGCAGATTTATCATTGGCCGTCGCTTTTCTAATTGTATAACTCATATATTTCTCACTTTCTAAATCTTCTCATAAAAAGTTTGTTTTTTATTATAAGTATAGATTACTCTTTTGATGAGAAAAATGCAATCGTATTTTGCATTTTTGCATAAACTCCGAAAATCCCCAAATGTTTATTTATAGATATTTACTCTTTATATTGACATATAGAATACTATATGATAGAACGATAACATTGTTAGCTAACTATGCTATTGAATTGGAGGTCGCTAAAATGTCACCAAAAAACTTTGATGGCACACACGAGAAAATTCTTCTTAGAATTTGGATATAAAAAGCTAATCTTAGAGAGCTTTGTAAAGATGCAGGTATTACCACTGGTGCATTTTATCGCCACTTTAAGGATAAAGAAGATTTGTTTTCTGCTCTTGTAAAGCCAGCACATGATAATTTTCTTAGAGTAAATTCAGATGGAAATAATCGAGGGTTTAACAGCCTTAAATCTGAAACCGAGCTCAATTCACTCGCAAGTATGAAAATTACAAGTAGGGGTTTAGTGGAGATTATTTTTAAGGATAAAGAAGATTTTATACTGCTTATAAACTGCTCTCGTGGCTCCTCCTATGAAAACTTTATCGAGAAAATTATAGAAATTGAAGAAAAAGAAACTATGCTTTTCTTGACTAAAATGCTTCAAAAAGGCTATAACTGCAAAAAATTAACTCAACAGCAACTTCATACAATTATGAGTGCCCAGTATTATGCCCTTTTCGAAGTTGTAAGGCATGATATAGATAAGGCAGAAGCATTTGCACAAGTTGAAGTTTTAATTGAATTTTTCTGTGAGGGTTGGAAAAAGATTTTTGGCATTTAAATAGGGATATTTAAACGCCCTATATTATTTGTCGGTTTTTTTACATATGAGTTAGCTAAAGATAACCATTTAAATTTACTAATTTTGTTATTGTAAGAAAGATTTAGATATTTATGTTAAAAGTAATATCTAAATCTGACTATATTACGGTTTATATTTGCTTAATTTAAAACACTTTTTCTTCTAAGATTAAAAGCGTCGGATTTAATTTACTATTATCAATAGA
>CAYJIJ010000100.1:0-5926 GCA_964370185.1 uncultured Oscillospiraceae bacterium
TTTTTATTATGGATATGAAAAGCTATATGAATAAAAACGCCACCAAATTAAAAATAAGCGGTATTAGGCGTTTCACCCTGCTTGCTAAAGAAAAAGAAGGTTGTATAGGGCTTACAATTGGCGAGCCCGATTTTGACACACCAGATATAATTAAGCAAGAGGTTACTCAGGCGCTTAAAGATAACATGACTCATTATCCCGATAATGCAGGCTATTCTTTTTTGAGGAAAAAAATATCTGATTACGAGCGCAAAACAAATGACCTTCACTACTCCCCCGATGAGATTATTGTGACTTGTGGAGCTACCGAAGCACTTCACACTGCACTTTTTTCTATTTTAAATCATGGCGATGAAGTTATACTCCCCACCCCTGATTTCATGCTTTATGACTCTATTGTAGAGATGTGTGGCGGTGTATGTGTGAAGATGGATACTTCTAAAAACAATTTTCAGATTAGTGAAGAAATGCTCTCAAAGGCATACAGTGAAAAAACAAAGGCAATTATACTAAATTCCCCTAATAATCCCACAGGTTGTATCTACAATGAGGAAACTTTAAAAGTAGTGCATGACTTTTTTAAAGACAAACCGGTCTTTATTATCTGTGATGATGTTTACAACCAGCTTATTTTCACTGAAAATTACCTCTCATTTGCTTCATACTCCGATATGCGTGAGAAAATAATTGTTGTACAAAGTTTTTCTAAGCCCTATGCTATGACTGGCTGGAGAATAGGCTATATTATGGCTGAGCAGAATGTTATAAATGTAATGAAGCCCGTGCATCAGTACACCGTTACTTCAATTCCTGCATTTGTGCAAACAGCGGCCGTTAAAGCACTTGATTATGATAATTCTGAAATGATAAACAGCTATAAAAAACGCCGCGATTATGTATATAACAGGCTTACTCATATGGGCATAAGTGTTACAAAGCCCGAGGGTGCTTTTTATCTATATCCCTCGATTGAGAAATTTGGTATGACTTCAGAAGAATTCTGCCTAAACTTAATTGAAAAAGCTTCATTAGCACTTACTCCTGGGATATTTTTCGGTGTTGAGGGATATTTACGCATATCTTATTGCTACAGCGAAAAGCTTCTTGAAGAGGGCATGAACAGGCTTGAGAGCTATATTAAGAGCTTATAAAAATATTAATTTTAAGGGGTCATACTTTCGTTTTAAGCGAAAGTATGACCCTTATAAATATACATCTTATTAAATTTAGTTAATTCGTAGCAAAGCAGAGAATACCTAAGCACTCTCTATTTTGTTACACTTAACTCATCACCTTGGCTCAACTATGAGCTTAATGGCGGTACGCTCTTCTGCATTAATCTGAACATTTGCAAACGCAGGAATACATACCAAATCAACACCTACAGGGGCTAAATAACCTCTTGCAATGGCAACCGCTTTTACCGCCTGATTAGCGGCACCTGCGCCAACTGCTTGGACTTCAACTGCTCCCTTTTCTCTAATTACACCGGCTATTGCTCCGGCAACGGAATTTGGAGTAGAGCGTGAAGATACTTTTAAAATTTCCATACACATGCCCTCCTAATTATATAATACCGAATATCTTAAGTAAATATTGGTGTGTTAAGCTAAAATTAAAAAATCAATTATTATATCATTATACAAAATAAAATGTGTGATTGTGTTATCCGTTTTAATGTCAATTCTAAGAAAATGTTACAATAATCCCAATATATGATAAAACATACAGCTTTTATAAATATTATAACTCTTTTCCAATTAAAAGACAAGTAATGCAAAATTATTATGTGTTTAGCACAGTTTAACTCTATTTATTGTGGTACATTTGCCTATTTTGCTATCAATGCTTAATAAAACACCATGTAGGACACAATTTTCTTTTACAGTTTCAAGTTTGGTGGGTAAATTTGTACGAATTTTTCTTATTACTTGCTCTGTTTTTACCCCGAGCACCGAATTTTTAGAACCACACATGCCTAAGTCGCTGATATATCCTGTCCCACCCTCGAATATCTGCTCATCGGCAGTTTGTACATGCGTATGAGTCCCCAATACCGCTGAAACTCTACCGTCTAAGTATCTACCAAGGCTTATTTTTTCAGAAGTAGCCTCGGCGTGGATGTCCACAATAATATTAGGGGTATCCACAGTCTTTAGAAATTCGTCAATGGCGTCAAATGGGCTTTTTAGAGGCTCCATAAATACCACGCCTTGCAAATTTACCACACAGAGCTTATATCTTAGCATATCAAGTGTATAATGTCCCTTTCCTGGGGCTTCACAGTGAAAATTAAGCGGCCTTATAACCGCACTACCCGGTTTATCGAAAAACTCATACATTTCACGCCTTCTAAGTGCATGATTACCTGTTGTTATTACATCAACACCTGCTGAAAAAAGCATCTCTGCGCTCTGGGGCGTAATTCCATTTCCCTCGGCTGAATTCTCACCATTTACAATTACAACATCCACCGCATTTTCCTTTTTATATTTGGGTAGCATTTGACTTACTTTTTCACATCCGCCTATTCCAACTACATCACCGAGCACTAAAATATTCATATATATGATTATTCCTTTCTAAAAAGCACAAAACAGCTATAACCTTCTCTCGCTTTTTAAAAACGCATTTAGGTTAAAGGCAGAAGCATAAAAAGCTAATTTTTGCTTGTTTTTTGTAAATTATCAAGCTCATTTAAAAACGACTGTATATCTTCAAATTTTTTGTAGACTGATGCAAATCTTATATAAGCTACCTGATCAATATTTTTTAAATGCATTAAAGTGAGGTCACCTATTTTTGTAGAATGAATTTCTCTCACCATGTCATTATGCACCGAGCTTTGTATATCCTCAATCACTTTAAGGAGCACTTCTATATTCACAGGACGCTTCTCACAAGCTCTCAGCAAACCATTTAGTAGTTTCTCACTCACAAAAGGCTCCCTTGTTCCATCCTTTTTGATTACCATAAGAGGTGTGGTTTCCACTACTTCATAGGTTGTAAAGCGCTTTAAGCATTTTAAACATTCTCTGCGTCGACGTATTTTTTCGCCATCATCCGCTGGTCGGGAATCCACCACTTTACTCTCTGCAAATCCACAAAATGGGCATTTCATATAACTCAGTCCTTTACTATTTTCTGTCCTTAAACCTTGATAATTATACTACAAAAATTTAAAATAAACAATTCTATTGTATTAACATCTTTTTAATTGCTGTTAAAATCATCTTCATCATTTTCCCACTTAGCACTTCTTTTTACCGCCCTATGCCAAGACTTAACATAACCCTTCGCCAAATTTTCGGGCATATTGGGTAAAAAAACCTTATTCATTTGGGTTATATAGATTATTTCTTCTTTACTCTTCCACAACTTAGAGAATAGTCCTGCTAAATATGCAGCACCGAGTGCTGTGGTTTCAAGTACGGTTGGTTTTATTACCTCTGTGCGCAGAATATCCGCTTGAAACTGCATTAAGAAACTATTTGCCGATGCTCCGCCGTCAACTTTGAGCGATTTTATCTTTATGCCTGTATCGGCGGTCATGGCGTCTATTACATCTTTGGTTTGATATGCAATGGACTCGAGTGAGGCTCTTATTATATGATCCCTGCCCGCCCCCCTTGTAATGCCAAGTATACATCCCCTTGCATACATATCCCAATAAGGTGCGCCAAGGCCTGTAAATGCAGGCACAACATATACACCACCATTATCGCTGACTTTTTGTGCAAAATACTCGCTGTCCGACGCCTCCCCTAAAAACCTTAGTTCATCCCTTAACCACTGGACAACTGCACCCCCTACAAATATGCTCCCCTCAAGGGCGTATTTAATCTCACCGTCCATGGCGTAGGCTATTGTGGTAATGAGGCCGTTATTTGATTTGTGCGGTTTATCCCCTGTATTCATTAAAAGAAAACAGCCTGTGCCATAGGTGTTTTTGGCGTCCCCTGCTTCAAAACAAGCTTGTCCAAAAAGTGCGGCTTGCTGATCACCTGCAACACCACAAATCTTAACATCTTTGCCGAGTATATTAATATTGCCATAGTCATCGGAGGAGTTTTTAACTATTGGTAGCATACATTTTGGTATGCTCAGCGCATCTAATATTTTTTCATCCCATTTAAGTGTGTTTATATTAAATAGCATTGTCCTTGAAGCGTTGGTGTAGTCCGTGGCATGAGTTTTACCTGAGGTGAGCTTCCAGATAAGCCAAGTGTCAACCGTGCCAAATAAGAGCTCGCCATTTTCTGCCCTACTCTGCCCGTTTGGGATATTATCGAGTATCCACCTAACTTTTGTAGCGGAAAAATATGCGTCTATTTTAAGCCCCGTTGCAGAACTGATATATTCTTCATAACCCTTTTCTTTAAGCTTCTCACATATGCTCGCCGTCCTCCTGCACTGCCACACTATCGCATTATACACAGGGTTTCCACTCTCTTTTTCCCATACTATCGTAGTTTCCCTTTGGTTTGTAATGCCGATGGAGGAGATGTCTTCTGGGGCAATTCCTGTTCTTGCAAGCACTTCGGACAGAACACCGTATTGTGAAGCATATATCTCCATTGGGTCATGCTCAACATAGCCCGGCATCGGGTATATCTGCCTATGCTCCTTCTGCGCCGAGGTAATGATGTTTGATTTTTTATCAAATATTATTGCTCTGCTGCTTGTAGTCCCTTGGTCGAGTGCAATTACATATTTGCTCACACAGGTTTCCTCCTTTAAATTGCATTTATATTTTCACCTATTGATTAATCCACTTCTGTGTTTTATGATAATTTTCTTTGTATAATCATAACATATTATGTCAAAAAAATCCATTATTAATTTTCTATTTTGACTTGCATAGATATTTATAATATAATTGCATTATATATAAGATTTAAAACGAAAGCTTTATTTTCTCGTCTGCAAAATCATAGAAATAGAAATGGCGCATTTACGACCATCTTTCATGGTTGTTTTGCGCCTTTAAAAGAAAGGAATACTCATAAATATGAAAAAAACAGCGGTAATTACAGGGGCGTCAAAAGGGATTGGTTATGCCACTGCAAAACTTTTTGCTGAAAAAGGATATAATGTTGTGATTGCATATAATTCCACCCCAGCTCCTGCAATTGCACTCGTGGAAGAAATATCTAAATCGGGCGGTTGTGCGATAGCTATAAAGGCGGACATGGGAAAAAGCAGTGATATAGTCTCCCTTTTTAATACGGCGATAAAGCATTTTGGAAGCATAGACGCCTCTGTTCACAATGCAGGTATTGCACAGGCAAAGCTTTACAGCGACCTCACTGATGAAGATATAGACCAAATGCTTAATATAAATCTGCGCAGTGTGATGCTATGCGCGAGGGAGGCTGTTAGGCATATGCTTGCAGGCAGTGGCGGAAATATTGTAAATATCTCTTCCGTCTTTGGTATAAGCGGTGGAGCGTGCGAGGTGCATTACTCGACATCAAAAGCAGGGATTATCGGACTTACCAAAGCACTTGCCGCAGAGATGGCACTAAATGGCATCAGGGTAAACTGTGTTGCCCCAGGTGCAGTGCTAACGCCTATGAATGAGCATTTAAGTGAAGAAACTATCGAGCATATTAAGGAAGAAACCCCAATGGGCAGACTTGGAACAGCCGAAGAAATTGCAAAAGCTATCTACTTTTTGTGCAGTGACGATTCTTCGTATATTACCGGTCAGGTGATAAGCCCTAATGGTGGAAGTGTAAGATAGGAAATAGTATAACTTTTCATAAAAACTTACAAACACAAAAAACTCCGCCGTATATACGACTGTCAATAAAGAAACAAACTGTCACTACATATCATTTTTTGATATGTAGTGACAGTTTGTTTTTATGTAGATTATGCTCATAATGAGTGACCACCCGACACCTTAATCACTTGCCCCGTA
>CAYJIJ010000101.1:0-5487 GCA_964370185.1 uncultured Oscillospiraceae bacterium
ATATGGATGCGTATTTAAGCAGATTTGTGGTAAGTGATTTTGTGGTGTCAGATGCCTCTCTATTAAATCTTGGAACTAACCGTAGTTTAGATAGTGTTACAGATGAATTTATAGAGGAAGTATCTGTACTTGAAGGAGTAAACGAAATTGGGAAAATCTATACTTTAGGTGGAACACATATTTTGAACGAAACTGCTAAAGAGCGTGTGGAATTATCGGTAGAACAATATTATTCTAAAAACCTTATTTATATAGAGTCACACCTTGAGATGCTCGAAGAAGATGGCGAAATCTATTCCTTTACTTACGGTGTTTCCGAAAGCCTAATGGGTAAAATCGTAACCGAGAGTAATGATATTATCGGAAAAGATTATTTAACTGAGGAACAAATTGAGCTTTTTAAGACGGGGGAATATGTGCTGACAACAGGGTATTACGGAGTTTCTCGCCCGAGTGAGCTTTATTATAATGTCGGAGAAAAAGTTATAATTGACTTTGGTAATGGAAAGACAAAGGAGTATGAAGTGCTTGATGCTGGTACTTTACCTTATTCTCTTGATAAGCGTTATGGTATAACCTTAGATGTATATTTTATTCTGCCTGAAAGTGAGTTTATAGAGCATTTGCCTGATAGAAACCCGATGAATATGACACTATGGGCAGATGAAGAAGCTATTCCACAAATTGAGCAGTTTATCTTTGACTATACAAACAATATCAACCCCACACTTGATTATGAAAGCAAGGCGCTGTATATGGAAGAGTTTGAAGATCTAAAAAACACCTATTTAGTGACAGGGTATACCTTAAGCTTTATTTTGGGATTTATCGGTATAATAAACTTTATAAATACAATGATAACCTCGGTGTCATCGAGGAAACTGGAGCTTGCCATGCTTCAAAGTTTAGGCTTAACAGGAGGGCAGATGAAAAGTATGCTAATCGGTGAAGGTCTTTTTTATGGAGTATCGGTAATGGCGTTCTTAAGCACCATAGGCTCGGTTCTAACATATTATATTGTAGATATGCTAAGTGATACTATGATTGCAGCTAACTATAATTTTGAGGCTTTACCACTGATTATTATAGCAGTTTTTCTTGGTGTTATTTCGGTAATAACTCCGGTACTTATATATAATAATGTAAAGAGTAAATCTATTGTAGAAAGGCTTCGTGAGATAGGCTAAGGACAAAACTGCATTTTAAATTATATTAAAAAAAGCAAAGGTCACCGCTGACCTTTGCTTTTAACTTTTATATATTCTTCTTTAGCTTCCTAATCTTCGCCACAGAGTGTAATTTAATATCAAGTTTTCTGATGAAAGACTTATAGCTAAGCTCATCGGCTACATTGGGTTTATTTAAGGATGCCTTTCACTATTTGCTCCTGTTATATTGGTGATTTTATGACATGTTTTTAATGTAAAATTTATCATAAACATCCATTATATCAGATAGTAGTTGAAATGTAAATACCTTTTCCATATTTTGGCGATATATGTTGAATTTTTTTTGATAAAGTGTTATAATATTATATATTTAAGTTCTCTATTAGTTTTTTCTTTATTAAATACTTGATATAAGAACTTATAATTATTATTTATATAATTAAATTTATAAAAATCTGCTTGTAATTGCAATTAGTAAATTTTAATGTCTTGAAACTATTTTCAGGCAACATTATGGCAGGGATGTGCGTGCAATAATATGCAAAATACAGCAACTACTGGATTTGCATTTGTGTGAAATAAGTCGGATTTTCTGTCGTTTGCTATTTTATAAGTATTTCAGGAGGAATAGATATAGATGAATGTGGAATTAAATAATGCTTTGTTTTTGGTTTCTTTAGTAGCGATGCTTATCTATCAGTTTTCAACTTTTTCGTATTCATCAAAGTTGCTGATAGGTGGCACAAAAAACAATTTGGTCTTTGCGGGGCTGGCGCTTTTAAATACTGCGATGTTTGCCTTTGTTCAGCATATTCAATTAGATTTTCACTTAATAATTATTACTTACATGGTTATATTAACCATTGAGTTTAAACTGATATCAAAAACAGACTTAGTCCAGGTGTTCTGTGGAGCGGCTATATTCGTTTTACATATATCTGCATGTTTAACACCCTTAATCATTATTATTAGTAGTATAGTTGAAATTGCGCCGGCGAAGCTGATTGAAGATACTATGTACGATCATATCGCTGTAATTATTATCTGCATTGTTTTATCTTGTGCGCATGAAATTGTTAAGAAATACATTGATAACACCTCTATCCAAAGAGTGACCGTGAAGAGCAAGCATTCAATTATACTTCTCTGCTCGATTGTTTTAATTGTTATTTTGCAAATTGATCATTCTGTGACAATGATGAGCGAAGTTTTTTATTCTGAGCAGATAATACTTTCGATTGCAATTTCCCTTGCCTCACTTTTCACATTTTACCTCTTTTTCCTATATGCAATAAACTTAATTGATGCAAGTCTCTATAAGAGATATTCGGACAAGGTTATAGGGGAGCAGCAAACAATCTCAAAGCAGAAAGAAACTTTAATAACGAAGATTGAAAGAGACGATTTAACAGGTGTGTTTAATCGCAGATATATAATGGGTGAGCTTGAGAGAATGTGCGAAGAAGAAAATAACCTATTTTATGTTTTATTTATTGATATAAATGCCTTGAAACACACAAACGATACCTATGGACACAAAGCCGGAGATAGACTCATACTTAAAATAACACACGCTATTTTAACTACTGTGCGTGAAAATGATCTTGTAGCCCGTATCGGTGGAGATGAATTTTTAGTTGTAATGCCCAATGCACAAGATGAGGGCTGCGATAAAGTTATTGAGCGCATTATGCAGTGTATTGAGCGACAAAACGAAGCAGACGAAATTTTGATTTCTGCAAGTATTGGATCTATCTATGTGAACGAAGAAGTAAAAAAACAGGGTGTTAGCCATATTTTATCGGTCGCCGATGAAAATATGAGGGAGAATAAAGCGCTGTTTTACCAAAAAAGAAAGAGTGGTACGATATGATTTTATTATATATTCTTCTCGTTATAGCCTTTACAGGCTACCACTTTACATTTTTCTCATATTGCGCATATATATTCAATGTCAATAAATATCCAAAAGTCGCAGGCATTATATGCGGAGTGGTTAATCTATCTTACTGGTTGGTGTATACTTTTTATGCCTCAGCAAATTATGAAGCGATATCCATTTTGGTATATGCACTTCTTTTACTTATCGAAACAAAAATAATATTTAAAGTGCACTTAATTCAAATGCTATTTATCTCAGTTACATTTACGATTAATCTATTTGCAAAGCGGTTAGCGGTACTGGCTACGGTGGCGATACTGAGCGGTAATACGGCTGCCTATGTTTTAAACGATGATAAACTTCCAGTGATAGTTGCTATAATATGTTTTACAGTTTCTATTTCGACAATCAGCTTTGCAAAAAAGATGATACCGAGAAACTCACTCGACACAATTTTGTCCGATAATAAAAACCTCGCATTTTTAACAACTGCTTTCTCCATCCTTTTTTGTACATTGGTTGCCTTTTTCCTAACAATAGGAGCCGTTGGCGGGGAAAGACTACTATTCCACTATGTTGTTTTGGGGTTTATAGTGATAAGTGCCTTTGCTGTATTTATCATTTTTGCGTACAGTTTAGCAGAGCTTAGAATACAAACTGAAACATATAAGAGGCTTACCTTAAAAAACACTGAAGACTTAGAAAAAATTAAAAACCTTGAGCAAGTTGCAATAAAAGATACGCTGACACAACTATACACAAGAGATTATGCAGATGAGGTTATTCAAAGTATGATTGACGAAGAAGTCTTGTTTTTCGTTGCTTTTATAGATCTCGACGAGCTTAAAACGGTTAACGATAATTATGGCCATGATGAGGGCGATTTTTATATAAAAACTGTTGCTGAAACATTGCAAGATTATTTTAAAAATGATGTAGCATGCCGCTATGGCGGCGATGAAATGATTGTTATCGGAAAATGCAATAACGAGGAAGAGGTAACAAAGAAATTAATCCAAAGCTACAAAGCGGTTATTAGTATTCCAAAGCTCTTTAACAAAAAATATAAGACTTCAATAAGTTATGGAGTTGTGTTTAAGCATACAAACGAAATTATCACAGCTTCTGAATTAATAGCAATAGCAGACGCTCGCATGTATGCGATGAAGAAAAGCAACAATAAACATAGAAAAGTTGTTTCGGTGAAGTGATAAGTTTATAAAGGCTTTGAACAACCAAGTAGGGGGCAGAATAAATGTTAGAATATAATTTATTGTCGGAATGCACTTCACTGTTCATTTTGACAGCCATTATAATTAGCTTTAAGCGTGATTATGAGGCAAGAAATCTTAGATTTAGATTTTTAAAGGCTATGTATTACTCAGCCTTTATTAGTGTTGTTCTAACTATCGCATCTGTTCTTAGTACCACTACATTCGCCACTTATTCAAACTACCACTTATCCTACACCTTAATACTGTTATATTTTATCTTTCTACCATGTTTGCCTGTGATGTTTATACTCTATTGTGTTACTTTAACTGATTTCAATTCGAATGAAAAAGATCATTATAAAAAGCTCTTTCCCTATTGCATTCCATACTTAATTTATATAATAGTCATATTGTTGAATGTATTTACCGGTAAAGTCTTTGCAATAGATGAGAATAATTATTACATAAGAAGTGATTGGTACCAAGCGCCTTTTGTTGTTAATGGATTTTATGTGCTGATGTTGTTTTATCTTGCAGTTAAAAACATGAAAACTGTATATAAAGAAATAATGCAAGTATTAAGTTTTACTTTTGTTTTATCATTAAGCTTAATTCTTATCCAATTTTTTATGGATGATCTTATCCTTACAGGTGCAAGCTATACTATGGGAATTTTAATCGTCCATCTGTATATTCAAAATGTAAGAAAATCAGCGGATCATCTAACGGGTGTAAATAACAGAATTGCATTAACCCACAGAATAAATGAGAACATTAAGCATGACGATCATTTTTCATTATACATAATAAGCCTAAGGAATTTTAAAAGTATAAATGAGCGATATGGGCTTGCAACTGGTGATAAACTCCTAAGATTAGTTTCAGAAAATTTGTCAAAGAAATTTTCAATAAATAGAGTATATAGATATAGCGGCGATGAATTTGCCATTCTTTCAAAAGACTTAAGCGAAGAATATTTCATGACAGTAGAAGCTACTGTGGACGAACTAAATCACTTTGTTTCCATAGAGGGATTAGATGTAATTTTGGATTTGATTTTTGTTAGGGTGGATTATCCTGAATTTTCAAAAAACTTAAAAGATTTAATTTCAGCTGCTGATTATTCAGTGCGCACCTTGAAAGAAAAATCTGGACATACAAGATACTTATATGATGTTTCGATTATGCAAAATATGTCTGAAAAAAATCTGATGACACAAAA
>CAYJIJ010000102.1:0-5477 GCA_964370185.1 uncultured Oscillospiraceae bacterium
AAGAGGGCTACGCCCGCATAAGAAAAGCCACCGGCTAAGCCGGTGGTTCTTTACTATCGCTAAAACATCCAAACCTCCCCAATTTCCAAAAATATAAAAAATTCATAAAATATGCATACAATAAAGGGGATTTTTGTTCGGCAGTGAACTATAATTGCTACTTAGATGGCTTATACCGAGGAAAGGGAAGAATATTTATGTTTGAACTAAAAGAAATTTCACACAATACAATGATTAAAAGGCGCAATTTTTTCGCCCCACTGCTTGAGGAAGTAGGGCTTAATTTAATGGATGTAGAGCTTCTTTGCTTTTTAAAGAAGTACCCCGATAGCAACACTTTTACAAAGATACAGCAGTCCAAAGATTATGCGAAATCCCATGTTTCCACCGCAATATCGGATTTAGTGGAGGGTGGCTACATATGCAAGGAGCATATGCAGGGCAATAAAAAGATTTACTATTTAAAGCTACTGCCTAAAAGCGAGGATGTTATAGCAAAGTTTGAGATTCATTCCAAAAGACTGAGTGAAATCACCTTTAAAGGGATACCGCAGTCAGAAATAGATATTTTTATATCGGTGGCAAAAAAGATGAATGAAAATTTAAATAGAGAAATAGGGGAATAATAAATGGAAACAATATTAATTTGTATACTTGCAGGCATGGGTGCGGGCCTCGGGACTGGTTTTGCTGGGATGAGTGCCGCAGTGGTAATATCCCCCATGCTAATCACATTTTTGGGAATGAACCCCTTTGAGGCAATTGGAATTGCGCTCGCCTCGGATGTTCTTGCCAGTGCCGTCTCGGCGTACACCTATGCAAAAAATAAGAATATTGATTTAAAGAGAAGCAAAGCGCTATTTATCAGTGTGCTGATTTTTACCGCAGTAGGCGCTGTTATCGCCCATATGGTGCCACCGAGTACAATGGGGAATTTAACTGTCTACGCTTCCCTGTTTTTGGGGATTAATTTCCTCTTTAAATCCCGTAAAGAAGAAAAACCAAAAAAGGTTGTTCAATTTAAAGGACTGCTAAAAACAATTGTCCCCACATTGTGCGGTGTGGTTGTGGGGCTAAACTGTGGCTTCATCGGTGCAGGTGGTGGAATAATGATGCTAATGCTACTTACCACAGTGCTCGGCTATGAGCTTAAAACCGCAGTTGGTACGAGTGTGTTTATAATGACCTTCACCGCCCTTTTCGGAGCGATTTCGCATTTTACACTGCAAGGAATTATCCCTGATTTAACTGTTCTCTCACTCTGCATGCTCTCCACATTATTATTTGCACTGCTCGGTGCAAGATTTGCAAATAAAGCAGAGCCGAAAGTGCTAAACAGAGCAACAGGCACAGTGCTCACCTCCCTTGGAGTTTTGATGATACTGGCAGAAAACGCACAATTTGTTAGACTATTTGCTTAATGGACTCCCCCAAGCATATGAAAGGAATTAAAAATAATGAAAACTAAAAGCCGTAAACCCTTTATCTACTACTGGCTAATCGCAAGCTTAGTAATGATGCTTTTTAATGTAATAACCTATCCACTGTTTATGAATTCGAGGATTACCACTGTCACCTACGACGCCTTTTTAGACGATTTAGAGGGTGAAAAAATTGCTACGGTGCAGGTTTTGGAAGAGTCCATAAGATATACCATCGAAACTGAGCCCGAGGCTGGAGCCGAAATAGAGGGCGAAGGCGAAGCGGTGAAAAATGTATATGAAACTGTGCGCATGGAGGACAGCTCCCTTGTAGACCGTCTTTATGAAGCGGATGTGCAGTTTACCGAGATTATCCCAAACGATGATTCATTCCTCATGAGCATAATTAGCACTGTGGTGATGGTGCTGATATTCTCGGTTATCTGGAGATTTGTAATGTCCAAGATGATGAAGGGTATGGGTGGCAATTCGATGTCCTTTGGGAAGTCGAACGCAAAAATATATGCCGAGAGTGAAACAGGCAAAACCTTCGAGGATGTAGCAGGACAGGAAGAAGCAAAGGAAGCGCTTGCAGAAGTGGTGGACTTTCTAAACGACCCTGCGAAATACTCTGAAATCGGTGCTACTCTACCAAAGGGTGTGCTTTTAGTAGGCCCTCCCGGAACGGGTAAAACCCTGCTTGCAAAGGCTGTTGCAGGGGAAGCTAAAGTGCCATTTTTCTCGATATCTGGCTCGGAGTTTGTAGAGATGTTTGTCGGGATGGGTGCGGCTAAGGTGAGGGATTTGTTTAAACAAGCAAATGAAAAAGCCCCCTGTATCATCTTCATTGACGAGATTGACACCATCGGCAAAAAGCGTGGCGGTGGAATGGGTGGAAACGATGAAAGGGAGCAAACCCTAAATCAGCTACTCACCGAAATGGACGGCTTTGATGGCAATAAAGGCGTGGTACTGCTTGCGGCAAGCAACCGCCCTGAAACACTCGATGGAGCACTTCTGCGCCCGGGTAGGTTTGACAGGCGTGTCCCTGTTGAGCTACCCGACTTTAAGGGAAGGCTCGCCATTTTAAAGGTGCATGGCAGGACTGTAAAGCTATCGGAAAGCGCTGAATTTGAAAAAATCGCAAGAGCTACCTCGGGTGCGAGTGGAGCGGAGCTTGCAAACATAATAAATGAAGCGGCACTTAGAGCTGTGAGAAATGGCAGGAAAGAAGTTGAGCAAAGCGACCTTGAAGAGAGTGTTGAGGTGGTTATTGCAGGGTACCAGCGGAAAAATTCTTCGGTGTCGGAAAAAGAGCGAAAAATTATCGCCTACCATGAAGTGGGGCATGCACTTGTTGCCGCACTGCAAACCGAAAGCGCACCCGTGCATAAGATAACTATAATCCCACGCACCTCGGGCGCACTCGGCTACACCATGCAGGTGGATGAAGACGAGAAGTTTTTAATGAGCAAGGAGCAGGCGGAAAATAAAATTGCTACATTTGCCGGGGGCAGAGCGGCGGAAAAATTAGTGTTTAACTCGGTTACAACGGGTGCCTCAAACGATATTGAACAGGCTACAAAGATAGCAAGGGCGATGATAACAAGATATGGCATGAGCGATAAATTCGGCATGACAGCGCTCGAAACGCTTAATAATCAGTACCTTGGGGGCGACTCTTCATTAATCTGCTCACAGGAAACAGCTAAACTTATTGACGAAGAGACCACCGAAATAATCAAAAAGCAGTATAATAAAGCAATGGAACTACTTAAGCAAAATGAAGGCAAACTCCACGAAATATCCGCCTATCTTTTAGAAAAAGAAACGATTACAGGAAGTGAATTTATGGATATTTTAAACGCACAGTAATTTAATATGCTAAAAATGGGGAGGAGCGGATTTTATGTCCGCCCTCCCCAAAAAAATCCCCCTCGGCCAAAATAGGAGCTGCATTTAGGATTTTAGCCTACTTTTTTAAAGACAATTTAAATTCCAATAAAAAAGATATATTTTGCTAAAAATAAATAAAATTAGCATAATATTTGCTAATGGGTAAATAATAGCAATAGGATAAAACTTATTTTAAATATAATTTTTGAATATTAAATACACAGGAGGATATCCATGAAAGCAACGGGAATTGTAAGAAGAATTGATGATTTAGGCAGGGTGGTTATACCCAAGGAAATAAGGCGAACTATGAGAATTCGTGAGGGCGACCCTCTTGAAATATTCACCGATAATGAAGGTGGGGTAATATTTAGAAAATATTCACCGATAGGCGAGCTCGGCGAATTTTCTGCTCAATATGCTGAAGTGCTCTCTAAAACCAGTGGTTTTCCGGTGGTTGTCTGCGATAAAGACCATGTAATATCGGTGGCTGGTGCGCCTAAGAGGGAGCTAATAGAAAGACGCACCTCCTCGGCACTCGAGGAGCTTATGGAGGGCAGAAAGATATATTCCTACACCAGCAAGGAAAGCAAGAAATTGCAACCCATCGAGGGAATGGACAGATATGCCATAGTAGCGGCACCGATAGTTGCGGCTGGGGATGTGTTTGGCTCTATAATGCTGATGTCGAGCGAGGGAGAACCGATAGCGGGCGATGCAGAATATAAGCTACTGCTTACTGCGGCAACATTTTTAGGCAAGCAGATGGAGGAATAGGAAGTTTTTAGCTTTAATAAACGCCAATTAATTAAAACATAAGCCATTGCTCCAACTTACAAAAGAGTATTGCCACCCTTAAATCTACTGTATTTTTGTGCTAATTTAAATGTAAATAGGTTTAAAAAATACTCCCATGCATTTATCACCAACATAGAGTGGCGAAAATTCATGGGAGGTTTTCTTATTCATTATTTCTTTTTTACATAGAACATAGCCACGGTGTCGGGGCCTGCTTGTGTTGCCATGGTGCAGAACATATTTGTAACCATGCATTCCACATTTGGGTGGGCGGATTTAATCTTTTTCACAAGCATTTCCGCTTTATCCGCACAATCGGAGTGGGATATAAATAATTTATGCCCTTCCTCGGCTTCGGCGTTGTAATATCCTAAAAGCTTATCAAGACCCTTTGCATAACCCATCGCACTGCCAAGGACGGAGCCTTCACCATCTCTAATGGCAACTATCGGTTTTAAATTGAGCTTTGAAGCAACAGTGCCTTTTACAACCGAAACGCGGCCGCCTTTTATTAAAAAGTCCACATTATCCACAAGATAGTATGTGGCAACTCTATTTCTTATATCATCAAGTTTTGCGAGAATGCTATTTATATCAGCACCCTTTGCCGCCATATCGCCTGCAATTTCAAGCTCTAAAACTTCCACGAGGGAACAGCTTTTTGAATCAATGACATGCACCGCACAGCCCTTGCCATTATGCTTTTCATCATACATTTCTTTTCCAAGACAAGCACTATTATATGTCCCCGAGCCAGCAGGAGCCATTGTAAAGCAAATAATATGGTCGTAGTCAGGTGCATATTCTTCAAAATACTCGAGAAACAGTGCAGGGCTTGGCTGTGAAGATGTGGGAACTTGTTTGCAAGTCCTTAAGTGATTTATATAGTCTATCGCATTTAAATCATAGTAATCCCTCGAACCTACACCATCAATAAAAAGTGTGAGCGGAACTATTGATACATCATATTTATCCAAATAATGTTTTGGTATATCCGAACCTGTATCTACTAAAAATTTAATTTTTGCCATTATTAGCTCTCCTGTCTGAATTAATCATAAATTTGCGAGTATATTTTGAGTGAAACTTGTAATCGGAAAAAGATTTTTTTAGCTACTTTTTTAGCTTTTATTTTTATAGTTAGTTTACCACATAACTGCAAATAATACAACAGCATGCTAAATATTGCAAAATTATATGTGTTAGTATACAATTTTGCAAAAGTGCAGAGAATATGTGAATTGAGGTAATTCTTAAGCTAATATATGGAAAATACAGCGCAATAATTTTAAATTCATGAAAGTTTTTCGCACCAAAGCTCTTTCGAGCCCTGTCGCCTCGGCGATAAAAAAACCACCCATC
>CAYJIJ010000103.1:0-5456 GCA_964370185.1 uncultured Oscillospiraceae bacterium
TTACAATAAAATAATTATAACATGTAAGAGACATAATACCAATAGAATATTATTGAGTGGATATTAATAATTCATGTAGGGGCGATTTTTTGAGTGAAAAGTGAAGAATTATTGAGTTTCGCCGATGGCGAAATGGATTAAAGTTTTACTTAATTTTTTTTAAAAAATTATGGGGTATGGGGCAAAGCCACATAATATATTTACGGTATCGCATAATTTATTGAGCAATTTTAGATTGTGCAGGGTCTGTGGTGGCATTTGTAGGGTCACGGCTTGCCGTGACCGCTTGTGTGCAAGTGTTTTTATGCTTTTGCAATATCCTCGGGCATGGCTCCACATTCCCGTAGGTTTTGCAGAATTTTAAATATCCCACACCCTCGGGCAAGGCAAGCCTTGCCCCTACATTAATATCACAGATTTTTGCACTACACAAAGATTTAAATTGCCGTGGGAAGTGTTGCCCCACATGGCATATTTGTATTATCTGCGTTGCAGATAATACAAATAATCCTTGTTAAATCATATCTATTATATTATAATAATGCTGACACTTACAATCAATATCTTATAAACTTGTCGCACGGCGGCGGATTGGAGCTATTATGGGACTGCTTTCAGACTTTTTAAAAAAACATCGTGATAAAAAAATAGCCTTTTTAGGCATTGGCATAAGTCATATTGAGCTTATAAAACAAGCGGCTAAAGAGGGTCTTTCGGTGACTGCCAGAGATCTGCGAACTGCCGAAAAATTAGGCACTACCGCCACAGAGCTTGCCTCACTCGGGGTGGAGCTTATTTTGGGCGAAAACTATCTTAATAACCTTTGCGAAGATATAATATTTCGCACACCGGGCATGAGTTTTTACAAAGAGGAGCTTGTAAAAGCATCACAGAGGGGCGCTATGATAACCTCTGAAACTGAGCTATTTTTTAAGCTTTGCCCCTGCAAAATAATAGGCATAACAGGCTCGGATGGCAAGACCACTACCACAAATGTTGTGGCGGAGTTTTTAAAGGCGTCGGGGTATAATGTGCATATGGGTGGAAATCTTGGAAAACCGCTCCTGCCAGAGATAGACAGCATTAATAAAGATGATTTTGCAGTGCTTGAGCTTTCAAGTTTTCAGCTAATTTCCTTTAAGACCTCACCGCATATAGGTGTGATTACCAATATTTCTCCAAACCACCTTGATATACATAAGGACATGGAGGAATACACCAAGGCTAAGGAAAATATAATCTCCTACCAAACCCCAACCGACATTTCAGTGCTAAATGAGGATAATCCCCCCACATATGCACTTGCAGGGGCAACAAAGGCAATGCTCTGCGGTTTTTCTATAAAAAAAGAGGTGCAAAATGGGGCATTTCTATCGCAGGACGGCATGCTATGCCTTGCTAAAGATGGAAATATTACCCCAGTATTGCACAAAGACGAAGTGAAGCTTTTGGGCATGCACAATATAGAAAACCTCCTTGCGGCAATGGCGGCGACCAAAGGCTTAGTAGCACCTGAAAAAATGGCTGAGGTGGCTAAAAACTTCGGTGGAGTGGAGCATAGAATAGAATTTGTGAGGGAGCGTTTGGGAGTGCGTTGGTACAACGACTCCATAGCCACAAGCCCCACACGCACAATTGCAGGCTTAAAAAGCTTTAACACACCGCTTGTGATAATAGCTGGCGGTTATGATAAAAATATCCCATTTCAGCCACTTGTCCCCCATCTAATACAAAGGGTGAAACTGCTCATACTAATGGGCAAAACTGCGGATAAAATAGCTTCGGCGCTCAAGGAGGATGAAAGCTATGGGGGCGACAATCCCAAACTCCTCTACGCCAAAGACATGGCGGAAGCGGTAAAACTTGCCGCTGAAAACACTGCCTGTGGCGATATAGTTTCCCTATCTCCTGCCTGCGCAAGCTTCGATACCTACCCGAATTTTGCCGAGCGTGGCAGGGATTATAAAGCCATCGTGAATGGGCTTTAAGTCAGTATGCCTTTTATTTGCTATGGCAGTAGATATGTGATGAACTATCCCATAGCTAAAGATAATGGCATTTGCAAAACACCTATAACCTTAAAATATAAAGCAGTACACTGCATTTAATAATATTTATGCCGAAACAAAGCGGCAGAACGGAGCGTTAATATGGATATTAAAAATATTTTGTTTAGACTGAGCGAGGCGAGTGGTGTCTCGGGGCTTGAGGACAGTGTTTCCGCCATAGCCGAAGAGATGCTCTCCCCCTATGGCAAGGTGGAAAGCACCATGCTTAAAAACCTCATTTGCAGGGTGAAAGAAGCTAAAGAGGGAAAACCCTACATCATACTTGTGGCACATATGGACGAAATTGGCATGATTGTTACAAATATAGATGAGCGTGGCTTTGTAAAAGTGTCCAATGTGGGTGGGATGGATCGCCACACACTACCCTCAGCACCAATGGTAATCCACGGCAGAAAAAAGGTGAATGCGATAGTTTGCTCCACCCCACCCCATCTGCAAACAGGGGATAAAAAACTGCCCAAGGTGGACGAAATATACCTCGATACGGGATACTCAAAAGAAGAGATAGTAAAGCTTGTGGACAGGGGCGATAGAGTTACGGTGAATATAAAGCCTGCCGAGCTTTTAAATGGACTTGTCACAGGAAAGGCGCTTGACGATAGAGCTTCCTGCGCTTCACTGCTCTATGCCTGCGAGCTCTTAAAGGGCGAAGAATACGACTGCGGTGTAAGCGTGGTGTTTTCCTCGATGGAGGAAGTGGGCTCACAGGGGGCAAAAACCGCCGCCGAGTACCTCTCACCCACCCATGCAATAGCGGTGGATGTCGGCTTTGCGCACACCCCCGATGCCGACGAAGACAAATGCGGCAAGCTCTTTGCAGGGCCGATGGTTGGCATTGCCCCGATACTCAATCACGAAATGAGTAATAAACTTGTGCAAATTGCAAAGGATCTCGAAATGCCCTATCAGCTCGATGTTATGTCGGGCAGAACGGGCACCGACTCCGACGATGTAGCCACAAGCGGCATAGGTGTAAAAACTGCACTTTTATCCATACCACAGAGATATATGCACTCGCCAGTGGAAACAGTGGCTATCGAAGATGTGAAAAACACTGGCAAGCTAATAGCTGAGTATATAAAGACACTTTAATTTTAATAAAGTATAATCGGGATGTAGACCAATTTACTCATTAGCCAAAATAATTCCAAAGGGATTATTTTAAACTGAAAGGAGCTTTAACATGATTGAAAATATTATAAAACTCTCCCTTATAAACGGAGTTTCAGGCAGGGAGGGAGCAGTTTGTGATTATATAGAAAACGCACTTTCGGGTGTTTGTGAAATGGAGAGGGACGCTTTAGGCAATCTCTTCGCATTTAAAAAAGGCAAGCGTGAAGCAAGGAAAAAAATCATGCTCACCGCCCATATGGACGAAGTGGGATTTATAGTTACCGCTGTAAAAGAGAATGGTATGCTTAAATTTTCCGCCTGTGGTGGGGTTGATTCCCGTGTTACCGTGGGTAGGAGGGTGACTGTTGGCGAAAATGCAGTACTTGGAGTAATCGGCACAAAGGCGGTGCACCAAAAGAGCGATAAAGAAAAGGAAGAAGTGCTATCTTTGGATAAGCTTTTTATCGACATTGGTGCAAAGGATAAAAAAGAAGCGCTCAACATGATAAACATAGGGGACACTGCGGCATTTGAGGGGCAATATATAGAGCTTGGCGGAGATATGTTCACCGTAAAGGCACTTGACGATAGAGCGGGCTGTGGAATACTCATGGAGCTTTTAAAAGAATTTGATGAATTTGATATACACTGTGTTTTCACCGTGCAGGAAGAAACAGGCCTTGCAGGGGGCAAAGTGGCGGCAAACCGCTTAAAGCCCGATATCGGCATAGCTGTTGAAACCACCACCGCAGGCGATGTTGGTGGCACTAAATACGAAGAGCAGGTGTGCCGTGTGGGTGATGGCGGCGTGGTTTCCTTTATGGATAAGGGCACAATATACGATTACACACTTTACCGCACCATTATGGATAATGCAAAGGCGCAGTCGATACCTGCGCAGACTAAAGAGGGTGTGTATGGAGGCAATGAATCAAGGGTTATGCAGGTTGCAGGCAATGGGGTGAAAGTAGCTGCCATTAGCATGCCTTGCAGATATCTTCACAGTGCCACCTGTCTGCTCAAAAAGCAGGACATAGAAAACACATTTAAATTAATAAAGTCTTCGCTAATAGCAGTGGAAGCGCTATGATAAAATTTACTCAGGATAAAAATGATATCCTCTGGGCAGAGTCGCTTCAGCCGATTTTATGCAGTAGGATTTACACCCTTTTTAAAGCCTATAAAAACGATTTTCCGTTTTTTAAATGCTATACAATTTTAGACGAAGCAGGGAATATAATAGGGGTGCTTGGCATACAGGGTGGCTCAGCCTATCTTGTGGCATCGGAGTCCGCCGACCTCTATGAAACCGAACTATTTCTCACTGCGACCCCCTTTATGAGCATTGAGGTGAACTACCCGATTAAAGCTTTTGTGAAAGGGCTATTAAAAAAAGAGGGCGTGGGGACATTTGTCATGCGAAACACCTCCCCCACGGTACATATGAGCACCTCGGATACAATGATAGAAAAGGGTGTGCCAAAAGAGGTGTATTCACTAATCTGCAAATCCTTCCACGACTTTGAGCAAAACAACCCCTACCCCTCATGGCTTTACGATACACATCGCAAGGTTGCCTGCGGTGCGGCTAATATCTATACATTAAAGGCGGAGGGCTTTTCAGCCGCTACGGGCGGATATTACAGCTCCACTCCCGAGATTGCACTTATTGCAAGCATTGCCACACATCCAGTATATCGTGGCAGGGGATATGCTTCGCAAATGCTTGCGTTTTTAGGGGAAAAGCTACATTCCGAGGGAAAAACTCCCCACCTCATAGCCGCAGAAGAAAGCCTAATAGGCTATTATGAAAAGCAAGGGTACGAGCTCTGCTCACCGACTGTGATATTTGAGGTTTAGGGGGAGATATAGATTTAAATACCCTGTGCCGCAGGCGCACCAAAGTCTTTAACCATTTTGCTCTATGAGCCTAATATAAATAATCTCCACTCCACGCCGATTATTTATATCCTCGCAGGGGCGATTTATATGCCTTGCCCCTACAATGGGATTTCGTATTATTTTGTATTGTGTATGGTCTGCGGTGGTGGGGTGGATTTTCCACATTGGTTTGGGTTTTGCATAATCCTCGGGCGAACACACAGGTTCGCCCCTACAATTGGGTTTCTGTATTGTTTTGGATTTCCTAAACTCTCTGCTCTTTTGCTTCGCAAAATTTGCTATATTATCTTTTTAGGCTTCGCCTTTTTATTTATGGGGCTTTGCCCCACACCCCACGATTTTTTGTAAAAAATCGAGTAAAACTTTAATTTT
>CAYJIJ010000104.1:0-5266 GCA_964370185.1 uncultured Oscillospiraceae bacterium
TAGGCGCTGCGCACGACTCGGGCATAAAAGAGGTAAAGCATTCTAATGGACTTTCCTTGGCGGAAAATCTTGAAAATCAGCTAAACGAAATAATTTCTGGGGAAAGTAATGTTGGGGCGCAATCCGCCGCAGGAAAGAGCCAGCATTTTGTTTTTAGGATTGATGTAGCTACAAGAGAAATTGAAGTAGCTGGTGGAAATCCAAATCCTGCTGATAATGGATGGAATGCGGGTAGTAATTTGTGGGTTACTGAAATCGGAGTGGATTTTCCTTTGAGTGATGAATTTTATTTCCACTATTAAAAAATAAATATAAAAGCAAAGTTATTATTAGCTTTGCGTCTAATTTTTCACCCCCCTATAAATCACCATGATTTATAGGGGGGTGAAAATATAAATGAGAAATAAAATGGTTTTGTGTTTTTCAACTAAAAAAAATGTGTTTGTTTATTTTATTATAGCGGACTACCAAATTTTTTATTAATGTTATTAAATGAGTGTCTGCCGCTTTACACAAAAGCTGATATATGTTAAAATATTAGAGTGTTAAAATATTAACAAAGTTGAAAGTGAGGAAAACCGTATGAAAATTAAAGTATGTATTGGTAGCTCATGTCATTTAAAAGGATCAAAGATAGTAGTCGAAAAAATTCAGGAGCTAATAAAGACACATAATGCGCAGGATAAAATTGAATTATCGGGCGCATTTTGCATGTCCAAATGTCAGGAGGGTGTATGTGTTGCGATAGACGATGTCGTACACTCTGTTAAGCCCGAGGTTGCTGAGCTGTTTTTCGAAAAAGAAATAATGCAAAAAATTTAATCAGGAAGAAGAGTGCATATGGCTGAATATTTAAAACTAAAGAAATCAAATTGCAAGAACTGCTATAAATGTATACGCTGCTGTCCTGTTAAATCCATACGCTTTTCGGGAGGGCAGGCAAATATTGTAACTAAAGAATGCATCCTATGCGGTCAATGTTTTGTAAACTGCCCTCAAAATGCCAAAGAAATTGATAGCAGTATAGAAGCTACTAAGGTGCATATCTATTCGGGAGTGCCTGTAATAGCCTCGCTTGCCCCGTCTTTTATCGCAAATTATGATGGAGTTGGGATAAAAACAATGGAAAAAGCCCTAATTAAGCTTGGGTTTCACCATGCGGAAGAAACTGCAATAGGTGCAACCATTGTAAAAGACGCTTACGAAAAAATGATAACTGAAGAAAAGAAGGACATACTTATCACTTCTTCTTGCCACTCGGTAAATTTACTTATCCAAAAATATTATCCAAGCCTTTTGCCATGTCTTGCGGGGATTGTATCCCCAATGCAGGCACACGCACTTGACATTAAGAAAAGATATCCCGATGCAAAAGTTGTTTTTATCGGGCCCTGTGTTGCAAAAAAAGATGAAGCAGGTTATTACAAAGGGATTGTAGATGAAGCTTTAACCTTTGAAGAGCTTAGCCAGTGGCTGGATGAAGAGGGCATAAAAGCGGATATAAATGAGCAAAAAGATAACACAAAAGAGAGCTTAGCAAGGTTTTTCCCCACAACGGGCGGTATACTTAAAACAATAACAAACAAAGACCCCGATTATTCTTATTTTGCTATTGACGGTGTTGAAAATTGCATGAAAGTTTTAGACGAAATACTCGAGGGTAAAATTAGTAAATGCTTTATAGAAATGTCCGCCTGTGTGGGTAGCTGCATAGGTGGCCCTGTTATGGAGAAAAGCAGGAAAAACTCTATTTTAGATAATATTAGCATTAGTGGCTATGCAGGGGAAAAGGATTTTTCAGTCCCCCCTCTACCGCCCGAAAATATGCGTAAAAACTTCACAGTAATAGAGCAACCTCACTCCCCACCATCGAAAAGCGACATTGCAAATATACTAAAGCAAATAGGCAAAGAAACCGAGGCGGACGAGCTTAATTGTGGCTCCTGTGGCTACAATTCTTGCAGAGAAAAAGCTGAGGCAGTGTATTATGGCAAGGCAGACCTCACCATGTGTCTCCCCTTTTTAAGCGAAAAAGCAGAAACCTTTTCTGATTTAATTGTAAATAATACACCGAATGCAATTATTGTTTTAAACGATAATTTAGAAGTGCAAAGGGCAAATCAAGCTTCGGTAAAATTATTAAATCTGCGTTCTCAAAACGATATTTTAGGAGAGCAAATTATTCGGATATTGGATCCAAGCGACTTCATTCAGGTTAGAAATACGGGTGTTCCCATTAAAGATAAAAGGGTGTATTTAGCTGAGTATAACAAGCATATACATCAGATAATTATTTTTGATAAGCAGTATAAAATGCTTGTTTGCATTATGCGTGACATCACCGAAGAAGAGGAAGAAAAAGCCAAGAAAGAAGAGATAAGCCGCAAAACAATCGACACTACCGACAAAGTCATAGAAAAGCAAATGAGAGTGGTGCATGAAATAGCCTCCCTACTGGGAGAAACAGCGGCAGAAACTAAAATTGCACTTACCAAGCTAAAGGAGTCGATTAGAGATGACTAATTTATGCCCCGACATTGGTTTTAATAGTTTGAATAAATACACCGAGGAATTGTGTGGCGACCAAGTGTGTGTTGTAGAGGGTTGCGATGGCTCTACTACGATAGTCTTAGCAGATGGACTCGGAAGCGGAGTAAAGGCGAATATCCTCTCAACCCTAACATCAAAAATCATCTCCACCATGATTTCCGAAGGCTTAAGTATAAACGATTGTGTAGAAACAATTGCAGAAACTTTGCCCGTCTGCAATGTGCGAGGACTCGCATACTCAACATTCACAATCGTAAGAGTTTTTAATGGAAACAAAGAAGCGGAAATCATACAATACGACAATCCACGAGTTATTTTGTTTCGAGACTCAGCACACCATGAATTTTCTTATAACGAGATAATAATTAATGGCAAAAAGATTTTAATGTCTAAAATTAATCTTTATGAGAACGATACACTTTTTTTAATGAGCGATGGATGCATTCATGCAGGTGTGGGCAGTTCTCTAAATTTAGGGTGGGAGAGAGAAGATATTATTGAATTCATCTCCCCTTTAAGCCATGTGGGATTTTCCGCTAAAACGCTCAATACCATCCTCTTAGACGAATGCTACTCGCTATATGGGGGAAAACCTGGGGATGATACTACTGTTTGCACCATCAAGATGCGCAAAAGAGTACCGATGAATTTAATGATAGGGCCTCCCTCCAATAGAAATGATGCGGACAGAATGATGTCGCTATTTTTCTCAAAAGATGGTAAGCATATAGTCTGTGGCGGTGCAACCTCGGCAATAGCTGCAAAATTTTTAAACAAAGAGCTAATACCTTCCCTCGATTTCATTAGCGCCGATGTGCCCCCCACTGCAAAGATTGAAGGGGTTGACCTTGTTACCGAGGGGGTAATAACTATAAATAAAGTGCTCACCTATGCCAAGGATTATCTTGCGGAAAACAAGCTTTATTCTCAGTGGAGCACAAGCAAAGACGGCGCCTCCTCCATTGCAAGATTATTGCTCGAAGATGCTACCGACATTAATTTTTATGTAGGAAAAGCAATTAACCCTGCGCACCAAAACCCCGATTTACCTATTAATTTTAATATAAAGATGCAGCTTATAGAAGAGCTTGCAAAATCTCTTGAAAAAATCGGGAAAAAGATAAAAGTTAGTTATTTTTAGAAAGGGGCGGATATCTAAATGAAGAAATTTGATACTAAAGTGCAACACTTAAAATATAAAGTTCTAAGAGAGGTTGCAAGGCATGCATGGAATGACACTCTGCTTGAAAATGTTACCGATATACCCAAGAAAATAGTAACCGGCAAAGAGTCCACCATGAGATGTTGCGTATATAAAGAGCGAGCAATTTTATCGGAGCGAGTAAAAATAGCGATGGGCGGCGATAAGAGTAACCCCAATGTTATAGAAGTAATTGATATCGCCTGCGACGAGTGCCCTGTCTCAGGATATATTGTAACATCGTCATGCAGGGGTTGCCTTTCCCATAGATGCCATGACGCATGCAGATTTGGCGCTATTTCCTCCGATGAACATCATGTTGCACATATTGATGAAGATAAATGCGTTGACTGCGGAGCTTGTGCCAAAGTATGCCCCTACCATGCTATCACGAGCAGAAAAAGACCCTGTGAAACTGCTTGTAAAGTAAAAGCAATCCAAAAATCAGAGGACAACAGCGCTAAGATTATCAATGAAAAATGCATAGCATGTGGCGCTTGTGTTTACCAATGTCCATTCGGCTCAATTTCGGATAAATCATTTATTTTAGATACAATAGACATCATAAAGAAAAGCGGTAATAATAAAGATTATAAGGTGTATGCAGTTGTAGCGCCATCTATTTCCAGCCAGTTCCAGTACGCTAATTTAGGGCAGGTGGTAAGCGCAATTAAAATGCTTGGTTTTCATGCGATAGTTGAGGCGGCTTTGGGTGCCGATGCAGTAGCACTTGAGGAATCGAGGGAGCTCGCCGAAAAAGAGTTTTTAACAAGCTCTTGCTGCCCCGCATTTGTAATGTATATTCAGAAAAATTTCCCTGATTTTGCAAATCATATATCGCACAATTTATCGCCTATGGCAAGAATAGCAAAATATGTTAAAGAGACCGACCCCACCGCAAAAATTATATTTATAGGGCCATGTACCGCTAAAAAAATGGAGTTTCAATTGGACAGTGTCAGCCCTTATATAGACAGTGTTTTAACCTTTGAGGAACTGCAAGCACTTTTTGACAGCCGTGACTTAAATTTAAACGAACTTCCTATGGATGTGCTTGACAACGCCTCCTATTTCGGGCGAATTTTTGCAAGAAGCGGTGGGCTATCGGATGCTGTTGCACAAGCGATGAAGGAGCAAAATATTGAGTTTGACCTTAAAGCGGAAAAATGCGACGGCATAGAAGCCTGCAAAATAGCTATACTGAAGTCCTCTAAAAAGCTGAGTGATGTTAATTTTATAGAGGGTATGGCGTGTGTTGGTGGCTGTATCGGCGGTGCAGGATGCTTAACCCATGGGCCAAAAGATAAGGCGGAAGTCGATAAATATGGCAAATTAGCATTTGAAAAAACATTATTAGATGCAGTTAAAGTGTTAAATATATAATCTTAGATGCCCTTTTGGAGAAGCTATAAAATCGGAAATATATGTATTTATAAATGAGCGAGCTTTGGCTTGCTCATTTTTTATTGTGTAAACAACCACCGACTATGTCGGTGGGGCGGAAAAAGCTTTAGC
>CAYJIJ010000105.1:0-5259 GCA_964370185.1 uncultured Oscillospiraceae bacterium
AATCTCCACTCCGCTTCGATTATTTATATCCCTCGCAGGGGCGATTTAGATTGCCGTGGGCAGGGATGCCCACATGGCAAATTTATATTATATTCGTACCTCAGATAATATAAATAATCTCCACCTGATTACTATCTTATTTCCTTATCTCAAATACTCTAAAATCTCTGCCGCATTTGTATCGGGCTTAACCTTTGGCATGATCTTTTCTATATTACCCTCTTCATCTATTATGAATGTGCTTCGTACCACACCCATATTCACCTTGCCATATAGCTTTTTCTCCTGCCATACATCATAGGCTTTTATCGCATTTAACTCTGGGTCTGAAAGCAATATAAATGGCAAATTGTGTTTTTGTGCAAATTTTTCGTGTGACGCTGTGCTGTCCTTGCTAATACCTATTACAGCCACCTTTAGCGTCTTAAACTCCTCATAGCTTGCAGCAAATGCACACGCCTGTTTAATGCATCCGGGGGTGTTGTCCTTTGGATAAAAATATAGTACCACTTTTTTGCCCAAAAAATCCGAAAGGGATACCTCTTTTCCGTCCTTGTCACTTAAAACAAAGCTTGGGGCTTTCATTCCTACTTCTACCACTGCGCTTCCTCCTTTATTTTTTCTTTTACAAATACAAGCTTATCTTCGCTCGAGTACTCGTCTGAAAACCGATATCCAAGCTCGTCAAAGCTTTTTATATCATTTATTTCACTTATATTATTTTCAGCAAGATACCTCACCATTCTACCCCTTGCCATCTTGCAAATAGTGCCTTTTTCTATTATCTTGCTGTTTATCATCTCGCCAAATACACAATCAATAAACCTAACCGACTTATCCAAATTTAGGCGAAGCATCTCGCTATATTCTTTAGAAGCTAAATTTAATACTATGTCCGTTTCCTTTGAGATGAGCTTTCCAGCTCTTTCACCCCAAAACTGATATAAATTCTTATACTCCCCAATTTTAAGCTTCGCTTGCATTTCAAGGCGGTAAGGCACTACACCATCAAACGCTCTTAGCACTCCATAAAATCCAGAAAGTATTATTAGACGCTCTTTTATATAGTCAAGTCCGCTTTGTTCGAGCACACTGGGTGCCATATATTTATACTGTATTCCGTCGTATGAAAGCACCGCTGGGGTTAGATTTTCCTGCAAATTCATATTTTTTAGCCTGTCCATATTAAGTGAAGCTATCTCGTCATTGCATTTCCAAAGCAGTTTAAGCTCGCTTTCGGTTAGTTTTTTGAGCTCTGCAAGTATATTCTCCGTTTCAGTGATAAAATGCGGTATGCTTTCATGCATAAATGAGTCGTTATCCACATTCATCTTTTTTGCTGGAGAAATTATTATGCGCATGGACATCACCCCCAAATTTCTTTATCAGAAGTAGTCTAAATCTAATTTTTGTATTAAATATGGCACCCGTGGGTGCCATATTTATCTCATGTGAAAGGTTTAAATATAGTGCTTTGATTTTGTTTTGCTATATCTGCTTAGTTGTCCATTCTTCGCAGTTCCAGACTGAGGTAGCAATGTCATTATAAAAATGTGGCTCATGGCAGATTAAAATAATGCTACCCTTATATGCTTTAAGTGCACGCTTTAGCTCTTCTTTTGCATCTACATCAAGATGGTTTGTAGGCTCGTCGAGTAGGAGCAAATTGCTGTTTTCATTTATGAGTTTGCACAGTTTTACCTTAGCCTGCTCCCCACCGCTGAGCACCTTTAGCATGCTTTCTATATGCTTAGTGGTAAGTCCGCATTTTGCAAGCGCCGCTCGAACCTCAAACTGTGTATACGAGGGGAATTCCCTCCAGATTTCCTCTATGCAGGTTGTGTCGTCATTATATTTGCTCTCCTGCTCAAAATAGCCTATATGCAGATAGTCGCCAAGCTCGGTTTTGCCGCTGATTGGCTCTATTTGTCCCATTATGCTTTTGAGTAGGGTGGTTTTACCTATGCCGTTTGCACCTGTAAGCACAATTTTCTGTCCTCTCTCCATTTCGAGGGTTAGGGGTTTTGAAAGGGGTGTGTCGTATCCTATTACAAGGTCTTTAGTTTGGAAAATGTATTTGCCTGCCGCCCTTGCTTCCTTAAATTTAAACTCAGGCTTCGGCTTCTCTTTTGCAAGCTCTATTACTTCCATCTTATCAAGCTTTTTCTGCCTTGACATCGCCATATTCCTCGTGGATACCCTCGCTTTATTTCTGGCTACAAAGTCCTTTAAATCGTCTATTTCCTGCTGCTGACGCTTATATGCCGCCTCAAGTTGGGACTTCTTCATCTCGTAAACTTCTTTAAATTTATTGTAATCGCCCACATATCTGTTTAGCTCGGTGTTTTCCACATGGTAAATGAGATTTATTACGCTGTTTAAAAATGGGATGTCATGCGATATGAGTATAAAGGCGTTTTCATACTCTATCAGATATCTTTTAAGCCATTCTATATGCTGTTCGTCAAGGTAGTTGGTAGGCTCATCAAGCAAAAGTATGTCGGGTTTTTCAAGCAGTAGCTTTCCAAGGAGTACTTTTGTCCTTTGTCCACCACTTAGCTCAGTCACATCTTTATCAAGTCCTATATCCTCAAGCCCTAAAGCTCTGCCCACTTCCTCCACCTTAGAGTCCAGTATATAAAAATCCTTCATAGCAAGTGTATCCTGTATTTCTCCAAGCTCCACAAGCATATTATCGAGCTCATCTCCGGATGCATTTCCCATATCATCGCATAGGACATTCATGCGCTCCTCAAGCTCTAAAAGCGGACGGAATGCCGATTTTAACACTTCTCTTACACTCTGCCCTTTTGATAGTATGGTGTGTTGGTCAAGATACCCCACCTTAACACCGTTGCTCCACTGTATTTTTCCTTCATCGGGCATAAGTGTGCCCGTGATTATATTCATAAATGTTGATTTACCCTCTCCATTAGCCCCGATAAATCCCACATGTTCGCCTTTTAGTAGGCGGAATGATACATTGCTGAAAATTGCTCTGTCGCCAAATCCATGGCTTAAATTTTCTACATTTAAAATACTCATTTGATACTCCCAAGTTCTATATATTACTATGAGATTTTATAACTAAATCCATTTAATTTCAAGTGTTTTTATGAAATTAACAAAAGAATTTAGCTTTATTTTACTCAAATACAATTTGGCGGCAATAGAATTTACATAATTTTCTTTAAAACTTCTTATATTTTCATCAAAAAAAATACATATTTATATGCTAATATTAACTCATAGAAATATTATGCAATTCCCTTTTTCTGACTTTTTATACTATTTAATCTCACAATGTTCAAAACATTTGTGCAATTAGTATATTATTTCATATTTTTTTCATAAGATATTTCATTGATTTTTATCCCTACATATGGTATTATATATACACACAAACAATTACTCGTTTATTCCAAGGTTTATATAAAATGTCGGAAGGAAAGGATGTGAGTCCAATGGATAACGAACAACAAGTAAAGATAGTTGACAGAATATACAGAAGCAACTATTACATGGGAGCAAGGCTTATAATTTCAGCGAACCGAGTCAAGCGCCGTGTAAGAAAGATAACGAGTTCAGCAATTAGTGCAATATCCAAATGGCTCGCTATCAAAAAGCAAAATGTAAACCACACCGTAAAACCGATTTTATTTAAGTATAAATTAAATCTCACATTAATAAAGAGAGAGTTTTCTCTTTTAAAGCAAGTTTCGCCGTGGAGAATGCCATGGCATGTACTCGGTATATTGTGGAGCAAAAAGCTTAGTATATTCAATCACTTAGCACCTATAATGGCGGTTGCCATGCTTTTTTATTCTGTCAACTACTATACAGACCGCACCTGGGCACTATCGGTGGAATACGCCGGGCAAATTATCGGCTATGTTGAAACCGAGTCAGATTATTATGAAGCGAAAAAGCTTGTTACAGAGCGCATTATAAATGAAGAATACAAAGAGCCTGATTCAGCTAATGTAACATTTACAATGCAGTCGATAAAGTCTGAAACAATATCGGATTCATTTGAGTTATCCGACCAAATTATCAGAGCTTCAGAAAATGACATTGCCGAGGCAAGTGGGCTGTATGTCGATAATAAATTTTTAGGAGCGGTAACAGACCATAATATGCTCCTTAAAACCATGGATGAGATGTTAGAACCCTACGAAGAATTGCACCCAGATGCAAAAATAGGATTTGCTAATAGTATTGAGCTCATAGAGGGACTATATCCCGTATCCAGTATCGTGGATTATACTCAGGTTGCAGATGTTATTACTTCCGAAGCAATGGGTGAGAGCACATATGTAGTAGTAAATGGGGATTCTCCATGGGCAATTGCAAGCAAAACAAACACGCCACTATCACAACTACTAAGTTTAAATCCCACGATAGAAACAAGACTGATACCCGGGGACGAAGTAGTTGTAGAAGCGGCACAACCATATTTAGATATTAAAGTTGCCACTGTCGAAACATATGTAGAGCAAATACCATATGAAACTACTAATGTGAACGACAGCTCAATGATAAGGGGGCAAACTTCTATCTCAACCAGCGGCATACCGGGTGAACAAGAGATAGTAGCTGAAGTCACCTATTTAAATGGTAATCCGATTGAAACAAATATCATATCCACAGTTGTGCTAAGCGAGCCTGTTACACAGGTAGTAAAAGTGGGCACAAACACTTTAAATAGCATAAGCAGTACCGGCTCAGTCTTCGTATGGCCTACAAGCGGTACTATAACAGTGGGATGGTATGGATACCCCGGTCATACAGCTATTGACATAGCCTCAGGCTATGGAACGCCGATATATGCGGCTTCTTCGGGAACTGTATCTAAAGTTGTAAACGGATATACCGGATATGGACGATATCTGATGATAGATCACGGTGGTGGTGCACAAACATTATATGCGCATAATAATAGCATAATTGTATCGCCGGGTGAATATGTACATCAAGGTCAGATAATCGCCTATATGGGAAGTTCGGGTAATTCCTCGGGGCCACACTGTCACTTTGAAGTGAGGATAAACGGAACGTTTGTAAACCCTATGAATTATCTACCTTAAAAAACAATATTAATTTTAGTGGGGAGCTTTTATAAAGCTCCCCATATTTGTATTTAATTTGTTGAAAAATCACATTTTATACTGTATAATATAAATAATCCGTTGGATTATTTATATCCTCGCAGGGGCGATTTATATTGCCGTGGGCATGGATGCCCACATGGCAGATTTA
>CAYJIJ010000106.1:0-5241 GCA_964370185.1 uncultured Oscillospiraceae bacterium
GAAGAAAATGGGATGAAAAACAACAACCAGTCAAAATACGACTACCTCGACCATGTTAACAGCACTCCCGAACTTTTTGATAAATACTACGAGGCGGACAGGGCACAGCGTGAGGCAAATCTCTCGCATAATTTAGGCTCAAACTGGGAGCAGATTTACGATATTGACGAGGGGGAGTATATCGGTGGCAATTCACCCGACAATTTAAGCGATGGCAGAATAGGCATACACCAAACTACTGGATACGACATCGGCATGCGTGATTATGACGATTACAGCGGTGTGAGCAGTGGCAATTCTTCAAGTTCGAGTTACGATAGACTACTTGAACTGCAAAAACAGATGCGCACCGACAGCTACAACAGAGCAAAAGCGGATATCGATGCCTTTGCAGAGGAAGCCGCGAGGCAGGCGTATGTAAATATGATGCAGACCAGTCAGAAACTGCCCGAGCAAGCCGCTGTGCTTGGAGTGGGTGGTATGAGTGAGAGTAGTTTAATCAAGGTGCAGTCGGATTATGCGGGGAGTTTAGCCGATATAGAAAACACTAAACAGCAGGGGCTAAATGAGCTTACAAGCGAATATGAAGCAGGGCTTGCACTCGATGTGATTGATGCCACTGAAAGATATATTGAAGCGGAGGAGAAAAGAAAGCAGGATGAGCGTGATTTAAACGCCACACTTGTGGAGATATATGCAAAAAATTCCCCCGAATCGGCGCTTTCACCATCTCTTAGAGCGGCGGTTAGCGAAGATGTATCGTCGGCTGCGTCAAACAGCAATATTAAAACGAGCACACAAACCCCGAGCTATTCGCTTTTGTCCGACACCAAAGATGGCAGCAAAAGGGTGTTAGCAGGGCTTATCTAAAAGTCAGCACGGATTAACCGCCTAATCAATCCCTTCTGCGTGGGACGCTCAGATTTAATTTGAATTACACAAAGAAGGTATCCTAAGCTTCTTATATGAAGATAAAACATACTACTAAATCATTGAATAATATTGCATTGCCGTCGGCAATGCAATATTATTTGTGTTATAATTGATACTGAAAAAATTCATACAAAAATATCTAATAGCTAAATACTCTTGCTATTACTAAAATTAAATATAAAAAAACTATTGACAAATATTTTTATTATATGTATAATAATAAAGCTGCATATCCAAAGACAGTAGGTGTTTATAACTGAAAGGGCATTTTGTCCGCCTGCCGAGGAATTAGCTTATAGTTAAAAAATGGGATTACCCTTTCTTTAAACTTTTATGCTCTTTCCACGGTTTTGTGGAAAGAGCATTTTCAGTATAATATTAAAACTTTCAGGAGGTGAAAGATTTGCCAAGCGAAAAAGCTTTACTTCAAAAGAAAGAGCAAGTTGAACAACTTAAGGCAAAACTGCAAGGTGCGGTTGCCGGTGTTTTAGTAGACTACAAGGGTATAAATGTTGCGGACGACACTAAGCTTAGAAGAGAACTAAGAGAAGCTAATGTTGAGTACACCGTAGTAAAAAATACTCTACTCAGATTTGCCGCTAAGGAAGTTGGTTTTGAAGACCTGTGTGGAGTGCTTGAGGGCACAACTGCACTTGCTATTTCAAACGACGATCCTGTTATAGCTGCTAAAATTCTTGATAAGTACGCAACTGACTCCAAGGGTGCATTCTCCCTTAAAGCTGGTTTTGTTGAGGGAAAAGTACTCGACAAAGCAGGTATCGAAGCAGTTGCTAAGCTTCCAAGCAAAGAACAGCTACTTGTTCAGCTGCTTAGCGTTCTCAATGGTAACATCAGAGGTCTGGCTGTTGCTCTTAACGCTATTAAGGAACAAAAAGAAGGGGAAGCAGCTTAATCTGCTTACAAACACAGTCTATTAAAAGACAAAAAAATTAAGGCGAAAAGCCGCTCATAAAAATTAGGAGGTATTTCCATTATGGCTTCTGAAAAAATTGTAAAATTTGTAGAAGAAATTAAAACTCTGACAGTTTTAGAACTTGCAGATCTCGTTAAGGCTATCGAAGAGGAGTTCGGTGTATCCGCTGCTGCTCCTGTAATGATGGCAGGCCCAGTTGCAGGTGCAGCTGCTGCTGAAGAAAAAACAGAATTTGATGTTATCCTTACAAGCGCTGGTGCTGCTAAAATGGCAGTTATCAAAGCTGTTAAAGATCTTACAGGTCTTGGACTTAAGGAAGCAAAAGAGCTTGTTGACAACGCTCCAAAGCCAGTTAAAGAAGGTGTTTCTAAAGCTGATGCTGAAGAACTCAAAGCTAAGCTTGAAGAAGCTGGCGCACAGGTTGAAGTTAAGTAATTTTACTTATATACCGAAATTAAACGGACAGTCGAAAGACTGTCCGTTTTTGCGTGTAATTTTTATAATAAGCATACCCTCCACAAAGTAAAACTACCACCATCAATTTTTTGATAGTGGTAGTTTGTTTCTTTATAGGTAGTCCTTTTAAAACATATGATGTTATTTCTTCATTCCCAAAAAATTTTATTTAGTATCCAATAAGTGTAGCGCCTATTAGAAGTGCGCAAGCGGTTATGAAGATAATCACAAGGTATCTCCAAATGAATTTAAACCATACATCAAAGCTGATTTTTCCGCAAGCAAGGCAAGCGATTAGAGCTCCCATGGTTGGGAAAGCAAGGTTACTTAAGCCATCACCGAACTGGAATGCAAGGATTGTAATCTGTTTGCTGATGCCTGTGATTTCTGCAAGTGGCATTAGTATTGGCATTGTTACAAGTGCCTGACTGCTTCCCGAAGGAACAAAGAAGTTGATTATAATCTGCACAATAAACATCGCAATACCTACAACCGCCGCAGGAAGTGCGCTTACAAGTTCCGATAGATAGTATACGAATGTGTCTATAATCAGACCATCTTCCATTACTATCGAAATGGCACGAGCGATACCGATAGCCATAGCTGCAACAAATACTGTTTGTGCGCCTGCAAGCATTTTATCCGCTATTTCACCACTTTTAAATCCTGCGATAATACCACAGATAATACCACAAATTAGGTAAACTGCGGACATTTCAGTTAGTCCCCAACCCCATTGGAGTGAGCCGATTACCACTAAGAATATTGTGATTATAAATGTGAGTAATACAAGCTTTCTTCTGCCTGTAAATTCTAATTGCTCGGAGAGATTTACACCTAAGTCATCAGTATTCATTCCGTAGCAATAGCTGCGTGTTGGGTCTTTTTTAACCTTTTCAGCGTATCTAACGATATATGCAATTGTTACAGCGGCAAATACCACCATGGTGAAAAGCCTATACTCAATGCCCGAGAATAGTGGAAGTCCGCCGATTGCTTGCGCATTACCAACAGTCCACATATTTGTAGGGCCTGCCGCCCAACCAACTACATCGGAAACAATTACTACCGCAATACCGGTGAGGACATCATAGCCGAGCATGAGGGCAATGCCTATACAAATGGGCACAAAAGGAATTACACCTTCAAGCATCGAGGGGAAAGCACCGATAAATACGAAGTATAGTATAAGTGCTATAAGTATGTATTTACTACCCTTATCGCCGAGCTTTTTAGTCATGCCAACAACTGCCGCTTTGATAGCGCCTGTGCTGTCTACAAGTCCAACTGCCGCACCGATTGTGAATATCATTGTGATTAGTGCAACACCATTTGAAATACCCCTTGGGATTGACTCAAACATCTCCATAAAGCCCACTGGCTGTGAGTCTACATATTGGAAGCTCCCTGGAACTACAACATTTCTGCCATCAACCATTTCACGGGTGAATTGACCTGCTGGTAGAACCCATGTAAGTATTGTAATCAGTGCTAAAATCCCACATAGAATTACAAATGCATGAGGAAATGCTCTTTTTTTCTTAGTTGCTTCTTTTTTTACTTCATTGTTTGTATTGTTGCTCATTTTTTACCCTCCGTCAAAAAAAAATCTTAGTATGCAAACTTTGCCCACATCAATAATTTGAATATGCCTTAGCCTGATTTAATGTTTTAGTAATTTATCAGGCTAAAAAGATTGCATGTATACATCTTATCAAAAATAAAGGAAAAAATCAACAAAATGCGACTGTCGTTTTGAGAAATTGTAGTATTTGACAAATATTTTGACTAAACCATGAATAAAAATTGACATTTCTATACTTGGAGTTGGGCATAACTATTTCACATTTCTGCCATCTCTAATCATAAAAACGCAAAAACAAAAAATATTTGCATATACACAGATTATACTTATTCTCCCATGAATCTAATATGCCCATGCCACCTTCAAAGGGGCATAGGCATATCTTTTCTGTGATTAATGTAATAAATTCTATTCTCAAACAGACCTTGCCTATAAATTAAAAGTCAGAAGTTAAGGCGTTTACTTTTCCTCAAATAACGCTTCATAGGATATGCCAAAAACTTCGGTAAAAGCTTTTACTTCATAATCTGCAACAAATCTTGCCCCACTCTCTATTCTCAAAATTGTGAGGTCGGAAAAATCATATCCTAAGAGTTGTAATTTTTCTGATAGCGCTTTTTGTGTCATATTATTTAATTTTCGAAAAGCTTTTACATTTTTCCCTATCAAATTTTTAGAGCCTTTATGCCAATATATTTTCATAGCACACCTCAAAACTTCTAAAGTTGAAATTTTAGCAAATTACTAATAATATTACCATCCATGCAGATGCCTTTACACTCTAAAAATGGGTAATTACCATCATAGCGGTAATTACCCATTTAAATTTACTATTTTACTCTTAGCCTTCGATAATCATCTTTGTATCTCTTGCAATGAGTAACTCTTCGTCAGTTGGGATAACCCAAGCTTGAACCTTAGAAGTATCAGTGCTAAATTTCGCTTCTTTTCTTGAAGCGGATTTGTTCTTTTCTGGGCAAATTTCAAGACCCATGAACTCCATATTGCTACAAACAGCTTCACGAAGCAGGTCGGCATTTTCGCCTATACCACCTGTGAATAGAATAGCATCCACACCGCCCATTGCAGCCGCATAGCTACCGATGTATTTTTTAACTTGGTAGTATAGAATATTAAGTGTGAGCTGTGCTTTTTCGTCGCCTTTTTCAGCTGCAGCTTCAATTTCACGTGCATCGCTGGAAATGCCTGAAACACCAACGAAGCCGGATTTCTTATTTAAAACATCTGTAACCTGTTCGATAGTCATGTTTTCTTTTTCCATTAGGAACTTTATTATAGATGGGTCAATGGAACCGCATCTTGTGCCCATGAT
>CAYJIJ010000107.1:0-5165 GCA_964370185.1 uncultured Oscillospiraceae bacterium
ACTAATTCCGCTTTGCACTGCGGTTCCATCATACCCTACGGATAAATTTTCAAGGCTTAATTGTTTCATTTTAATGCTCCATTCTGCCGCTCTGCGTCGCAGAAAATAAAATCTAAATTCACTCTTATCAGCAGAGCAGATGAATGATAAGAGCATTATTGTACTTTGGGACGGTAGTGAGTGCAATAAATGAATCGTCCTGCACATCGCTCCTGCAAGGGATTGAGTTTTAAATTTATTTCAAACTCAATCCTTTTCTTAGCTGAGTGCTGTTCTAAGCACTTCTAAATTCTTTTCCATAATTGATAAATATGTTTCACCGCTTGCAATCCTATCAGCAGTTATCGACTGCATTGAATCAAGGGCTATAATGCTTGCATCGGTATTTTCACTATTGTTTTTTATAGTGGTTGCTAAATCTTCTGCGCCTGAGTCAATTATCATTATGTTCTCAATTTGCAGTTCATTTATTTTGTTGCTTAAGAATACAACAGTCTCAAAGCTTGCCTCTGTTTCAGCGGAGCACCCCGGAAATGCTGCATAGTAATAAATTTCGTAGTCATCCATTAGGTATCTAAATGGGAATCTGTCGGCAAATAGAACAGTATCCCTATCTGTTTCGTCAACCATTGTTTGATAAGCGCTGTCGAGTTCCTCAAGCTGTGCTACATAAGCTGCGGTATTTGCAGCGTATATATCTGCGTTTTCAGCATCTATTTCCGAAACTACCGCTTTAATATTTTCGCACATTACCATTGTATTTTTTAGAGAAAGCCATATATGCTCGTCTTCGTGGGCGTGCTCATCTTCATGTGCGTGCTCGTCTTCGTGGGCGTGCTCGTCTTCATGTGCGTGCTCGTCTTCGTGGGCGTGCTCGTCTTCGTGGGCGTGCTCGTCTTCATGTGTGTGCTCGTCTTCATGTGCGTGCTCGTCTTCTTCGTGAGCATGAGCATGTTCACTTTGTTGCATACCCTCCACAGTTACTTCCGCTTTAGCAAGGTCTCCTATGGATGTAAGTAGATCAAGTGATTTAAGATCCGGATTAGAACTTTGGGCAACAACTTCACTAACCCATGCATCGGATGTCCCACCATTGTATATAAATAAATCTGCATTTGCAATTTCCGCTATATCTGCAGCAGTAGGCTGGAAACTATGGATATCCACTCCACTATCTATAAGTATAGAAATCTCGAAAACTTCTGAGTTCTCGCCTACTATATTCCTTGTCCAGTCATAGATAGGGAAAGTTGTGGTTAATATTTTGATTTTCTCCGCTTCTGGCTCAGCGCTTTGTGATGCTGGCACCTCGTTTCCTGCTTGTGTACAGCTTGTAAAAAGCATTGATGCCGCCATCACAGCCGCTAAGATAGATTTTGCTGATTTCATTTTTTCTCTTCCTCCATAATTTAAAAAAGTTTACTGATAAATTTGCGAACATTTCTCACATAAACCATATATAACTGCTTTTTGGCTATTTACTTTAAAGCCAAAGCTTTCCATTGATATATTAGTTATCAAATCGGATATGTGCTTATTTAAATGGAATGTGACGCTACATTTATCGCATATAAGATGTACAATTCCTGCACAGCTCTCGGGATCTATATATTGATATAAGAGCCCCCTACTGCCGCTATTTGTCATCTTACATAGTATGCCTTCTTCTTCCATAAGGGCGAGATTTCTGTATATTGCACTGATACTTATGCTTTCATCATTTATTTTTTCATATATTTGCTTTGCTGAGAATGGCTCGTGTAAATTTTCTTTGAAAAAATTAATCAGCTTTTTTCTTTGTTCAGTTGAATACTGTCCCATGTCTCCTCCAATTTGCGAATTATTTGCATATTGCTTCACTATTATATTATCTTTTTCTTTATTTGTCAATATATATACTATTAAGGTATAGTTAATTAAATATACTGCTTTTTTCTAAGCAAATGATAATCTTTGCAATATTTATCTCAAAGTGCTTTACTCAAGTGAATATTTATGTAAAAATTTGAAATAATAAAGTCAATTTATCTCTGAGTGCTCACTATTAATAAAAAAATCTTGCATAAAAATAGATTATGAGTTATAATGATATGGCAAATTTTAAAAAACACTTTTTGGAGGATTAATTAATGAAAAAAATATTAACAGTACTGCTTTCCGCAATGATGATTGCAAGCTTTACCGCATGTAGCTCTGAAACACCTGCTGAGTCCGAAGTTCCATCTTCTGAAGCTCCATCCGCAGAAGCATCATCCGAGGCTCCTGCATCCGAAGAAGCTGCCGACACAGCTTACACAGCAGTAGAGGGCACACTCACAATGGCGACTAACGCTCAATTCCCCCCATATGAATTTTATCAAGGCGACCAAATCGTAGGTATTGATGCTGAAATCGCAGGACTTATTGCGGACAAGCTCGGCCTTGAGCTTGTTATCGAAGACATGGAGTTTGGCTCTATAATCAACTCTATTAAGCTTGGCAAAGCAGATATCGGTGCAGCAGGCATGACAGTTACTCCTGAGCGTCTTGAAGAAGTAAACTTCACCGAGAGCTATGCAACAGGCGTGCAGGTTATTATTGTTAAAGAAGACAGCCCAATAACTTCCGTTGATGACCTCTTTGCAGAGGGTGCAAACCACACAGTGGGTGTTCAGCTCTCAACAACAGGCGACATCTACGCAACAGGCGACATCGAGGACGCTGGTCTTGGTACAATGGACAGATACAATAAAGGTGCGGATGCTGTTATGGCTCTTTCCACTGATAAAGTTGACTGTGTAATTATCGACAGCGAGCCCGCCAAGGCATTCGTTGCTTCTATCGAGGGTCTAAAAATTCTTGACACAGAATACATCACAGAAAACTACGCTATTGCAATGAGCAAAGAAAACACAGCGCTTTATGAAGATGTAAATACAGCTGTTGCAGAGCTAATCGCAGATGGCTCCATTCAAGCGGTAATTGATAAATATATCACAGCAGAATAATTTAACACATCTATAATATTGGGGGGCTTTTATCCGCCTGTGGCGAATAAAAGCCCCCCAATAAAAAACTTACAGCGTATATAAAAGCCTAAAACCTTTTTTAGTTTTTTATATGCTCTGTTGCATTTGATGTATCAAAGAGATATTAATTTAACATAAAAGGAGGATTATGCAATGGTTGTGCCAGCAGAAGAATTTGCAAGGCTTGCCCCGCAGTGGATTTTAAACTCACCCGAATGGTTTTACAATCTCAGCTATGATTTTTTTAAGAGTTTCATACTCGAGGATAGATATTTACTTATAATTGAGGGTTTTAAAAACACCCTTATACTCACATTCTTTTCACTTATAATTGGTGTATTTTTGGGTGTGATTGTGTCGCTTATTCGTGTGAGCTATGATAGGAATTTTGATGAAATGGTTGGAGCGCCAAGGCTTTTGCTTAAAATCGCCAACACTATTTCTAAAATTTATCTCACTGTCATCAGGGGCACTCCGGTAATGGTGCAAATTCTTATAATGTTCTTCGTGATAATGGCTTCATCGAGCAACAAAGTGCTTGTGGGTATTATAACCTTTGGTATTAACTCGGGGGCGTATGTGGCGGAGATTATAAGGGGCGGTATTATGTCGATAGACATAGGACAAACCGAAGCTGGAAGAAGCCAAGGCTTTTCCTACACTCAAACAATGCGATATATCGTTCTACCACAGGCTTTTAGAAATGTGCTTCCCTCTTTGGGGAATGAATTTATTGTGCTTATAAAGGAAACCTCGGTTGTGGGTTATATCGGACTCATGGACTTAACATATGCGGCAAGTACAATAGGCGGAAACTCCTACGAATACTTCTTCCCCCTTATAAGTGTGGCGCTTATATATCTCACACTGGTAATGATATTTAGCTACTTTGTGGGACGCATTGAAAGGAGGAGCAGGGACAATGACAGGTAATGAAATTATCAAAATTGAACAGCTTGAAAAATCCTTTAAAAAAGGTACTATTCGTGCCCTCGAAGGTGTTAATTGCTCTATAAACAAAGGTGAGGTTGTGGTAATTATCGGGCCCTCTGGCTCAGGTAAAAGCACACTTCTACGCTGTATGAACCTCCTTGAAAAGCCCACTGGTGGCAAGGTTGTGTTTGAAGGAGTGGATATCACCGACCCAAAGGTAAACATAAATATTCACAGGCAGAAAATGGGGATGGTATTCCAGCATTTTAACCTTTTCCCCCATATGGATATACTGAAAAACATGACAATTGCCCCTGTGAAACTTGGCCTGAAAAGCCAAGCCGAAGCCGAAGAAATGGCTAAGGGCTTACTCGAAAGAGTGGGACTTGCAGATAGGGCTAATGCCTACCCAAATCAGCTTTCAGGCGGGCAAAAGCAGAGAATAGCCATTGTTCGCTCACTCTGTATGCAGCCGGATGTGATGCTCTTCGACGAGCCGACAAGTGCACTCGACCCTGAGATGGTGGGCGAGGTGCTCGAGGTTATGAAAGACCTTGCAAAGAGCGGCATGACTATGGTTGTAGTAACACATGAAATGGGCTTTGCTAAAGAGGTTGGAGATAGAATTATATTTATGGACACGGGCAAAATTATAGAAGAAAACACCCCAGAAGAACTCTTTGCAAACCCGAAAAGCGAAAGGCTAAAATCATTTTTAGCAAAAGTGCTTTAAAATTAATTAGTTTAAATTATATACTGCTACCACAGATGATAAAAGCATTTGTGGTAGCAGTTTTTTTGTCTTTGTGTAGCGAACAAAATAGTGGAAAATGAAGTTTTACTCGATTTTTTTCAAAAAATCGTGGGGCATGGGGCAAAGCCCCATAAATAGAAAGGCGAAGCCGAGAAATAGAATGTAGCAAATTTTGCGAAGCAAAAGAGAGGAGATTATGCAGAATTTTAAATGCTGTGGGAAATCCCATTGTAGGGGCATGGCTTGCCGTGCCCGAGGATTACACATAGTCTAAAATCAACTCAATATATTATTCGATACCGTAGATATATTAACGGGCTTTTCCCTACCACCACCCGATTTTTTGCAAAAAAACTGTCAAACTTTTATTTGTGTCAAATAGACAATATAAATAATCCTATGTAATATTTATATGATAAACATAAAATAAACCTCACAAAATCCTCATATAAATAGCTTTATGATTTACT
>CAYJIJ010000108.1:0-4760 GCA_964370185.1 uncultured Oscillospiraceae bacterium
TTTTTTTAATCTGATTTAAAAGAAATTGTATGCTTTAAATAAAAATATACTGTTATAGTATACATTTGATGAAAAAAAAGAGGAATAATATATATAAAAGCACTGCAAAATCCCTAATTATGGGCTTTTGAGCAAAGTGCAAAGGTTGATTTTTAATTGAGTTAGTTGTATAATTTGCTATGAAAAGAATGTTATTATAATAACAATCTCTTTGATGTTATTATAAAACTAAAAAAATATCATTAAAAAATAGGAGGAGAATATGAATTTTACTTTTTCTGAAAATTGGAATGGCTTTACGCTGGGAAGATGGAGTGGTGGTAGTGTTGATGTAAGCGACTTTATCACATTAAATTATAAACCATATGATGGCAATGAGGATTTTTTACAAGGGCCAACAGAGTCCACCACAAAACTGTGGGAAATGGTTTTGGAATTGAATAAAAAAGAGCAGGAAAATAATGGTGTTCTTGAAATGGATAATAATGTTGTTTCAACAGTTACCTCCCATGCCGCCGCCTACCTCGAAAAAGAGCTTGAAACCATTGTAGGTTTTCAGACAGAAAAGCCTTTTAAAAGAAGCTTTCAGCCGTTTGGCGGAATAAAAACAGCCGAAAATGCGCTTAAGCAATATGGGTATGAGGTTTCACCCGAACTACATGAAGTTTTTACAAAATATAGAAAAACTCATAATGACGGCGTTTTTGATGCATACACCGATGAAATTAAGCTTGCAAGAAAATCCACAATAATCACAGGACTTCCCGATGCTTATGGCAGGGGTAGAATTATTGGGGACTACCGCCGCATAGCGCTTTATGGAATTGATATGCTTATAATTGATAAAAAGGATCAGCTCAAAACTGCGCCCACACGCATGACCGAAGATACTATACGCCTGCGTGAGGAATTATCCGAGCAAATAAGGGCGCTTGCCGATATTAAAGAAATGGCGGCAAAGTACGGATATGATATTTCAAATCCAGCAAAAGATGCAAAAGAAGCGATACAATGGCTGTATTTTGGCTACCTTGCGGCAATAAAAGAGCAAAATGGGGCGGCAATGAGCCTTGGAAGAACCTCCACTTTCTTGGATATATACATCCAAAGAGACCTTGAAAATGGAGTTTGCACCGAAACACAAGCGCAGGAGTATATCGACCATTTTGTAATGAAATTGCGCCTTGTTAAATTTGCGAGAACCGCAGAATACAATTCCCTCTTCTCGGGAGATCCAACATGGGTAACAGAAACCATAGGCGGAATGACAACCGACGGCAGGCACATGGTAACTAAAACTTCCTTTAGATTTTTGCATACCTTGGACAATTTAGGGCCTGCACCCGAGCCTAATTTAACTGTGCTTTGGTCGCAGAGATTGCCTTTAAACTTTAAAAGATATTGTGCAAAAATGAGCATTAAAACCTCCTCTGTACAGTATGAAAACGACGAATTAATGCGTGAACTCCATGGGCATGATTATGCGATAGCGTGCTGTGTTTCCTCCATGAAAGTGGGCAAAGAAATGCAATTTTTCGGCGCGCGTGCAAATCTTGCAAAATGCTTGCTTTATGCGATAAATGGCGGTGTGGATGAAAAGCTAAAAATACAGGTAGGCCCTAAATATCGCCCAGTAACAACTGAGTATCTCGATTATGATGATGTTATGCAAAAATATGATGATATGCTTGAATGGCTTGCATTTGTATATGTGAGCGCACTGAATATAATTCACTATATGCATGATAAATATTGCTATGAGAAAACACAAATGGCACTTCATGACCGTGAGGTAAAACGATATTTTGCAACAGGTATAGCTGGGCTTTCTGTAATTGCCGATTCGCTCAGCGCAATTAAATATGCAAAGGTTAAAACAGTCCGTGACGAAGAGGGCGTTGTAGTGGATTATATCGTGGAGGGTGATTACCCAAAATTTGGCAATAATGATGACAGGGTGGACTCCATTGCGATAGACATAGTGCATACATTTATGGATAAAATCCGCAAACACCCCACCTATCGTGACAGCGTGCCGACAATGTCCATACTAACAATAACCTCCAATGTGGTATATGGCAAAAAAACAGGTAGCACACCCGATGGAAGAAAGCAGGGGACACCTTTTGCACCGGGAGCAAACCCAATGCATGGCAGGGATACCAGCGGAGCGGCGGCGTCGCTTGCCTCGGTTGCAAAACTTCCATTCCAAGACGCACTTGATGGAATTTCGGACACCTTCTCAATAGTTCCCGATGCGCTTGGAAAAGACGATAGAGTATTTTTCGGCGATTACGATGTGGATAATATAGTGATGGAAGTTTCCAGTACAATAGGCTGTGAAGATGGAAATTTTGCTTGCAAACAACCCAATGAAAATATATAAATAAAGGAGTATATACTATGATAAGTGATAGACAAATAGATAATTTAGTGGGACTTTTAGATGGATATATTGAAAAAGGCGGACATCATCTCAATGTAAATGTATTTACAAAAGAGACCTTGCTCGACGCTCAAAATCACCCTGAAAAATACCCGCAACTCACAGTGCGTGTTTCGGGCTATGCAGTGAATTTTGTAAAACTTACAAAAGAACAGCAGGACGATATAATTGCACGCACATTCCATTCGAAGATTTAATATGAATGGATATATCCACTCCACAGATTCATTTGGCACAGTGGATGGCCCTGGAATACGATTTGTTGTATTTTTGCAGGGCTGTCCATTGCGCTGCAAGTATTGCCACAATCCCGATACTTGGAAAGAGGGTACGGGGGAAATTATCTCTGTAAAAGAGATAATAAATCAATACAATGGGGTAAAGAGCTTTACAAAAGGCGGAATAACTGTTACAGGGGGAGAGCCGCTTTTGCAAATGGATTTTGTGACAGAGCTTTTTGAGGAGTGCAAAAAGCAGGGAGTTCACACCTGTATTGATACATCCGGCATTACTTTTAATAAAAACAATACGCAGGCTTTCGACAGACTAATAAAATCCTGCGACTTAGTCATGCTTGACTTAAAGCATATAGACAGCGAGGCACACAGCGATTTAACCGGGCAAAAAAATGAAAACATTCTCGATTTTGCGAGGTATCTCTCGGAAAAAGAGGTGGATTTATGGGTGCGCCATGTTGTTATTAAGGGAATAACCTTAAATGACGAAATGCTAAAGAGGCTGGGTTTATTTTTGTCCGAGCTTAAAAATGTAAAGGCGCTCGACATTATCCCATATCATAAAATGGGCAATGAAAAATATAAGCTCCTTGGCATCGAAGACCCACTTGAGCACACACCATCCACCGAAAAAGAAGAATCTGCTTATGCACTAAGTAAAATTATCGAGGGCATAAAAGAGGGCGTTAAAAGAAGAAGTATAAAAAAATAGAGATTGCTTTTTAAATCCGCTTGCGTATGAACACGGTTTGCAGGATTTTAATGGCTACCAATAAAGAAGTTACCGCTATCAAAAGCTGATAGCGGTAGTTTTATTTTGTGTGGATTATGCTTATTTTACGAAAACATACCTGAGTTATATTTCTTCTGTGCTTTGTACATTATTATAAAACCAATAATTATCCCTAAAAAAATAGGTATTATAGTAACTATTGATGACACAAACAGTCCTAAAACACCGGATGTCAGACAGCCAATACCTATTGAATATTGTCCCATCCCCATAAGTGAAGTATATGGTTTTATATCTTGCTCTTTTACATTTTTCCAATGGTAATCATGAATTAAAGTAATTCGTTGCTTATTTTTTATTTGAAATCCGAAATAAAATGCCAATAAACTCACTGGTATTACAATTAAAGAAAATAAGTACATAGTATGTACCCCCCAATTATTTATAAGTGAATAGTGAAAAGTGAAAAATGAATAGTGTTGGAGTGGCTTCGCCACAGTATTTTAAATTATAAATCAAAGGTTTTCTGCCATAACTTCTCACTATTTTGCTCGCTTCGCCTAATATAAATTTCATTCGTTTTTCGGTTCTCTACTTCTTATTTTTAAGAATTATATTAACAATTAACCCCAACACTAAAAACACCCAATAGCTTATAAGCCAAATTTGCCATAGATTATTTGTTCCACCGCTAATAGGGTCCACACCGTCTGTTTGAAATATAAACCCCATTGCAAATGCTATGATATATCCAAATGATGCTACCAGTGTTAGCAATTGCAGTTTGAAAATATAAGCTATTGCCAGTGCAATTACACCAAATATCCCGACAATAATCGGTGCATCTGAACGACCATGCAACATATTTAACGGACTAAAATACAATAAGGCAAATGCAGTCGAAAAAACAATACTTGCAGATAATATTTGCCCTATGGGTGTAGATAAAATTTTCTTCATTACAATTTCCTCCTCAAACTAATATGAATAATCCGCTTGAGCAAATTATTTATAAGTTAATAGTGAAAAATGAATAGTGATGGAGTGGCTTCGCCATAATATTTAAATTGAAATCTTCAGTTTTCTGCCACAATTTTCACCATTTTGCTCGCTTCGCCTAATATAAACAATGTGTAAAATGAAGTTAACCGCCAATCTGAAATTAAGCAATGGGAGCATAAAGCCGCCTTTTAAAAGGTGGGGGATTACCTGTATTAATAGCTTTTTGCTATCATTGTAGGGGGCGAAGCCCCTTAATATATCTACGATATCGCACAATTTATTGAGCAAATTTTAGATTGTGCAGGGTCTGCGGTGGCATTTGTAGGGTCACGGCTTGCCGTGA
>CAYJIJ010000109.1:0-4586 GCA_964370185.1 uncultured Oscillospiraceae bacterium
CCTACTGCATTTTTTTATCGCTTCGCCCCACACCCCATAATTTTTTGAAAAAACCCTGTAAAACTTTAATCCGTTTCGCCAAAGGCGAAACTCCATAACTTTTCACTCTTCATTTTTCACTCTTCACTTAAAAATCCTCCACCGAGGTGGAGGATTTTATTATTGTTATTATGCTGCTGGTTCTGCGTCTACCGCTTCTTCTGTTTCTTCTACCGCTTCTGTGAGCTCAAGCTCCATATCGGAGAGGATAAAGCTTTCTGGGAAGTCTTTAATGCTTAGTACAAGTGAGTAGCCTGCATCTATACCGTCAACCACTTTGCCGTTTCTTGCAATGCTTTCAAGTGTTACTATTTCGCCATCAACCACTGCATATGCAAATTGGTTTTCTTGTTTAAATAGCTCGAATGCGCCGTATCTGTTAAACTTAACCATTCCTGGGAAGTTGATAAATTCCATGTCCGCTTCTGGGTACTGGGCAAGTAGCTCATAATCTGGGTTCATGTTAAATCCAAGGTATTTTGCGCCTTCGTCACCTATATTAGCTGTGGAGAATACGCCAACGCCGTCAAAGTATAAGTCTAATTGGTCGCCTTTTACTGCGTCGGTAAAGTCTCTTACTGGTGCGCCGCCGCTTGTGATTTCGTCAAAGCCTGCATCGTCGTAAGCTATGCTTTCATAGCCTACTGTTGCGAAATGCTCGCCGTTTAGCTGCATTGTAGAGCCGTCGTCTTTATTGCCTCTATCGTACACTACAAGTCTGCCCACTAAGTCATTCGCATCTATTTCAGCTACATCATCGCTGAATTCTATTACTACATAATTTAGAGGATGACCACTCGATCTAATCGCTTGGAAGTAAATATCCTCAATTATGTCTTCATTTCCCTCAATGTCCCAAAGAATATCTAAATTCCAACCTTTTACTTCCTCATTAGTAACAACGACCATGTCCGTAGCCAACTCATTATCTAATTGGAGAGCACTGAATTGTTCACCATCGAGAGGCATTTCTACTATTCGTGTAACAATTCTATCCCCAGGTTTTATATTGTCAAAGTCAACCTCTTTTGCTTCATCAGCCATTTCATCATAAATTATCTGATTTTCATCATCTAAGTAAGCGAAAAGTTTAGAATAATCAAAATCAATAAGAGGTGGTGTGTCAATCCCCGCCTGCTCTGAGCTCACTTGCTGCCACAAGATCACAAAATCAGAGTAAAATAGTAGATCACCTTTTTTGAGCGAAAAAAAACGCTCCGTAGCCGGACCATACTCCGCTGCAAACGCAGTCACACTCATTCCCGCAAGCATTACCACAGCAAGCGCTGAGGCTAAAAATTTTTTAAACATTTTTCTTTCCTCCGTAAACTATTAATTGTTTGGACAAATTTGTCCTTTAGAGGTAGTTTAGCATAGATTTAAAAAAATTACAAGGAGGGAAGCAAGCAAAAAAAGGAGAACAATCCATAATTATTTATTCACCTCGGTACAAAAGCTAAGCCAGACCATTTGCAATCAATTACAAATGGTCCGGCTTGGGGTGGTAATACTCGAGTATAGCCGGGGTATTTGAAGCAGTATTAGTGAAAGCTATTCCACTAAAGCCTGTGCGTGTTAGAGCATTGCCGGCCCTGGGTAACCCCTGTAATCCGAACGCGTTTTATGAAAGCTCAGTGGAGCTTATAGCTGTGTCAAAGCCTTTTGTAAGGCGGTGAGCATTACTGCAAGGCTTTTCCTTTCTCTAATCCCCACTGAGCTTTCATAAAATCTTCGACCTAAAACCCATGAATTAGTAGATAGAATTAGGATAAGGACGACGGCATACTCAGCGTCTGCTTAGGACGAAGACGACATTATATCTGCTAATTCATAAGTTTTAGGCGTGTTCGGATTATAGGGGTTCCCTTAGATTTTCAGCTATTATTTACACTTAGAATAACCGCAGTTCCTGCATATATTACAGCCACCCTCATGCTCGAGGGTTTCGCCGCAATCAGGGCAGTATTTGTCCTGCGAATGTTCAATAGGTTTGTTTGGGGCACTCATGTCACATGCGGAGAAGCCACAGGAAGCGCAACTACTGCAACCACCCTCATGAAGTAGCTTATTGCCACATTCGGGGCAGAATTTATAATCCTTTGATTTTACCGAGTGTGCGAGTGGGTTTTTATCCTTTTCAATGGCATCCGCTACCTTTTTCACCACCCTTGCAATTGCATCGGGGCAGGAGGTGCATTTCATGCCGCTGTGCCTAATTGTGGAGGGACAACGAATACCTCTGAGCTGATGTAGCACTTCATCAACGCTAACACCCGAGCGAAGCGCAATTGAGGCAAGTCTTGCAGTAGCTTCCGATTGCGAGGGGCAACCACCAGCTTTACCGGTGGAGGTAAATACTTCACATATGCCATTTTCATCGTAATTCACAGTTACATAGAGGTTGCCACAACCTATCTTCATCCTCTCGGTGATGCCCTGTGTGATTTCGGGGCGTGGTCGGGGGAGTATATTCCTTAAAACAGTGTTTTCCTCCGCCATTTCCTCTTCTTTCACGCTTCCGATATTGAGCACTTGCCCATCACGGCTACCATCACGATAGATTGTTACGCCTTTGCAGTCCTCTTTATATGCAAGTATAAACACATCCCTAACCTCTTCTTTAGTGGCGGAGTTTGGGAAATTAACTGTTTTTGATACGGCGTTATCGGTGTGGCGTTGGAATGCCGCCTGCATTTTTACATGGTATTCGGGGGAGATGTCGTGCGAGCAGACAAACACCCTTTTAATCTCCTCAGGAATTTCCTCAATATGCGCAAGTGTGCCCTCGGCGGCGATTTTTGCGAGTAGGTCGTCGTTTAAAAGCCCTACTTCTTCGAGTTTCGCTTTAAGCACGGGGCTAACTTCAATCATGCGTGTGTTGTCCATAATATTTCTGATATAAACATAGGCAAACACAGGCTCAACACCACTGCTACAACCACCAATTATCGAAAGTGTACCCGTTGGGGCAATTGTGGTGGTGGTGGCATTTCTGCGAGGGGTTTCGCCTTTAAATATGCTCTCCTCAAAGAGTGGAAACGCTCCACGCTCTGCCGCAAGCTCACAGGTTGCTTCGTGGGAATAGTCGTTTACAAGCTTCATAACCTCTTCGCCAAGCTTTATTCCCTCCTCACTATTATAAGCTATGCCCATCATTAGTAGCATATCTGAAAAACCCATCACGCCAAGACCGATTTTACGGGTGAGTTTTGTCACCTTTTCAATCTCGGCAATTGGGTATTTATTTGCATCTATTACATTGTCTAAGAAATGCACTGCATCTTTTACCGTCTTTTTAAGCTTGTCCATATTTAGCTCATAGCCATCCGCTGTTTCTCTTAGCATCTGCACTAAATTAATAGAGCCTAAATTGCAGGACTCATAGGGGAGAAGTGGTTGTTCCCCACATGGGTTTGTGCTTTCAATCTCACCCTGAGATGGAACAATATTGTCACGGTTTAGCCTATCAAGGAAGATAATCCCCGGCTCGCCGTTTTTCCAAGCACCCGAGACAATTTTCTCAAACACTTCCTTCGCATCAAGCTTTGCTACTTCTGCTTTTGTCTTAGGGTCGATAAGGGAATATTCCTCGCCCTTTATAACAGCTTCCATAAACTGCTCGGTAATTCCCACCGAGAGGTTAAAATTGGTGATTTCGCTATTGTCCGCCTTGCAGTTGATAAAATCTAAAATATCTGGGTGGTCAACCCTTAGAATGCCCATGTTTGCACCTCTGCGTGTGCCCCCTTGTTTAACAGCTTCTGTTGCCATATTAAAGACTTTCATAAAGCTTATCGGGCCGCTTGCCACACCACCGGTAGTGCGAACAACACTCCCTGCTTGACGAAGCCTTGAAAAAGAAAAGCCTGTGCCACCGCCCGATTTATGTATGAGTGCGGCTTGCTTTATAGCTTCAAATATTTCCTCCATGCTATCTCCTATGGGAAGCACAAAACAGGCGGAGAGCTGTCCGAGAGGTCTGCCTGCATTCATTAGGGTGGGGGAGTTTGGGAGGAATTCTAAATTTGTCATCATGTCGTAGAAATTCTGCTTTAGCGCTTTTATGTCGGCTTTTTCGTTGTAGTTAAGATCCATCTCTGCAACAGCAGTTGCAACACGCTCAAACATCCCCTCGACAGTTTCGGTAACATTTCCATCTTTGTCTTTTATAAGGTAGCGTTTTTCAAGCACCGCTACCGCATTTTTGGATATCTTCAACTCTATCACTCCTTAATATATTTAATCAATTTACTATATATTGTATCATGAAATAATATTAAATACAATATGTATTGATTATATTTTCTTCTTCGAGGAAAATATAGAAAAGTGAAGTTTTACTTGATTTTTTTCAAAAAATCGTGGGGTATGGGGTGAAACCCCATGAATAAGTAAGCGAAGCCTGAAAAAAGAATGTAGCAAATTTTGCGATTGTAGGGGCATGGCCCCCAGTGCCCGTTAGCTCTTAATTATCAAAAATGATATGATACACATTATTTATATTATCTGCAACGCAGATAATATAAATTTGCCATTTGCTCGGTTGT
>CAYJIJ010000110.1:0-4548 GCA_964370185.1 uncultured Oscillospiraceae bacterium
TTAATACATCAAAATCACGAAGGATATAATCGGCACATCTACCTATAATTACTGCATTCTCCTTTTGAGCAATCTCTTTTAGCAATTTATTTTGCGCCACATGAAGCGAGGTGTTCATCTGTGAAGTAACGGTGTTTAGTGAAACAAAAGTTCTGCCCACGACATAGGGAAAGGCGGTAGCTGAGTACTGCTCGCTCTGCCTTTCGATATAATTGCTGTCAAGCCCTGTTTCAGTGGCAAGCTTTTCCACTAATTCTTTATCGTAGTAGGCAAAGGAAAGCTCTTCGGCAAGCTTTTTGCCAACTTCACGACCACCACTGCCAAATTCCCTACCTATTGTAATAATTTTACCCATAACATTTTCCTCCAAATCAAAAAAATCATGTAAAACTTTAATTTGTGACAAAGCCACTCCTTATTTACCCTGCACTTATTAATAATCAAAAAGATTATTAACCTATGCCTATTTTACCATATATTTACCTTTTTTGCTACAAAAATATATGAAATGTCAAAAAAAAGCAAGAAAACAGAAAAAAATAGTCTAATTCGCTTAAAATTAATAATTGTTAATAAATAACTTTACAAGATGTAACCTATTATGTTATAATTTACAAAACAATAGTTAAATTTACCACAATTATACAACAAATATATGAAAAAATTATGCATTTTGTTATGATTTTATCGTAACTCACAAAATGTTAATTCTGATTAATACAAATGGATGGACTTTATTATGGTAACAATTCTTAAGAAAAAACAAAAGCGAACCGTTGCAAGCATAGCTATTATTGTGTTTGCAGCGTATATTTTTGCGCTTGTTTTTGAAGGCTATACAATCAGTGCCATAAATAAAACAACAGTTAATTTACTTAATGATATCATGATGGAGCGCCAATTTGAAACTACTTCTGCTTTAAATGTGGCAAAAAATAATCTCCTCAGCCTTTCCACCACAATTTCGAATTCTGACTATACAGAGGAAGAAACCCGTGATTATTTAAATGAGCAATCGGAGTATTTAGGCTTTGAAAATACATATTTTGTTGACTCAAATGGGATTGCGGCTACCATGGGGGAGAGTGTAAAGAGCTTTTCAGAGCATATTTCTAAAATAGAAGAGGATGTTTATTTTTCATCTTCCTATCCAGACGAAACCAGTGGAAGCAGTTTGATTGCAGTAGCCACCGAGCTTGAAGACAGCAATGGAAATAGCGGCTATATTCTGGCAGAGTTTTCTCTAAACACTATATCGCAGCGAATTGTGAGCTCGCTACAAAACGGGGGACATGCCCTAATTGTAACTGCCGACGGCGAAGATATATTCACTACCTCAGCGGATGAAGCCTCCTATTCAGAACTTGTAAACTCACTTTCGAATGATTTAGAGGCTCAAAGTAAAATATCCTCCGATATTAATAATCAGTCGTCGGGTGCGATGGCGGTAGAAATAAACGGAGTTTTAGAATTTATAAGATATGAACCCCTCGGAGTGAGCAATTGGCAAATGATAATGATTTTGGCGGAGGACGGTCTTCCTATAATGAGGGAGCTCAAAACATTATCCGAAGTGCTTATATGGCTTTCTTTGGGGATATTTGTATGTGTGATGATGTTTGCAGCCAATGCACTCCTCAATAGAATAAAGGTGGAAGAAGCCGCCGCTTTCGACGATTTAACAGGGCTCCTCAGCTTCTCTAAATTTAAAAACTTGGCACGAATTCAGCTACAAAACAACCCCAATGCTGAATTTGCAATGATGAGAATTGATATTAGAAATTTTAAGGCTATAAATGAAGTGTTTAATTTTGAGATGGGAAATAAAGTGCTTCGCTCTTTTGCCAAAACAGCCGATACCATAGGGGAGGAAACATTTATAATCTCAAGGGTAAGTGGCGACGACTTTATGATGTTTGCAGGAAATGGTTTTTTTGATGATTTTGAGGAAAAGAAAGCTCATTATGAAAGCCATTTTAAAAACACCTTGCCCGAGCTTGGAAAATACCCACTTGAATTTAATTATGGACGATATATAATCCACCCTACCGACAATAGGGATATAAATGATATTATCAACAAAACTAATATGGCACATACTGTTGCAAAATCGAGGGAAATAGGTAAAATTTATGATTATGACGATAGTTATAAAGCAAAAATTCTACGCCATGCCGAAATAACGAGCAAAATGGAAAGCGCCCTAAAAAATAGAGAGTTTATTCCGTTTTTACAGCCTAAGATAAATCTTGAAAAAAATGAACTAATTGGCGCTGAAGCTTTGGTAAGATGGTTTGAGCCAAATGGAGCAAAAATATATCCTGATGAGTTTATTCCACTTTTTGAGAGCAATGGATTTATAGTCGAGCTTGATAAATATATTCTTGACTATGTGTGCGCAGTTATGAGAAAGTGGATGGACAGCGGTATTACTTGCGTACCAATATCGGTTAACTTTTCGAGGGTACACCTGCTAAATCCGCAATTTATAAGCGATTTGGTAAAGATTGTGGATGGATATAATATCCCCCATGAATATATAGAGGTAGAGCTCACCGAAACAACTATTTTAGACAATGAATATGCACTCGAAGCTCTTTTCACCGATTTGCACAAAGCGAATTTCCCCGTTGCAATAGACGATTTTGGCGCAGGTTATTCCTCACTTGGTATGCTTAAAAGCTTTAGGGTGGACACATTAAAGCTCGATAAGAGTTTCCTTACTGATAATAAGGGAGATGGCAAGGGGGAGAAAGTGATAGAGGGTATCATATCGCTTGCGCATAGCATTGATATGAAATTAGTGGCAGAGGGTGTTGAGGATAAAGAACAGCTCGATTTCTTAAAGAGCATTAACTGTGACGCAGTTCAAGGATATTATTTCTCAAGGCCAATTCCACTCGAAGAATTTAGAGAAAAGTTTTTAAGTGAAAAAGTGTAGGCAGTATAAATTGCCATTAATAATTGCGGATGTTCATATTTTTTATAATTGTATGCAATATGCGATAATAAGAGACTGAGGCGAAATAGCCTTATAGAAAAATATTACACAAAAAATCACTTGAATTTAGGCTTAAATAGCCCTGAATTCAAGTGATTTCTATTTATTATGAGTTATTTGCTTGTGCATTTTACTGCTCAAAATGCATTTCGACACAGCCCCCACCCTTACAGCAAAGTAATAAGTAAGAGTGATTAGTGATTAAGTTATTGTATTTTTGCAAAGCAAAATTATTTAAATCCGTTTCGCCAAAGGCGAAACTCCATAACTCTTCACTCTTCACTCTTCACTCTTCACTAAAAAATCCCCACCGTGAGGTGAGGATTTTTTTATTATGCCGCAGGTTCTGCGTCTACTATTTTTTCTGCTTCTACTACTTCTTCTGCAAGCTCAAGCTCTGTGTCGGATAGTACAAAGCTTTCTGGGAAGTTTTTAAGCTGTAATACTACTGAGTAGCCCTCATCTTCGCCGTCTACTACTTTGCCAAATCTTGCAATGCTCTCAAGTGTTACAAGCTCGCCGTCCACCACTGCATATGCAAATTGGTCTGGCTCTTTAAATAGCTCAAAGCTACCAAATTGGTTAAACTGCACTTTTCCTCTGAAATTGATAAATTCCATGTCCGCTGTGGGGTATTTAGCTAAAAGCTCATAATCTGGAGTGTAGTTAAACGCAAGGTATTTAGGAGCCTCTGTGCTTACATCGCCACTAAAGAAGTAGCCCACGCCCTCAAAATATAGCTCCGCTGTTTCATTCATATCGGCAGCGTCAAAGTCCCTTACAGGTGCGCCATTTCCCTCGCCAGTGATATCTTCAAAGCCTGATTCGTCGTAGCCAATGCTGTCGTATCCAACTGTTGCAAATCTATCGCCATTTATCATCACTTCTTGGAAGTGCTCCATATAGTTTGACTTACTGTTTTTATATATTATTACTTTACCCACGAGGTCTTCTGGGTCTATGCTTTCCACATCATCCACAAATTCAATCATAAGTACATAGAAAAGCTCTCCCTCCATATACAGAGGCTCTATACTTACCTTTTCAACTAATTCTTCACTCTCTGCCTTATCAAAAAGTATCTCAGCCTTATAGCCTTTTACCTGTTTAGAGGAGTTTGCATACTGATAATCCTCTCCAAACCCGTCTGGTCTTATCCTCGCCCCAAGATACAAATCCTTAACAGCATCTATACCGCCAATCGCATAGTAAATGGTAAGTATAAATTCATCAAAAGATGACAAAAACTGCTCCACATCGGCATCAGCATCTACTTCTGCTAAATAAAACAACTCAAACGCCAATTTATGCCCCGGTGCTATGTCGCCGATATCGGTTCCAACAAATTGATTGTCTTCATCAAGCACACCAGCATAATCAGATATATCATCATGTAATGCCCAATCAAATATTAATTTGTCATTCATCTCTTCCGCAAAATCTTTTAATTCATCAATCGCTTCCTGAGGAATTGCAGTCGCTGCAAAAGCAGTCACGCTCATCCCTGCCACCATCACTGCCGCAAGCAGTGCAGATAAAATTTTCTT
>CAYJIJ010000111.1:0-4454 GCA_964370185.1 uncultured Oscillospiraceae bacterium
CCCAAAAACGATAAAATCCCCATATAAACCCCAGTCCCTGCTGCAATGCTAATTAGTGTATTCCTAAATTTTATATGCACTAATGCAGTGATTATCACTCCAATAGCTTCGGGGATACCATATGGCATAGAGACAAAGGAAACTGCTTTAAGGCAGTAAACCACCAGCATCCCTATAATCGCATGGGGCAGATATTTCCCGAGGTATATTATAAAAGCACTCGTGGTTTTACCTCCACCAAATATGACAAATGGTGCAATTCTGAGCACGGCTGTCACCACTGCCATTATGGCTATTAAAACTATCGCATCAAAATTATTCACCTGCAATTTTCCTCCTAAAAAGCGTAATCAGAATGAGTATTACCACCATGGAAGCGATTAAGAAGTTTTGCTCTCCAAAAATGAAAAGACAAATCACTGTGGAAGCTATTCCTATAAGTGCAGGGCGGTGCTCTTTTGTGGATAACCACTGCTCAATAAATATTGTTACAAAAAGGGAGGTCAGCACAAAGTCAATCCCCACTATTTCAAAGCTTAACATCGAGCCAAGCAGTGCCCCTAAAACACATCCTGTGATCCAGTATATGTGATTAAAAAATGTCACTAAAAGGTAGTAGTTGTGTGGGTTAATGCCTTCGGGGAGTTTGGAAGCGCATACGAGTGAGTATGTTTCGTCCGTCAGCCCAAACATCATATAAAACTTTTTTATCCCAGCTCCTCGGTATTTGTCAATTAAAGATATTCCATAAAAAAGATGCCTTGCATTTACAAGCAATGTGCTTATAAATACCGTAATCGGCGATGCGGCTGTGGCAAGCAAATCCACCGCAAGATACTGCATGGAGCCTGCAAACATCGTTATCGCCATGAAAAATGCCCATATGTAATTATATCCTGCCGATTCGAGCATAATTCCAAAGCCCATGCCAAGCGGTATATAGCCTGTGAGCACGGGTATTGAGTCTATAAATGCGGTTTTGAGTAGTTTTTTCTTCATTCGTTTTAACCTTTATGTCAATTATTAATTTGCATGATTTTTCACTTTATTTGCATCACGCACAACTTAAATTATCCACTAAACATCGCCTTATGTCAAGGCGATTTTTTTCTACATTGCATTTTTTTCCAATACATGATAAAATTTAATCAATATTGTAATAGAAAGGGGAAAATTTCTGTGCCTAATCAGTATATCGAAACCAATTTGCTCAGATGCTTTGGATGTTATGCCTGTGTGATTGCTTGCAACGACCACACATATGACATAAACGAAGATGGAGAACCTCTAAGGAGAGTAATTAAATATGAAAACCCAGTTACAAGGGATCTTGCTTTTGCGGCAGTGTCTTGTATGAATTGCGAGGATGCTCTCTGCGTGCGTAGTTGCCCAAACGGAGCTATAACCCGTGATGGGATTACAGGCTTTATCAGCTCGGATAAAGAAAAATGCGTAGGGTGCCGCAGTTGTAAAAATGTCTGTCATTTTAACGCACCTAAATTTAATAAGGACAACAAAATGGTAATCTGCGATGGATGTAGCGATAGGCTCAAATTAGGACTTCCTCCGATTTGTGTAAAAACCTGCCCATCTGCCGCATTATATATGCAAAGCAGAGAAAATTTAGCTTCTGATAAAAATAGACTCACCCTCGGAAAAATACTCGCCGAAAAAGATGGCTACAAAACTGGCATAAACGAGGATATTCTAAAAACAATCGCCGAAAGGATTAGGGCTTAGTTTAAAATAAATTTTAAACTACTCCTCGCAGGGGCGATGTGCAGGACGATTCGTTCGCTTTGCTCACTACCGTCCTAATGCACAAAAATGCTCTTATCATTCCTCTGCTCTGCAGATAAGAGTAAGCTAAGTTATATTTTAAGCCGATGCAGAGCGGCAAAGTGGAGCGATAGTTTGAAATAAATTTCAAACTACTCCTCGCGGGGCGATGTGCAGGACGATTCGTTCGCTTCGCTCACTACCGTCCTAATGCACAATAATGCTCTTATCATTCCTCTGCTCTGCAGATAAGAGTAAGTTAAGTTATATTTTAAGCCGATGCAGAGCGGCGGAATGGAGCATTAATATGGCAAATTTAGATGCACTTAAACAAAACGAAGCCGAGTATCTAAAGCAAGGCATTGAGATTAAAAAGAGCTATTGCGACATATGCAATCAAAGCTCCCACTGCACAATAGATGCCTACATAAAAGACGGCAAAATAATAAAAATGGAAGGCGCACAGGATAGCCCCCATACATTCGGTATGCTATGTCCTCAAGGTGCCGCTAATAGGCAGTATATCTACTCGGACGAGCGTCTGCTCTACCCGATGAAAAATGTTGGCAAAAAGGGCGAAGGCAAATTTGAGCGTATAACTTGGGAAGAAGCTTATAGCACAATAGCGGAGAAACTCGGCAAATGCAAAGAGGAGCATGGCGCAGAGTCGGTTGCATTTATGACTGGGTTTGAGAAATGGTTCCGCCCAACACTTTCACGCTTTGCCGCAAAATTTGGAAGCTCTAACTACTTCACTGAGGGAAGCACCTGCCAAGAGGCACATGTTATGACATGGAAGCTTTTAACTGGCGAATGCCCAGGTGCGGATTTTAGAAATACTAATTTGCTCATGGTTTGGAGCAGAAATCCGATGTACTCGAATTTCTCCTACAACAGACCGCTATTTGATGCGATCGAAAACGGCTTAGAGGTAATCACTGTCGACTCAAGGGTTACTCCTTTAGCACAGCGCTCGAAAATCCATCTAATGCCAAGGCCCGGCACCGACGGCGCACTTGCACTCGGTATGGCAAATGTGATTATTTCAGAAAATCTCTACGATAAAGAGTTTATCGAAAAATACGCATACGGCTTTGAAGAATTTGCCGAGCTTGCAAAAGAATACACCCCCGAGAAGGTAAAAGAGCTAACAGGTGTCGACGGTGATTTAATGGTAAAAGCCGCAAGAATGTATGCAAAAGCAAAACCTGCCGCAATGCAGATGTCCGCTTCCCCGATTGTGCACCATGTAAACGGTGTGCAAAATTACAGGTCAGTGGCTTCACTTGTGGCGCTTTGCGGTTATTATGATATAAAAGGCGGCAATACAACAAACCCCTTTACCTACCTCCATGTAGGTTCATACATCCCCTCAAACGAGGATGAATACAAGAGCCCAAGAGTTAAAGAGCCACTATCAATTGGTTATGATAGATTTCCAATTTGGAAGGAGCTCATTGTCGACCAAGGTCAGGCGATGGCACTCCCCGATGCAATGCTAAATGGCGACCCATATCCAATAAAAGCGGCATATTTTGCAGGGGTAAACCACATGATGTGGCCCGATACTGATTATGTGCTTAAAGCGTTCCAAAGCCTTGATTTTATGGTTGCGGTGGATTTGTTCATGACTGAAACTTGCAAGTCGGCGGATATTGTGCTCCCTGCACTTTCTTCCTTTGAAAGAGAAGATGTAAAGATATTCTCCGATAGCTATCTCCAGTGCTTAGACCCTGTAATAGAGCCAATGGGCGAGTGCAGAAACGACATCGAGATTATGCATGAACTTGTAAAACGCCTAAAAATTGACGACCCACTTTTAAATATGTCCTATGCCGAGTATATGGACTATATGATAGCGCCAACGGGCATTACTGTTGCCGACATTAAGAAAAACGGCGGTATGCTAAAATGCACAACCAATTTTGGTAGCTACAAGGAAAGAAAATATGAAACCGAAGGCTTTAACACAAGGACTGGCAAGGTGGAGTTTAAATCCAAGCTCATTGAAGAATACGCCGAGGAGTATAATCTCGACCCACTTCCAGTTTACCGCACACTCGAAGAGCTCTACCCAAATATAGACAGAGAAAAATATCCCCTACTTATGAATAGTGGTTCAAGAAAGCCACAATTCATGCATTCAAGGACATATAAAATGAAATGGATTAGGGACTTAGAGCCTATTGACGCAGTGGATATAAACCCAGAAGACGCTAAGAAATACGGCTTCACTCAGGGTGAAAAGGTGAGCATCTCCACCGATAAGGGAAGTATTGATGCAACTATTAATATCACTGTTACCGTGCTCCCAGGTGTGGTGCATATGTATCACGGCAATGTGAATGCCGATGTTGATAAGCTGATGGATAAGGATTACCTCGACCCATTATCGGGCTTCCCAGGATTTAAATCCTTTGCTTGTAGGATTGATAAGAAGTAGTATTATAAGGTTGTAGCAATGTACCGCCCATATAAGTAATGAGGATAAAATAAGCCTAATCTCCACAAACTAAAACTGCCATTATCGGTTTGATAATGGCAGTTTATTTTTAATAAAATATTTTTTAACAAGTGCGTAAACGCAAAAAGAAACAGCCTATTGGCTGCTTCCTTTTATATGCCGGCGAAGACCTATTTTCCCGGGCAGCTTCCCGCCAAGTATCTTGGGCATA
>CAYJIJ010000112.1:0-4337 GCA_964370185.1 uncultured Oscillospiraceae bacterium
AACGGTGAAAACTCTACGCAATATATTCATGACGCCCAAGACTCTGGGCAAGATAACTATAGCTATGACGGCATAACCATCTATTTCTCATAGGTTTTAAGCTCATAACCATAACAAAGCCCTGTGTGCGAAAATGGCACACAGGGCTTTTGCTTTATAGGCTTTTATGCTTACTTTACAAGCTAGCCTTCTACTTTTTTCAAAGAAAAACCAAAAGCAAGCCTATACATGCCCACACACATCACCACGCTACCAATTACCCATTAAGATAAAAGGTGCCCAATAAAAAGGGTGCGACCAAGAGTTTGTGTTCGTAGGCGTCCATGTGTTTGTTTCACTTGCAGTGGAAAGCACTTTGCCACGTTTAACGCGATCTACGTCGGCATTTTGTGGCGTAATTTGACTGTGCAAAAGCATACGCTGAGCATGAGATAAGGCTACGGCATTGCTGCCCTCTTCCAAGCCTAACGTTGCATAAAACTCTTGCATCAAGGCTGCCGTAGACGCATCTGCCACAGACCACAAGCTTGCCAAAACAGCTTTTGCGCCATGTTGTTGTGCCAAAGCGCCAAAGCTTTCAACTTCTCGCCCATCACCTTTTTGTAAGCCAGAAGCCGTATCGCAAGCTGACAAGGTGAGTAACTGTACATCCTCAAAGGAATACACGCTATTTTTCCCAAAAAGCTCACTTAAGGTGAGCTTTTCCCCTGTTCCCAGCAGCAAAAAGGAATTTTTCTGCTCTACTGGGTCAAATTGAAAATGGCTAGCCACGTGCACAAAGGGCACGTCTTTGTGCAAGGTATCGTTTAAGGCGCTACGATTAAAGCGATCATTCATATATTTCACGCCTTGTAAAATCCCCGTCTTCCCTTCTTTAACAATGCCGTCAATTTCCTTTCTTACGGCTGGAAGGGCACTAAAGCCTTGTAAGGCATGAGTTACTCCCATGGCAGCCACAAAGGGCACTTGCTTAGTATTTTTTTGAAGCTGTTTACGAGCCGCCTCGTTAAATAAAGCTATATTGTATTTTTCCACTAGCCATTTTTCACCATCATACAGTGTACTCATGGGAATGTAGCGCAAAATCCCATCCAAGGAAAAAATCAAAGTTTTAGGATTTAAGGCCTCTATATCTTTAATAACAGGCTCTAATATGATTTTATAAAGTTCTAGTGCCAAGGGGCGTGGATCGCTTTTTGGATTACCCAATTGAGAACGAAATTGCACTATTATTTCTTGAAGTTCCTTTTCTGATATTTTAGTAGCTTTTGTTAAAAATGCATTGGGCGCAGTAAGGTAAATATACAAAGCGTTCTCGCCTATGGCTGTATGCACAAAAAGCGCATCTCCACCCATGCTTGTTAAAATATCTTGCATCTCTTGCACATTTTTAGCTCCAGTACTCAAATAGTCGTAACTATTTTGCTTTTCTAGCTGCACAGGAGTTTGTGTGAACAAAAGCTCTTTCAAAGCACTGGATAAGTTCTCTAATTCACTGTGCAAATGAGTCCAATGCGCACGTTCTTCATCTGAGAGCTTTTCTAAACGCAATTCTAAAGGAAAAAGTTCATCGCCAATAGTTTTGGCCTTAGCTGCAATATCTTCCAGTTGACTATAAATACTATATTCTGCTTTTGTGAAAAAATCTTCACTATTAAAATCTTGCGAGACAAGGTTAAAAGCAGCGTCATCCAACTCCATAGCCTTAAAAAGGCTGAGTGCAAGAAAAGATTCTTTATACCGCCCTAAGCCCATTAACACCCCACTCGTATCTCGAAAAGTGTCCTTTGCTTTATTAAGTATTATTTGCTGAGATTCACGCAAACCTCCTACATTTTGAGTGCGTATGTTATATTGATTTATAAGGGATAATTTTATATAAAATGTTAGGAGGTTAAGATTTTCTTTACCGGCATAAACCCCAAGCCTATTTGGGAAAAGCCTCGCGTTAGGTCCGTATAAATCTTGACGCGTTAAACAATGTACATAATATCGGGCAAAGCTATCTGCATAGTTTACAAAATCATCTTCTAAAGGCATCATTAACGCTGCATGGGCTTTTAATTTTAAAGAGTCTGTATGAAATGCCCCCACTGCTTTTTCTTTTTTGCTAAGCTCTTCAGCAAGAATTTTTTGTGCCTCCTGGGCTTTTCCGGATTTATACAATACCATAGCCCTGCTAGAAACGCCCTTCACCTCTAATACTTCAATATCACTTGATTTACGTAAAATTGCTTGCTCTTTTTCTGTTTGCCCTTGTTCTTTGTAGATATAAGCTAGTACTGTGTTTGCCTTGTTTACAAATGAAGAATCCTTTCCAAACAATTTTTCTAACAAAGGAAGATTTTTTTCTAAAATATGTTGCGCGTTAACATAGTCTGGAATGGTAGCATACGATATGCCCAACTGCATAGCTGTAACAAGCGTCAAGGAATGGTCTGGCCCTAAAGATTGGGTCAGCGTTTCGTACAATGTTTTCATTTGCGCAAGGCTTGTAACGCGGTTACCAGTATTTGCCAATATGGACTGTAAGTTTTGCGTAACAGTTAGAAGTTTCATACTGCCGTAGCCAAACTGCTCCATAACTTGAGGGAGAATTTTGGTAAAAATATCTTGTGCTTTTTCCAAGTAGTTAACGTTAAAATATATATTACCAAGCTGAATAGCCACCGAAAGAACTCTAACATCGTTCTCATCATAAAGCTTTCTTAATTCGCTGTACAAAGTTTCACATAGAGCAAGCGCATCACGATATTTCTTTTTCTCTAGTAAATCATTAACTTCCTTGCTCATTCTCTTCAATTCTTTAGACATCTCACGGTCGAAGTCAGTATGTGCATGTTTTTTGCGTAGATCTTGTATTTGCTTTTGACTAGCAAGTACAAAAGGATGTTCTGGGCCATACTTCTTTTCTTGCACAAGAAGGTATGCCTTCAAAGCAGTAAAAGCTAACATTATATCACCATCTTCAAGGGCTGCCGTGATATAATTTTTAAATACAGAAACAAAAATAGGATTTTTATTTCCAATCAGCTTTGCCGTACCAATTAAAGAGAGCGCCATCTTCTTAGCACCTGCGAAATTCTTTTTTATAATGTATAAAGTCGCTATGGAATTAAGTGCCTGTATTGTGTTTACATGTTTTATTCCCAACAGTTCTTTTTGCTTAGCAATAATATCACGTAAGAGAATATCGGCCTGCTCCCACTCTTTTTGTGCTAAAAGCAATTCGGCCCAGACTTGCTGCGAGCGCAAAAGCTCTGGATGATTGGGGGAGAAAAGTTTTTTTTGCAACTCGATAATTTCTTTGAGAAGTGCGGTGGTTTGAGAGTACTGCTGCAAGGCAAGATAACATCTGGCTATATAGAGTTTAAGTTCAAGAACCAGTGGGTGCGTTGCTGGAAAGGTTACAATGGCTTTACTCAAAGCATCTTGCAATACCACTAAGGCTTTTTCACTTTCCCCAAAATCCAAAAAATCCTGCCCCGTATACAGTTGAGATTGCAAAGTATATATATGACGCTGGCCCAATATTCTGGAATTATTTATAAAAACATCGTTCATTTTTGCGGAAGATTCTCCTAGACTTGCCGTAATCTTATACAACTGCGTTAGCATAGCCAAAGTATTTTGCGTTTTTTCTTCTTTAGTAGAAAAATCCCCCTTTTTGGTATCTTTCAAAGTATCCATGGCGTCAACATAGCGGCCTAGCAACCAGAGAGACTCTGCTTTCTCACGCTTTGCATATAGCGTTTCTAGATGTTGCGCCCCCAATGCATTTTCCATCTCTTTTACAAGGGATTCAAGAAGGGGCAAAGTGCCCTTATAATCACCATTCCCGCGCGCACAGAGGATTTTTTTCCGTTTTGTGGCGAAAATTTCAATGTCAGAAGGACTCTTTTGAGCTTCATATATTTGAAGCAGCTGATCGTAAATTTTTTCAGCCTTTGTGTAATACTGCGCGTCAAAAGCCTCTTGGGCCTCTTGCTCTAACACATGCACAGCAGATGATACGGAAGGATTCTCTAGCTGCGCTGCTCTTGCACTATCAGAAAAGAAAGGAAGAAAGGTATTGAGGGCAATGCAAAGACAAAACATGCATATGAAACGGACTAGCGCGTGGGGCTGGCTGAAATACATAGTATTTTCTCCTTCTGAAAGCGGATATCGCACATGCAAAGGGAAGGTGCTTTAAGCCAAATGTTGCCAAGGATAGGCCAAGCTGTCAATAGAAGGGGTAGGAGAAGGCTGTAACGGCAAGACTATAGGAGGAATAGTGCCATTGAGCCCGCTCAAGATCACATAAAGAGCGAGATAAAGCAGGCTCTAAGCTATCT
>CAYJIJ010000113.1:0-4327 GCA_964370185.1 uncultured Oscillospiraceae bacterium
GCATAGTAGTAATCACTTGTTTGTGTAATAGCTAAGCTACCTTTATTGGACATATAATTGTCAGACACATTCGTAGCAACATCGCCTGTGCTACCGCTTGATGTTTCTGTACACGCAACAAGCGAAAACACCATACAAATCATAAGTAATAGCGCTAAAATCTTTTTCATAATGTCACCTTTTCTTTCTATTTATTTGGACAACTAATCTTCAAGGGTAAAAACATTTTCACTGACTAAAATTATTATTGAATTACCAAGAATACGATCATCTACCACATGTACACCAAATGTGTCATTTTCAAATTGTAAAGGCAGATAAGAATATTTCTCGCCGTCAAAATCCACTTGATATCCCACTCCGGACTTAATTTCTATAATGTATGTGCCGCTATCAAAATCACCATCGCTTGTATTCTCAAACGTAAAAGTATCATCTTCATTTATGGTAATAACATAGTCAGTGGTGTCTGAAGTCCATGTACCTATCACAGTTTCTTTAAATTCTGCCAATCGTTCCTCAGGAGTAAGTCCCTCGGGGATTTCGCTCTCAAAAGGATTATAAATTATATTCCTATCATTATTAGTTATGGTGATACCATCATATAAAAGTATAACATTTTCGCCATCGTCATACGCAATAGAGAGCATAGTCGGTGCCATTTCCATAAATGTTCCTGTTTGTGGCTCATAACCCGGATATATCGCCTCACAAGTTCCGTCAGCGTTAAGTGTTATGTAATGTTCGCTATCGCTTGCTTTCCATGTGCCGATGTAGGATTCGCCCTCATATATTCCACTGTCAGGCACAACAAACTCCCCTCTGCCGAACACTTCCTCTATATGTGCTGTCGGCAACCAGTCTGCGACATTATTTTCAACCAAATGTACTGTTTGCAGGTTGGTTAAATTCTCAAGAGAGGAAACATCGGTTATTTGGTTAGAATCCAAATCTATAAACTCTAAGTTAACAAGACCGCTTAGAGGGGTTATGTCGGTTATTTGGTTATTAGACAAAAGTACATATTCTAAATTCGTAAGCTCACTTAAAAATGTCAAATCGTCAATATCATTGTCACTAAGATATAAATTTTTTAAATATATTGCAGTTGAAAGTGGGCTGAAGTCGAGGTCGGTTGTTCCATTAGCAGATACGCTTCGCAAGTTTGGGAAGTGTACAACATCATCAAGCGTTTTGCTGTCACTAAAATCGAAATCATCAAAATGGTATACCTCGCTTGCATAAATATCTCCGGTGGGTCTATCGAGAGCCGCTCTTGTATCTCTTTCGGTAGCTTCATCCACCCACTCAATAACATAATCTTCGCCCTTAAATTCGTTTATCTCAGGCTGGGCATGGTTATTTTGGTTGCCAGAGTTTCCGCCTGTGGTGTCTCCGTCGCCTGTTGGTGTGCCCGTACACGCAGTAACCGAGAACACCATACAAACCACCAGTAAAAACGCAAAAATCTTTTTCATAATGCCACCTTTTCTTTCTATAAATTCGCACGACATCAAGTCGCAATATTCATTGTATAATTGCATAGCAATCTATAAATATAATATCATAGCCTTTAAAAAAATTCAACGATACAAAAAACTACACCACAAGAAAAGGTTGTTGGCAGAATGAGTGTAACACTACCGATATTGTTGCTTGTAACGCAGGCTTTAAGGCAAGATTTTGTGGGTTTGAGTATGGTGTGATTTGAAAAGTCAATTGGCGTATGTTTTTAGCGCTCATATTCCCATTTGGGGAATGTGGTAAATTTATAGTAGTTTCATTAGAGAAAAAACGAGGTTTCCTTCATAGGATTCCTCGTTTTAGTTTATTCGGGATTTTTTCATAATCAGTACTCATATTTTCAAGTGCATATTTGCAACATTGCAATACAAGCAAGTTAAAAGATACTTCATTTTCACTTGCCACTTGATTGAGTTTTTCAAACATTGGCTCTGTAAAGCGAATTGTCCTTGAGATATTCGCATTTTTAAATTCATTTTCAACTTTAAACATATAACCACTCCAAAGCGTATTTACTCATCTTCTCCAACTTCAATTTCACCATTTTGTGATTCAAACTCGGCTACACGCTTTTTTAAGAATTGCTCAATTTCTTTATTTGCCGAACGACCTTCAAATTCCGCTATATAGCGAAACTTTGCAAAAAGCGATCTATCTACTCTTAATGTATACCTCAACAATTTATCTTTCATACTTTCACCATTCCTTAGTCAATAACAATTATTATGACTTAATTATAGCGTTATTATTGCGTCATAACTAAAATGGCGGTATAATGACGAATAAATGACGAATAAAAAAATAGGTGGTTATAACAATGAAAATAGCAGTCATAGGCTCAAGGGGGATAACGCAAGTGAACTTAGCAGAGTTTCTACCTACCGAAACAACAGAAATCGTGAGCGGTGGTGCTCGTGGTGTGGACACTGTCGCTAAAAATTACGCAATACAAAACAATATTAAGCTCACCGAATTTCTGCCCGAGTATGACAAATTCGGGCGAGGTGCTCCACTAAAACGTAATATCACGATTATAGAGTATGCAGACATGGTGCTTGCTTTTTGGGACGGCACCTCTCGTGGCACAAAATTTGTCATTGATAATTGCATGGAACGGGGTATTCCTATCAAAGTTTTTATCAAAAAATAAGGTTTGCATTTATCATTTATCTTACACTACAAAATAAAAAAGCCTTGAAAGTCGGTGCTTCCAAAGCTTTTTGTGTGTATTCCATATATACTGCTATCTCGCCTTATTTTTCTTGCAATAATTACTGAAGATGATAAAAGTAATCACACTATCAATCGCTATTCCTACACCAAACATCAAAGCAATAGTTGGCAGTGTCGGGGTATAAACACCTGTTAGATAAAGCACAAATGCCGCGCCATAATAGAGCACATTAACAATAAGCGACTGATACAGCATAAGGTCGGTTCTGCCAAGCCCGTAAAAAATGCTGTCGATTATATTATTGTAAGCAAAAAGAATATAAAACCCTAAAAGCAAAATTACAAACGAGAAAATATTATTCGGATTTTGTATGCCCATTACATTTATAAAAAATGGCTTCCATAGCGGAATTGAGATAATCCAAGTGATTACTATAACCGTCGTAACTGCGAAGTATGATGTGAGTTTGCTCTTATCCACCACATTATCTTCGCCACTATTTCGCTTTATAAGCTCACCGAGCTGTAAGATAGGGAGGAGTAGCCAACCCCAAACAAAACTGTTTGCAACCCAGTAAGTACCTTGCTCTCCCACAACATTGACCATACGAATAATCATCAACATAAAGGCAAGGTTTCGCACAAGCGACTCAATACCCGATATAATACCGACTTTAGTAAAACTTTTAAACCACGAAAAATTTAACTTGTTTTTTGAAAAAACATTTATCTCTGATTTTCGCAAAAGTACCGCCGATAAAATAAAAAGTGCTATATTCGCAATTATGTTAGTAATAGCAATTGCGTTTACTCCGAGATTTAAAGATATCGGCATTGATGAAAGAAAAAGAATGTCGAGCGAAACTACTAAAAACAATTGTATAATCAAAATCATGTAGATGTTTGATTTATTTCCTATTGTTATCAGTACGACGAGTGAAACACGGAACAGAATTTCAAATATCTTCGAGATGCTCTCAAAGCGAATGAATGTCACAGTTGCATCAAGCAAAGCTATATCTTGTGCCATGAGTAACACTAACGGCTCGGTAAAGAAAATCAATATTGCGGCAAGAATTGTATTCACTGCAAATGCAACTAATAAACCGCTTTTTGTTCTGTTTTCAAGCTCACTTTTATTAGACAGTACAGTGCCAGTAAAAAAGAATAGCGGCAGTATTATCGCTTCAGAGGTAACTTCATATATTAAATTTACCCATGATAACTGACTTGCTATGCTAAATCCGTAGTCAGAGGGAAGTCCAGAGAGTAAAAAAATTCTCGCAGTACCATAGATAGTGGGGAGTAATCCCATGAGAAGTAAGGCGAAGTATAGCTTGTAGTTTAGAGCTTTTAGGGAGAGGAGTATCTTTGATTTTAGCATGACTTACCTCCTTTTTGCTTTTCTCCTCTAATAATATTTACTGTCAGCTGCTCACCCTATATTCTTTTTCTCCCACTCTCTCTATAAAAAACGGTACGATATTTAATTTCACGCCTTTATTGCCCAACGCATTTTTGTAGAGCTTGCTCTTGTGTTTTTTTTACATTCCTCGTCTGAAGGTCTTATAACATTTCTGGCAACATCGCTGTATATACCATTGTTTTTAAGGTCTTTAAAACTTTTTTT
>CAYJIJ010000114.1:0-4315 GCA_964370185.1 uncultured Oscillospiraceae bacterium
TAATTAGCATTGCAGCAGGGACTGGGGTTTATATGGGGATTTTATCGTTTTTGGGATGATATAAAGAAACCACCGATATAGGTTGATGCAGATATTCTTTGAACATCACTATCACGCGAAAAATGAAAAGTGAAGAATACAACTTTTATTTATTAATTTAAACACACAAATTATGGCTTGTTTCTCCGCCAGCGTGGAGGAATAAGCCATTTTGAATTGTAATAAAAAAGGGGCTTTCCTGTTCTGAAAAAATTATGTCAACCTTCCCATACCCTCTCAAAGCCCCCTCCATCTGCTCACCAAAAATCCCATCTTCCACAAGAAGCTCACCATTCACATCCCTAAAGGCAGCCTCATTTAACTGCCTCTGCACCAAGCCAAGTGGAATGGAGGGATAAAGGGTATCCGTTATCCTACTGCTAATATCTAAAGCACGGCTTATCAGCTCACGATTGTGGTTTGTAATCCTATTTGCAGGGTAGAGGTCTTCTGCTTTTGTGGTGGAAAGCTTTGTAAGTGCAGATTTAGTCCTATCGCCAAAAATGCCGTCCACTTCAAGGGTATTCGCTTCGTCGTCATAAATGCCTGCTTTGTTTAGGTTTTTTTGTAGGTTTACTCAGCTTTAATCTCTCTCCTCGAATTCTATAAAATATACTAAAATGATGCTTACGATATAAAAAACTAAAATAATATAAGGAGTAATTGTAGCTATTACTATTATATTTTTTGGCACAAAAGGGGAGTTTGCAAAAAAATCAACTAATATATCGGTAATTTTAAATGCAAAGAAGATAGTCGGTACTATTGTAACGAATAACGCAAGCACAAAATGATCATCAAATTTTAACTTAGCACCGCAATTAGAACATTTAAACGCGACATGATGTGGTTGAGTGTAAACCAAAGACCTTTTCTTCTCGGCGGATATAGCTTCTGCACAGCCACATTTAGGACAGCTTAGTTTTGGCATGCGCCCAAGGCGTTTATCCCATTTTCTAAAGCTATCAATATCAGCTTTAAGTGGTATAAAAAAGAGGGCTATCGGGGCAAGTATATGCCAGTATATAACTACGGATAAGAATATCTCGGTGTAACCAAGCATAAAGTCGGGGTTGGTAGCGTAGGAGAGTGCCGAAACTATGTATAAGCTCAGAAAAAGCCCAAACCATCGCAGAATGTCAAACCACCTTGGATTTGATATCAGCCCACCGCAGGAAAGGCAGTAAGATTTATTTTGAAGCGAAGAAAATACGCTTTTTAAATAGGGCTTAATAGCTCTTTCACAGCCACAATGTGGGCAGGTTAGGGTTTTTGATGGTTTCATCTAAGCTTCACCTCGTTTTTTATGTTATGGTAGGGGGATTAAGGTGTAGGGGGTGTTTCTATCTATATTGTAGACAATATATGGCAGAGCATCTTCACTCGGGGTGTACTCGGTGTTTTTTACCGAAGCCATGACATTGGAAAAGTGGTTGCCGAGAGTAATTATCTCGCCTTGTGGAGAAATGCTTTCAGCCTTTAAATTTTCTACATCAACCACAGGATAGATTTTATCCGAGGGGATTTCTACACCCTCTCGATGCATAAAAGATAACCCAATAGGCATTGGAGTATTCTCCGAGCTCTCTTTCAAATAAGGACTTGTGTATAGTATATTTTCCTCGGTGTCGATAATCTGATACTGATATATGACAAAATCGGGGATGCTATCGCCATTTTCATCGGTCTTCCAAAACAGCTTATGCTCGGGGTATACCACCGCATAACCATTTTTAAACTCATCTACATAATCGTATTTAAAATCAATTAGCAGTTCATTTTCCGGGGATATATAGCCATATTTTCCATCTAAAGCGGCATAGATAAAGTCCTGTGAAGCTTCCCAGCTATCCGGTGACTGCAAATCTTCATACATCAAGCCAAATGTAAAATTACCCTGCTCGTCGAATATGCCACTTTTGCCGTCTTTGTAGGCTATGCCGAGGTTTTCAGTAGGGGAATAGACGATATAGTCATATAGAATATCTAAAATGAAATTCCCCTCTTCATCACTCAAGCCTTTTTTGGTAAAAAGAAAATTGTAATCAGGGGGCTTACGCTGATAAACGACGGCTCTGTTTCCATAAATGCTTATTTGGTCGTAGATAGGCTCTAAGACTATCTGCCCATGGCTGTTAAACATACCATATTTACCGCCGCTGTAAATAATGCCATTTTCTTCTTCGGGTTGATAGAGAACCTGCTCATATTCTATTGGGATGATTATCTCGCCATCGCTGTTAATTAGCCCAAATAAATTATTTGACATGGCAGTCACAAAGTCGCCATGCACCTCTATATAATCATATACAGCCGAAATCAATACTTCTCCATCCTTTAAAATGCCCCATTTCCCATCTTCTTCAAAGGCAGATAGTCCACTTGTACGCTCTTCTACCAAAGGGGTGTCGGAGGTCGTGGGCAAGGGAGAAGAAAGAGAGCTCTCCGTGGGCGGCGCTTGACTGCTTGTTTCGGCAATTTCCGATGTGCAGGCGGTGAGCGATAGGATGATAGTGACAATGATGATTAAGGTTTTCATGTTTTCACCTCGTTTCACTTTAATTTTATAAAGCAAAATCTATTCTTCTACTAAGTCAATGTAATATAGGGAAATATGACTTATGCTATTAAAAATCACAATAACACTTATAATTGTAAGTAAATGGTCTACAACATGTTCTTTTATAAACACATTCTCAGGTAGCAATGCTGATAAATACGATGTAAGCGGAGAAATGGCAAACAGAAGCAAGGCAAAAGCTGAAAAAAACATTATTAAAGCTTTAAAAATTGGCAGACGAAGCATGGTGCTACATTCCACACAAGGCTTTACAATATTACTATACCACCCTATCCACAACTGCTTTTTTGTAGCTGGGGTGATAGCGGTTTTACATCCGCATTTAGGGCAGGTTAGCCGTGGTGGATGCTTTAAAGTCTTAGAAATAGCTTTATAATCCATCTTTAATGGTATCAAATAAATCGCAATAAATGCAGTAATATGCCAGTAGAGGGCAACCGCCAAAGCTATATCTAAAAGCTCTCCATGACGAGGTGCTGAATTTGGGTAGAGAACAAGCACGACAATGTAATCACAAAGAAAAGCTCCTATAAGCCTTAAAGTATCAAACCATCTTGGATTTGATAGTATGCTACCACACTCCACACAGTGCACTTTGCCAAAAAATATCGACATAATACCTCGCCAGTATGGCTTTATAGCTCTTTCACAGCTACAATGTGGGCAGGTTAGGGTTTTTGATGGTTTCATTTGAGTCACTGCCTTTCTAATCAAATCTAAAATGTCCATTTAAATAATATCGCTCGTTATCTACATAACTATCCGTAGTAAATTTAAGAGGAGCACTGTCTTTGGTATAGCGTGATAATCCACTTTTTGGAATACTTACACCATATCTATCCGTTTCGGTGATTTTTCCATCGGGGGTTACAAGATATACGATATTCTGAACTGCATTTTCATAATCTTTTGAAACTACTACTTCGTAGTTTTGGTTTTGGGAGGTGTATTTGAAATCGCCTACTGACTGCATTGTAGTGATTAAAAAATTAGCATATTTTATAGCTTTTAATTGCTCGCTACTGAACTCATCTAGATTATTATCGATATAATTTTGTATAGCATAGCTTGTCATTCCCGATGAGATATCTTTTTCATTTGACTCAACAATAGATGATAATAAGTTTAATGCAGTAAAGGCAGGGTGTCCGAGCGATGCTATTCCAGTAACCCCCTTAGCCTTAGAATACTTCTCTTCTTTTACCTTTAACTGCTCTACATGAATAGTAATTTTTGCACCATCCCATGCACCTATGTCTTCGCCATTTAATATCTTTGCCACTTTTATTAAATCTTCATCATCGTTATTTTCACCGTGTTCAAGAATGGCAGTAAATACATTTTTTTCTCTTTCTGGGAGGCGTTGCATATAATCCGCTGTGTCCGTTACAGGGTCAAAACTATCTCCTCGTGGAGGAGGATTTGGAAGAGCTTTAATAATAGCGGTATCGGGTGAAATACGATTGCTTTGAGATATATATGAGTTGTTTTCTGTATTTAACTCATCGTTATTATTCCCACTAAGATATTCACTTAAATCAATATACCCCCTCAAAGCCCCTTCCATCTGCTCGCCAAAAATTCCATCTTCCACAAGAAGCTCGCCATTCACATCACGAAATCCTGCTTCATTTAGTTGTCTCTGCACCAAGCCAAGTGGAATGGAGGGATAAAGGGTATCCGTTATCCTACTGC
>CAYJIJ010000115.1:0-4308 GCA_964370185.1 uncultured Oscillospiraceae bacterium
AGTCCTTAGTTTCCACTTCCACAAAGTAGTAGTAATCACTGCCGGAAAGTGTTGCAGTAGAAGCTCTTGTGGAGAATGTAGAGCTATTTATCATCTCGCCCTTTACAAGGGTATTTATATCAGCTGAGTCAAGACCGTTTTCGATATTTGTTATAGCGGTATTAACAACGCTATCCGCTGTAAGTGCCTTTGTATTAATATCCCTCCAAGCCGAAGCCTGTGTAGTTACATTCTTTGTAGATGTAATAGGTGATATGTCATTTACATCAGTGGTGGAAGCGTAAAAGCTTGCAGGAAGAAAAGTGTTGTCGGTAATTTTACCTGAGTCACTAAATACACCCGAGGTATAGGCGGCGGTTAACTCGCCATCTGCAACTAATTCAGCAAATGCGGCAGCTTGGCTTGGGAAGTATCTAATAACTTTATTGGATGCATCAAGCTTTCCATATGAGCCGGATTGGTATGGCATATAAACTGTTGCCGCAAGCAGTGCAGCTGTATTTTCATAGTAGGTGTAGTTATTAGCAGAATGTATAACCATATATCCTGTGAGAATCTGATCGGTGGTAGGGGTTGTATGATATCCTGCTCCTGCTGCTCCAGTCTTTACAAGTGTAAATTGTTCGCCACTGCTTACAGTTAAAGGCGTTGTATCGCTGGCAATGGCATATGCTGTGTAGTCCCATCGGTCGGTCATGTATGCAATATCCGCCAATTCATGGTTGTTGCTTAATATTTTACTAAGAGAATAGTTGCCTATTGGAACATATATATATTCACCGGGATCCGCTGGGTCGGCTTTATAAAAATCGGTGCTTTTTGCGCCTGTAAGGTCTTTGGCAAGCACAAGCCCTGCCGCTGCATAAAGAGCATCATCATATCTGCTGGAATCAAAAAAGGCAGCATTATGTTCATAAATCGGTGTAGAAGCAGTTGCTACTGTCCAGTTATTCTCTCTCAAATAGAGGTCTCTATCGGATGAAGAATCAAAGTATAGTGTACCGTTGCTTGGGACTGGGTCAAGAAAGCTAAATCCGTTTTGAACATGTGTAATACCCGCTTCTTCTAAGCTCCTGTACACTTTGCCATCGAGAATATAGGCATCATTTACAAGCACATATTGATTGCCAATAAGTGCCTCTTGATATGCTGATAAATGATCCGCTTTAAGCTTTGCAAGTTCTCTATCTATAATCTCATCTTTCTGAGCTGTGGTAAGTGCATCAATTTCACTTAGGGTATAACCACTGCCGTCAGCCTTGGTAATGCCGTCCATTGTAATTATTCTATTGTCAGGGAGATTTAGTGTGAGATTGAGCTTGTATGTGAGATTTGGCACAGCCGAAGCATTTACAATTACATCCTCAGCTTTTCTGTAAAAAATGTCCTCCCCACTCACTCTGCTCTCGCCAACTTCCCAATCAGCATACACTCTAAGGCTTCTAAGGTCGTCGCTTTTAAGTGTTGTTGGGTCGCCCGTTGCTTCGTCCACAAGCATTAGATAAAAGCTCTCGCCGTGCCCGATTATGCCATCGGTAATTTCGAGGGTGTTATCCGCCCCCATTTCATACACTGTGCCCAGTGGGTCGATTACTGCTACTGGGTCTGCCGCATATGCAGTGGGTGCATAGGAGAGTAGCATTGCCGCCGCAAGCGACGCTGATAAAATTTTCTTTGTTTTCATTTGTTTTGTACCTCTTTCTTTGCTATAAAAATTGTTTTCATACTATATTCGTCTATTATATAGTATAGCGAAAATCAAAATATATTGCAACACCTCTCAAAATTTACATTGAATAATTACTTTATTTTCATGGGATACTTACTTTATTTTCATGTGATAATTACTTTTGTATATAGCCCTCCATTACAATCCAAAAACAGCCTATTTCTCCACGATTGTGGAGAAATAGGCTGTAATTTATGTATGTTATTAATAGACAAAAGTTGTGTTTTTCACTTTCCATTTCTCAAGCGCTATAAAAAGCCAAAATGAATATATTCCAAGTGTGATAATGCAAAGCAGAAACCATTTTATCCAGTTGCCAAAAAGCCCCATTGCAGTGCCTGTGAATTTTAGTCTGCGGCCGTCAATAACGGTATGGTTTATCTTCCATCCATAAACCATGCACAGCGCCCAAGGGAAGCATATACCAAATGTGCAAACAGTGATTAATACTCCCAAAATGCTCCATCCGATATAAGTGAGCAATCCACCATCAAAATACGAAGAACCCATAATATCTACCTCCAATAATAGTAATTTTTATCCTGCTAATTTTACTATATTTTATTACTATTTCTTAGATAAGTCAAATATATGGGGATATTCTTAGGTTTATGCGGATGTGTTTTAGGAGATTTAAGGAATTATGCTTAAAATAAAGAATTGCCGCCATATATATTGCTTTAAGGTGGGAGGTGTAAAAGTAGTGATTTATGCACAGATTTTGGGGGTGGGAAATTAGAACCCGTTTAGAGGTAAAGCTATCCTTGCATCCCCCGTCTACGGCAGAGGGAGGCTAAAAAATAAATCTTCGCGATTATCCACATTCATAGTTTGGGATATATTGCAATAAAATTAGTTTTACGCTATACTATATAATAGATAAAGAGTGTATGAGAATAATCTTTATGGAAAAGAAAGAGGTACAAAACAAATGAAAACAAAGAAAATTTTATCAGCGTCGCTTGCGGCGGCAATGCTACTCTCCTATGCACCCACTGCATATGCGGCAGACCCAGTAGCAGTAATCGACCCACTGGGCACAGTGTATGAAATGGGGGCGGATAACACCCTCGAAATTACCGATGGCATAATCGGGCACGGCGAGAGCTTTTATCTAATGCTTGTGGACGAAGCAACGGGCGACCCAACAACACTTAAAAGCGACGACCTTAGAAGCCTTAGAGTGTATGCTGATTGGGAAGTTGGCGAAAGCAGAGTAAGTGGGGAAGAAATTCTTTACAGAAAAGCTGAGGATGTACTCGTTCCCTCCACTACCCAACCGGACAGATATTCACTAAAAGTAGCACTTAGCTTCGGTGAGGTGGTAGAGGAAATTACAAAGCCGGACGGCACAGGCTATACACTGGATGAAATAGCTAATTTAACCGATGCACAAAAAGAGGAAATTTTAGCCAGTGCGATTGCAAAGTATAAAGCCTCATTTGCCGATACAACCTCCTATTACAGCAATATAATGGGATTTATAACAGACCCTGCATATGAACATGAATACATCACAAATGGATATACTGCAAATAACTTAGTGTATAAAAACACAGCCGAATTATCAGCTGCAGGAATACATTATATAAATAATGGGTATAGCTATACAGATGCAGGTACAACCTATTATTTCACAGGCGAAGCAGGAGTAAATAAGTATTTAGAGGATAAGTGGGATAATTATGAGCTTCTAAAAGACCCTGATTTTGAATATAATAATAAATATTATGAGGATAGTTCTGGTGTAAAACTAGCACTTTTGGATACTGATATTTGGGGGTCATTAAACAATGTCCCAAGCTATCTTGCCTATACAAACGATGGTGGTACAAGCCATTATTATCTCCCAATAACAGCACGAGCAAATGCATCGGACTTTGTTTCGGGGGATGGGATTAAATATATTGAGGCACGTGACCTCACCCTTGATGGAGAGTATAAATACTATGCAGGACCTTTAGGACCAGGGTATCTATTGGTGCGTATTAGTGAAGTTGACCCAGGTTCACCACTTGTTGAAAATCCACTCCCAACATCTGGCTATATACTTAAAAATGGCGATTATTATGCGTTCTTTGAGACATTGTCTGATATTAATGATAATGCTTTTCCAAATAGTGGCACCACCACCTTTAAAAATACACCTGCAACTGGCCCTAACGCCGTTTATCAAAATAGCGATAATTTGATTTTAAATGGAGAAGATGTAGTGCAAGCAGATTATCGCACAAGCTATGATGGCTACTATACACGTGATGGCGATGCGATAGGCATAAGCGATTTCACATCTACATCATTTTATTCCTCACTCCCTGAGAGCGACACATCCACACTCACTTCATCAGCGATATTAAATAATGTGAGCTCATACACTGGCTGGAGGAAAATAGATACAAAGGCAACTTCATCGGAAGCAGAGGTAGCCACCGCAGTGGCTAATTTTGAAAGCAGTATGGGATTGATAACTGAGTCACTCCAAGCGGACACACTTATGCCTCAGGCAATCACAAGGAGCTTGGTCGCAACACTTTCCGGCAGTGATTACTACTACTTTGTGGAAGTGGAAACTAAGGACT
>CAYJIJ010000116.1:0-4246 GCA_964370185.1 uncultured Oscillospiraceae bacterium
TAGTAGTATATTTTCACAGTAAGCATTATAGTGGTAAGTAGGGTTAAGGCTTCGTAGATATATGCTGTGCGTTGTACCGCTAAATCGAATAGTAGGAAGAAAAGCGTAAGCATCGTGATGTATTTAAAGATTTTATCCTCTTTTTTATATACTCTTATAGCTAACACACCCCACTTAAATCTATTTCAAACGATATTATGGGAGGTAGTATTTAAAAATATTCTAAAATTTATAAATTACTCTAATAAAAAAATTTAAGGTCACTCTCACGCCAATGGCGAAAGAGTGACCTTAAGATTTAATAGTATTGTATGTTTAAAATGTTGATTATTTAATATTGGTATTTGAGCTTTTGTAGTTCATCATTAGTTTTGCGCATTTATAGATGTCCCCACCGCCCATAGTTATAACTAAATCCCCTGCTTTTGCATTTTGCATTACATAATCACAAATTTCCTCAAAACTGCTAAAATATCTGCTATTAGGTATTTTGTCCGCTATATTTTTGGTGTGCACATTGTAGATATTCTCTTCTCTTGCACTCACTATTTCAGTCATAACGAGCTCGTCCGCAGTGGATAGTGACACAATGAAGTCATCGAGTAGCAGTGCTGTGCGTGAATATGTGTAGGGCTGAAATACTGCCCAAACTTTTTTGTAGCCAAGCGATTTTGCAGCTTTAAGTGTCATATCTATTTCGGCTGGGTGATGTGCAAAATCATCCACAATGGTGACACCACTCACTTCTCCCAAAAGCTCAAATCTTCTGCCCGCTCCCCTAAAATCGGCTATCGCTTCTGGAATTTCCTTAGGCTGTACATCGGATAAAATTGCGGCAACCGAGGCACAGAGTGCATTTGACACATTGTGTATTCCTGGGACTGAAAGCTCAATTTTACAAAGCTCCTTCCCTTCATGGCAAAGAATAAAACTGCTTTTTAACCCATTAAGTTTTACATCTTTCGCATAATAATTACTTTTTTCTGTAAAGCCAAATGTGATTACTTTTTTCTCTGCCTGCTCGGCTATTTGTTTGCAGTAGTCGTCATCGCCATTCATAAGTATATATTTAGTGGCAAGGTTTGCAAATTTTTTAAACGAAGCGAGAAGATTATCCATAGTTTTAAAATAATCCATATGGTCTTCATCTATATTCAGTATTACAGAAATATCGGGCTTTAGATGTAGGAATGTATCCTTAAACTCACAAGCTTCACAAACCATACTCTCACCCAAACCATGCCTACCATTGCCGTCTATTATAGGAAGCCTACCCCCTATCACTGCGGAGGGGTCCTTGCCACATTTCATTAAAATATGGGTGGTCATGCTTGTGGTAGTTGTTTTGCCATGTGTTCCAGAAATACATATGCAGTTATTAAATCTGCCCGTAACAAAGCCGAGCATTTTAGAACGCTCGAGTGTTGGTATGCCATGCTCTTTTGCTGCAATGAGTTCCGGATTATCCTCACTCACCGCCGCCGAATAGACAATTAAGTCCGCACCTTTTATATTGTCTGGATGATGCCCTATGAACACCTCAATGCCCATTGCAATTTCCATGTCAATGTTTGTACCAGTATTTATATCAGAACCAGATATCTCATATCCCTGCCCATGCAAAATTTGTACTATGGGATACATGCCTGAACCACCTATACCTATAAAATGTATTTTATTTTTGCCATTAAGCATGTTTTTATCAAATGAAAGCAAAGTAAACACTCCTTAAATTAATATAAATCTGACATTTGCTTGTTATGAAGTGACGAGAGCACAGCAATAAAATCGCCCCTGAGATCAAAATAAAGTTTTACTCGATTTTTTTCAAAAAATCGTGGGGTATGGGGCGACGCCCCATAAACATAATGGCGAAGCCGATAAATAGAATGTAGCAAATTTTGCGAAGCAAAAGAGCGGAGATTATTTTAGTGAAAAATGAATAGTGAATAGTTATGGAGTTTCGCCTTTGGCAAAACGGATTTTAAATTGTAGGGGCATGGCTTGCCGTGCCCGAGAATTATGCACAATCTAAAATCGCCCCTGCGAAGATATAAATAATCCTACGGATTATTTATATTAGGTGAAGCCTAATATAAATTTGCCATTTCTGCGGTTATTGCCAAAGGCAATGAGCAGAAGGCATCTAAAATCGCCCCTGCGAGGATATAAATAATCCTACGGATTATTTATATTATACTGTTTTTTATTGTAAAAATAAACTGCTTTTTTCACAAAATGCTCAATTTTATTGACCGCACTATATAAATAGTGTAGAATTTAGTTAATAACTAACTTTTATAGCAAAGAATGGATGAGAATATGAAGTTACCCATTTTAGACAATAGACTTAAATCAATCGCCGAAGAAATCTCCCACAGCAACAAAGTAGCCGATATTGGCACCGACCATGGATATCTAATTGCCTATTTAGCGGCCACGGGCAAAATAAGCCGAGGATATGCCTGTGATATAAACGAAAAACCACTCAAATCCGCTGAGAACACCATGCGGCAATATAGTGTAACGGATAAAGTGAGCTGTTTACTTGGCAGTGGTCTTTCGGCTTTAAACCCAGATGATGTTGATACAGTAGTGATTGCAGGCATGGGTGGTGAGCTTATACTCAGCATACTCAAAGAGTCGCACTGGGATTTTTCTCACAAACGCCTTTTACTGCAACCGATGACCAAGGCAGAAAAACTCAGAACTGAACTAAATGCATTAGGATTTAAAATTGAAAAAGAAATTATTGTAACCGAGGGGAAATTTGTTTATAGTATTATGTCAGTCATTTTTGATAATAATCCTATAATTTGTGATGAAATCTACTCTTTTATAGGTGAAGTGCCAAATAGTACCTCGAAAGATAAGAATTTATATCTAATTCGTATCAAAAACAATCTTAGCGAAAGAATTCAGGGGCTTAATAACACTATCGGAAAGCAAAATGAAATTGATTCTTATAAAAGCATAGTAAATCATATAGAAAAAATCATGGAAAAGGGGTAAAAGCAATGACAATAATGGATATTTACAGGCAAATAGACAGGTTTGCACCATTTAGATTTCAAGAAAAATGGGACAATAGCGGTATCTTAATCGGTGATGAAAATTCATATGTTACAAAAGCACTTCTCGCCCTTGATGTAACCCCTGCCGTTATAGACGAAGCCGAAAAATTTGGCGCTGAACTAATAATTACACATCACCCCATAATATTTGATGGAATAAAATCTATTAAACAGGACAGTTTGTATTACAGGCTTATAAATAGCGGTATCGGAGTTATATCTGCTCACACAAATTTAGATGTGGCAGAGAGAGGGGTAAACACCGCCCTTGCAGAAATGATTTCTCTTAAAAATGTCCATCCCCTTACAACTGTAAAAAAAATAAAAGACTACATTCTTAGGGTGCATGTGCCTCTTTCACATACAATCGAGCTATTAGACGCAATTACAACGGCAGGTGCTGGCACTGTTGGCAACTATGAAAATTGCAGTTATATAACCGAGGGTGGAATATCTCGCTTTACACCTAAAGAAGGTGCGAACCCTTTTATCGGCAGTATTGGTATAGAGGAAAACATGGTGGAAGACTGCATTGAACTGCTATGTCCACCTGAAAATTTAGAAGCGGTTGTAACTGCATTAAAGCAAAACCATCCCTATGAAACACCCTCTTATCATATCATAGAAAACCACTCCTATTCAAGAGATATTCCGCTTGGCTTAGTGGGAGATTTAGAATTTCCGACCACTGCATGTGAACTGGCAGAAAGCATTGCTAAAACTCTCAACACAAGCTGTGTCAAGGTGACAAATCCTGTAAAAGAGGTTACTCGTGTTGCTGTATGTGGGGGTGCGGGTGGCAGTCTTACTGAGCTTGCTATTAAAGCAAAAGCGGATATATATATATCGAGCGAATTTAAGCATAATCAATTTGTGGATAGTTTAAATAATGGAATAGCACTTATTGATGCAGGACATTATGCGACCGAGCAGTTGGTGCTTAACTACCTTTTGGAAGATTTATATTTACATTGCGAAGATGTTGCATTCACTGTTTCTAAAACAGGCGACCCATGTCTGTATTTGTAGTTTTAGAGTATCAATCTAAAATGATTATATAGTTTATTAAGAATGTACCGACCCCCGAAAGTTAGACCTAAAAATCTAACAAATGGGAGGTCGGTACATTTTTTTATTATCTTCCAGTACCTGGGTTTGGTTTGCCTATTACT
>CAYJIJ010000117.1:0-3939 GCA_964370185.1 uncultured Oscillospiraceae bacterium
CGTTTATCTTTTTTCTTTAAGTAATTAATTTCTTTTTCGCCATACTCAAAATACATCTTACCACCTCGTTTGCCTTACTGGCTTTTATTATACAGTAAAAATGTAAAATTTTCTTCCTAAAATTGCGTATTTAATTTTATCTCTTTTGGAATTTTAGTTTTCGATATGTTTTTTATATTCATATCCATCTTTGTATTCTCTAATACCTCTTCTGTTTTTAATCATTTCTTTTCCCGTCGTAATAGTTGCCTCTTTTGATAGTATTAACTTATGTGTTAATACTATCAAATTATTTTTTAAAAAACAATTATGGATATTTTTATCCGTACAGACAAATTTGCCCGTCATTATTCTGTTTCACAAAGAATTTTCGCATAATTATGAATTATATTTATTTCCCCACTGCGTCTGTGAGTTAAGCAAAGGGAGTGCTTCTTCACCAATAGGTGATAAAGAATACTCTACACGCAATATCTTTTCTCTAAATTAAGTTTATATAGCAGCTTGCAAAGAAAAAATGTTAACTGTAATAAAAACCAGCATAGAGTGAACATATAGGTTCAAATCCATGCTGGTTTTAAATTTTTTCCGTTGTGGCAGTTGTCGTTTATTAATTTGTGTTTAATTATTACTCGGCTGAATCAAATTCTTGCTTAATTTTCTTGTATAACTCTTCATCATTTGCAATTTTCACACCCATAAGTGCCAACACTTGAGATGCAAATAGCATGCCTTTATGTGCAGCTGGTTTCCTCGATTGTGCTGTTACTGCCCAGCTGTGGTTGGGGGTATATCTACCATAGCAAGTTGTATTAATGTTAACCGTGGGAACAACTTGGCTAACATCGGCGATGTCGCTAGAACCATTATCTTTTTTAATTGTTCCGTCTGTTTGCATGATGCTTTCATCTAAATGACCCACCACACCTTCAATTCCAATGTTTTTAGCAACTTCTTTTGCATACGCCTTGTCTTCTTCAGTGAAATTCGGTGTTCCAACATCTTCCATACTCTCGCATGCAAGGCTTGCCAATGTAAAGTTTAGCTTATTGTCGTGGTTATCTCCCAGAACTTCAAATTCTACTGATGTATCGGTCATCATGCAAGCGCCTTTTGCAACATTCTCAACTCGTCTTTGCAAATCCTTTGCATCTTTGTGTGTATAAGCTCTTACTACATACCAAAGTTTTGCATCTTCTGGCACTATATTTGGGCGGTCGCCTGCATTAATATAGCTATAATGCATATAGCAATCTCTGTTGACATGCTCTCTAAGATAGTTAACACCAACATTTGTAAGCTCCGCTGCATCTAAGGCACTTCTGCCGTTTTCAAGCAAGTATGCCCTGTTGCTTATCTGCAGTGCCATATTTGCATTTTGCTCAATTAGCAAAACTGTTTGGCCATTTTGTTGAATTTTAAGTATCAGCTCAAATATTTCTTCCACAATTATGGGGGCAAGACCCAAAGAAGGTTCATCAAGCATTATCATAGTAGGATTATTCATAAGGCCTCTGGCAATGGCAAGCATTTGCTGCTCTCCCCCTGAAAGTGTACCTGCGGCTTGATGTGTACGCTCTTTTAAGCGTGGAAATAGAGTATACATCTCCTCAAGCTTAAATTTTAAATCTGCCTTAGAAATCTTTTTCAGTGCCATTGTTCCAAGTATTAAATTCTCCAGAACTGTCATTTTAGGGAAAACATGGCGTCCTTCTGGCACATGGCTAATACCTACTTTAACAATTTCTGCGGCAGGCATGGTAGTAACATCCGTCCCTTTAAATGTTATAATGCCGGATTGCTTTTCTGTAATATTGCTTATTGCATGTAAAGTAGATGTTTTGCCCGCACCATTAGAGCCGATTAAGCATACAATTTCGTTTTCATCAACATGCATACTTATATCTCTAATAGCGTGCACATGTCCATAGTCAACAACGAGGTTTTCTATATTAAGTATTTTTTCCATTTTTTATTCCTTAGCTACAACTTTAAATGTTGCTCCAAACTATCTATCTACACTTTTTAAAGAAGAAGTTGGTATAGGTTTTATGAAGTATCGACTTGACAAGCAAATGGAAAAATCACTTGTGCTTCTTCGTGACAGTAAAAACAAAATATACACAATATCAAACAGTGTAGGGTTTCAAGATGAAAAGTATTTTAGCAAACAATTTAAGCGATATTATGGTGCAACACCCAAAGATTACAGAAATAAAAATATTGTTTTATCAGAGTAAGAGCATTACTAAAAAACATTTTTTTATATATGCAAAGCAGTGATTAAGCAAAAAGCCATCTGCTGTTTTATGTAAATTTATTTTAAGGGGCAATAATTATGTATTACTCATCCATCCACGCAGTAGCAACACCCAGGGTATACCCTAAGGCAATTGAAAGGGCAATAGACTATATTAAGAGCACCAATTTAAATGACATTGAGTGTGGAGTTTATGAAATTGAAGGCAAAAAAATGATTGTACAAGTGTTTGAAGACACTACACTGCCCGCAACACAAAGAAGGCCTGAATCTCATAAAGAACATATTGATTTGCAATACCTTGCTTATGGAAACGAACAAATTGGGGTTACTCACAACACAAATTGTTATGAAATTGATGAATACATAGAGGCACGAGACTTGATTTTTTACAAAGAAGTGCAAAATGAAACGATGATTAAAATGAAACCGGGCAATTTTGCAGTGTTTTTTCCTGAAGATATTCACAGGCCTGCTTGTATGGCTGAACAAAGTGAAAAAGTGCGGAAAGTAGTTATTAAAATACATTTAGATTTACTTAAATAGTTGTATTTTTAAATATAAATATAGCTTTACAATTATACTTTCAAGTCAATAAAAGTCTAAATACAATAGAAAAAAATGAGGTAATCTTCCACAAAAAAGATTACCTCATTCTTTGTACTGCTATTACATTGAGATGAAAAATGCGATAGTACTCTCATCCATCTGCCTCAAAACACTCCACTGGGCTGTTTCTCTATCACTCGTTACTCTCTTCTCAGCTCTTTCGAGCCCTTTGAGCAAAATTAAAAAAGTGAACAGAAAAACCCGTTCACTTTAATCTGCTGAAATTATTGAGCTATTAATGGTTTTGATTTATATATAATCTATTCCTATTCTCGGCGAGCTTTTTCTATCCGTCTATAATAATCAACAGTAGAACTCCTAATGCGATGCTATCGGTTATATGTGATTTAGTAGTATTATCCGCCCTGCGCCTCATTCATATACTCCCTTGATAAATTAATATAATTAATAGCTGACTGGGCATTATGGGCAATCTGTGCCTCGGTTAGTGGCTTAACCGCCTTAGCTGGAGAACCTAAAACCAACATTCCGTCAGGTATAATAGTATTAGATGTAACAAGAGCACCGGCACCTACTATACAGTTTTTGCCGATAATTGCACCGTCTAAAATAATACTACCCATACCAATAAGGGTGTTATCACCAATAGTACAAGCGTGAACAATAGCCCCATGCCCAATAGTTACATCTTTGCCGATTATTGCAGGCAGTCCATTGTGTTGATGCACTACGGCATTATCCTGAATATTAGTCCCATCACCAACTACTATTCCGTCTACATCTGCTCTTAGCACAGCGTTGTGCCAGACGCTACAGTTTTTACCTACAATAATATCACCTATTAGTTTAGCGCCTGGGGCGATGTAGGTACAGGGGTGTGTTTTTGGGGATTTGCCTCTGAAACTATCCATATTTATGATCGCACCTTTCTTATATAATTATCTATTAAAATATTCTGGATATAAATTAAGCCGAAAATCTATACTATATAATGCCACAACTATGACAATTAGTAGGGAGTGCTCTCATGTTTTTACTCTTAATTACCACCGCCAGCTACAAAAAACAAAATTCCCTTAAACGACTTTAGTTCGTCTAAGAGAAACTTG
>CAYJIJ010000118.1:0-3866 GCA_964370185.1 uncultured Oscillospiraceae bacterium
GAAAGTCCATTAGAATGCTTTACCTCTTTTATGCCCGAGTCGTGCGCAGCGCCTACTTCAATAGACTTGTTACTATTTCCAGTTAGCCAAGCAACTCTAATTAAAGCGTCGGTAGGGATTTCATTTCTTGGGTCTGTGATTAGCAGTAATGTTGCATCTACAATTTCGGTTGCAACCTGAAAGTCATTTGCCTGTTTTGAGCGTTCTATATATACAGTATATCTGGGTGCGATAAATGTTACCAAGGCAATTACTATTGCAATAACTACCATGATTTCAACCAGTGTGAAGCCTTTGTTGTTATTAATATTCTCTTTAAATTTAAACATTTTATAATCCTTTGTAAAGCATTTGTTGTTATTCTAAAACCTATTTATTAATTTAAATATTTCAATGCTTTTATTATTCGTTGCCTTTTGCACCGATGGCTAACCACTCAGCTGGTATCCCATCTATTATCCCTGTTGAGGAATTTATTGTAAAGGAAAAATCAGTTTCTAAGGCGACCTTAGATTCTCCGAGTTGTCCAATATATTTATTGCTTACCGAATCATCATACCATCCCATAACTTTAAGCAGTGGTATTCTCATCGCATCCCTTATGCTCGCCTCGTAAGAAATTACATCGGGGTCAACATCGATAGTTCCCTCACTTCTCCATCCACCCACCGCCGAATTATCATCCACCGAGTGCCATGTAACAGTAAAATCCGTGCCTGAGGGAAGTCCGTTTTTAGGGTCGTTCATTACCGCCGTAGTAGCTCGCATAATTTCTGATGCAATTTGCACATCATTTGCTTCTCTACCTCTTTCAATGTACTGCAAATATTGTGGCGCCAGTAAACCCGCTAAAATTCCTAAGACTCCTATTACTATTATTAGTTCGACTAAAGTAAATCCCTTGTTTGATTTATTATTATGTATCACTAAATTCACCTCCTTAGCGCAATTATATAATACAGAATATCGGCTACAAAGTCAAGGAGTATGGGCTAATTCAAACACCTGTAATCCAAACAAACACAGAGTTAGTGGAATAATTTTGCTCCCCGCCTTAAATATTCTTCCCCTTGCCTATGACAAGGGGAAGAATGTGTTTTAATTTATTTTTTATGCTGCGTTCTCAATGCTTTTTAATGTGTTCATCATATTCTCAGCAAATACAGCATATCCCCTCGTGGGCTCATTTACAAACACATGGCTTGCCGCTCCCACAAGTTGCCCATTTTGCACTATCGGGCTACCGCTCATGCCTTGAATAATGCCCCCCGTCCTATCTAAAAGCTCGGGGTCGGTAACCCTTATTACCATGTTTTTTGTAAGGCTTTCGTCCGATAGATTTACATTTTCTATCACAATGTCATACGACCTTGATTGAGAGCCGTCAATTGTACAGATAATCTGCGCAGGGCCAGTTTTTACTTCATGCTTAAAGGCGAGTGGTATCGAATACATTTTTTTTGGAGTTTCATTTATTTTGCCGAAAACACCTGTTTCACTGTTTAAAAGAAGAACACCGGTGTCACTTATTCCCGAAAATGTTCCCTTTAATTCGCCAGGGTGGCCGCTGTATCCCTTGCTAAGCCCCGTGATATTTACATCAGTAATCTCCCCACTGGATAGGGGCATCATTTCACCGGTGTCTATATCACTCACAGCGTGCCCAAGCCCTGCAAACATGCCCGTGTCTGGGTCGATAAATGTCATGGTTCCAAGGCCTGCAGAGCTGTCCCTTATCCATACACCTGCTCTATAACTCATATCGTCCTTGTGCAGTGCTGGGGTCAGTGTGGTAAAAAATCTCTCACCATTTCTCTCAAGCTCAACAATCACTTCCTCGCCACCACAACCGCTTATCTGAGCTTCTAAGTCCTCATTATATGCTATTTCATTGCCGTTTACCGATATGATAGTGTCGCCCATGCAAATTCCTGCCTCTTTAGCAGGGTTCACACTGCCATTTTCAGTGGGAATATCGCTCATACCCACCACAAGCACTCCCTCGGTAAACATTTTAATGCCAAAAGGTGTTCCCCCCGGAATAACAAGCTCCCTTTCGACAACCTGTACACTCACTTCTTTTACCGCAACATTGCCAAAAGTGGATAAACTAACTTTAAGCTCATTGCCGATTTTAGAAGATAAATGCTCAGGCATTTCGGTAGCAAGTCCGCTGACGGTTACACTTTCGGGTAAACTAAGGGATAATTTTTCGCCGCTTGCCAGATAAAAATTGTCCGGTATTACGGCTTGCATATATATTCCGCAGGATGCAGTAACTGCAAAAGATATAGAGGCTATACCGCAAAAAAACCGAGCAACTTTTCTCGCTCCTCTTCTAAAACCCATTATCATCGTCCAATCATCTTATTTGCAACAAAAAATATGTTGCCTTATTAATTTGCCACTAAATCATAAATTTATTGTTGCCAAAATTCTATTATTTTAGCATAAGATTACTAATTTTTTTACAGTTAAATTTTAAAGTGGCAATTTAGGCACTTTGATTTTTTCTTGGTATAAAAAATTCATGTTTTTACCTTTAATTTTATTTTAAATATTTTTTGAAAGTGGTAGATTTTTAATAAAATTTATGGTACAATATAAAAGAAAATATATTCGGATTTATGTTTAGAAGGATTGTGATACCAATGAAAGTTGCCATTGTGGGATGCAGAAAGGATAGAAATTATCCTTTGGATAAAATTATTGAGAATATTCCAAAAAATTGCTCGATGATAATAAGTGGAGGCGCCATCGGCATAGATAGCCTTGCCGAAAAAGCGGCGAAGGAAATTGGCGTGCCCACTATGATATTTAAGCCAGATTACGATAAGCATGGCAGGGGCGCACCGCTGATACGCAATAAAGAAATAGCCAATAATTGCGACATGCTCATAGCTTTTTGGGATTTTTCCTCTAAGGGAACGGCTCATGTAATAGATTATTGCACTAAAAACGCTATACCTTTCAAGATAGTTTCGATAGTTTAGATTAGGCACAGAAAATACATATCTTAAATAAATTACCCCCATCTTATGATGTGACCCCCAAAAGTTAGACCTAAAAGTCTAACAAAAGGGTGGTCGGTACATACGGTGGGGGTAATTTTATTTATTTAGGTATATTCTTTTGGTAATGCAAAAAAAGCTATGCCATTATGAGGCTTAAATGAGGTGTAACAATATTTAGTATAAGCATCCATGAAAAAATAATTGTAAAGCCCATACACATTACTAAAAACGCCACTCTGTATGAGGAGTTTTTAATCTTAAGCGCCGTGAGTGCAAAAAGCACACAAGCCAAAATCATCGCAAGTATGTCTAAAAATACATGGGTGAGTACTGCGGATATTTCAAAATTCTGCTCTATTGTTCTCGATAGTGGAGCAGCAACAATATGTGTAAAAGGTACAAATATTAATGGTATAATTGCAATTGAAAAGCTCTGCTTGCCATTTCTTAGGTAGCTAAAAGACATAATAAGTATAAGCACTACCACTGCCCAACATTCAACAAACATAAAAAGCCCCCATTTCATACGGCTGTTATTCTGCCACTGGCTAAGTAGCCATATGGCGAAGTAATAAATAATAGTGAATTATGAAGAAGTTATGGTGTTTCGCCTGCGGAGGAAAAATTTTTAAAATGCATCCTGGAATATGTCCGCTGCTGGTGCGGTGTCGTCCGCTATTACTAATATAACATATTCACCAACACTGCCTATGTATGCATTTTCAAGTTTTGGCATTTCGAGTGGGATATAATCACGGTATTCGTTTGATAAGTCCTCAACCCTCTGCTCAAGCATCGCTTTTACTGCATCGGTTTCCCCTTCAACAGCTTTAAATATTGCTATTTCTTCCG
>CAYJIJ010000119.1:0-3858 GCA_964370185.1 uncultured Oscillospiraceae bacterium
AAATCTTCATCATAATCAAATAATAAAAAGCCTACCATCTTATCACTATTATAAATCCCAAAAGTGTGAAGACCGCCAATATAATGTGCGTCTAATAAGGACTGAGCATTACCTGATACAAAGTCCTTTTGATGCTGATGCACTTTTAACTGAATACACTCTAAATAATTTTCTTTATCAATTTTTTTAAACTCTATCATATTTTCTTCTACTCTTTCTACTGCAATGCAAAAAACTTAAGAAAATTATCCTGTATATCTTCCCCCCGCCGCAGGCGGGGGGAAGATATACAAAAAAATATTCCACAGCTAAAGTTGTTGATATTGATTTCTACTGCACCTCTTTTATCAGCTCATCTGCCGAGATATTAAAGAGCTTTGCAAGTGCTATTAAATTTGAGGTGCTTGGGTCGGAGCTGCCGTTTTCCCATTTAGAGACTGCTTGCCTACTTACACCAATTGTTTCGGCTACAAATTCCTGTGTCATCTTGCAGTTTACCCTATGTACTTTAATCACTTCTCCAAGTGTTTTTCGCACTTCGCTTTTTTCTTTTCTAACCTCGCCTGATTTTAGATATTTTATCAGTGCTTTAATAATTAGTGTGGTTACTATGATAAATAATGCAATGAGTGCTATTAAAATTATTGTATTTACAATGAGAAAAACTAAAGATAATTCCATTTTCTCCTCCCCTTTCTTAGCTTTATTCTACATTATTTGCTCGGTTGCTACTATCAACTATTGTGATAGTTTTGGTTGCTATGAGTAATTTTTGATTATTTAAACCCTAATTATTATAAATTCCCCCGCTTTTGGCGGAGGAATCTATAATGTTTTTATTTTACAACTATATTTACAAGTTTTCCTTTTACATATAGCTCTTTCACAATTGTTTTTCCGCTCATGGCTTCGCTCACAGATTGCACTGCTTTTGCAAGTGATAATGCTTCTTCCTGTGTAGTATCCGCCGCTATAACTATGCGGTCTTTGATTTTTCCATTAACCTGAATAGCTATTTCCACTGTGCTGTCCACGCATTTAGCAGGATCGAATGCTGGCCATTTTGCTTCGTTTACCATGCCCTTAAATCCGCAAAGTTGCCACATTTCCTCGGTAATATGAGGAGCAAATGGGTTAAGTAGAATTATGAATGTTTTCATCTCTGCTTTAGTCACTTTTTTCTGCTTATCGAATTCATTTATAAGTGACATAAGTGCAGCTATTGCAGTGTTGTATTTAAGTGTTTCGATATCATCGGAAACTTTCTTAATGGTTTTATGCATTGTGCTTTCAAGCTCTTTTGAATAAGAGTCGCCCTCCACCATACTTTCCATTAGTGCAAAGCTTCTATCCAAAAATCGCTTACAACCCTTTATTGAGCTTGAGCTCCAAGGTGCACTCTTTTCAAAGTCGCCTATAAACATTTCGTACAAACGCATTGTGTCCGCACCAAATTCGTTTACTATATCATCGGGGTTAACTACATTCCCTCTTGATTTACTCATTTTCTCGCCATTTTCGCCAAGTATCATGCCGTGGCTTGTTCTCTTTGCATATGGCTCAGGTGTGTTTACAACTCCGATGTCGTATAGGAATTTATGCCAGAAGCGTGAGTAAAGTAGATGAAGCGTGGTGTGCTCCATGCCTCCATTGTACCAATCGACAGGCATCCAGTACTCGAGTGCTTCTTTAGCAGCTAAAACTGATGGATTTTCCGCATCGCAATAGCGTAGGAAATACCAAGAAGAACCTGCCCATTGTGGCATTGTATCGGTTTCCCTCTTAGCGTCGCAACCACACTGGGGGCATTTTACATTTACCCATTCATCTATTTTAGCAAGTGGGGATTCGCCATTTTCGGTTGGTTCGTAGGACTCTACCTCGGGAAGTGTTAATGGTAGGTCTTTCTCGTCCATCGGAACATGTCCGCATTTTTCACAATAAATAATCGGAATAGGTTCTCCCCAATATCTTTGGCGTGAGAATACCCAGTCACGGAGCTTAAAATTAACCTTTTCTTTTGCAAGGTTTTTACTGCTTAAAAATTCTACTATCTTCTTTTTGCCATCTTCAACGGAAAGTCCGTCAATAATGCCCGAATTTACCATTATACCGCTTTCACAATCTGTGAAAGCTTCTTTTTCTACATCTCCGCCTTTTACAACTTCGATTATAGGCAGAGCAAATTTCTTTGCAAATTCCCAGTCTCGGGTGTCGTGCGCAGGTACTGCCATAATAGCACCAGTACCGTAGGACATAAGTACATAGTCGGAAATATAGATGGGTATTTCTTCATTGTTAGCAGGGTTTATCCCTTTAACGCCATCAATGCAAACACCTGTTTTATCCTTATTCATTTCAGAGCGTTCAAAGTCGGATTTTTTCATTGCCTCTTGCTGATAAGCTTTTATTTCATCGAGATTTTTGATTTTATCCGCCCATTTTTCAAGGAATGGATGCTCGGGTGACATTACCATGTATGTTGCACCGTAGAGTGTATCCGGTCTTGTGGTAAAGACGGTCATTACATCGCCCTCAGTTGTTGCAAAGTCCACCTCTGCACCTGTGGAGCGTCCTATCCAGTTAATCTGTGAGGTTTTTACACGCTCAACATAGTTTACTGTTTCGATATCGTCTATTAGGCGCTGTGCATACTCGGTAATTTTAAGCATCCACTGCTCTTTTTCCTTGCGCACAACTTCTGAAGCACATCTTTCACAGCCACCGTTTACAACCTCTTCATTTGCAAGCACAACTTTACAGCTTGTACACCAGTTTACAGCCATCTTCTTTTTATATGCAAGGCCTTTTTTGAATAGTTGTAAAAATATCCACTGTGTCCATTTATAATAATTTTTATCGGTGGTGTTTATTTCTCTATTCCAATCAAAAGAAAGCCCAAGACCTTTGAGCTGCGTTTTAAATCTTGCCACATTATCCCTTGTAACTATTTCTGGGTGAATGTGGTTTTTTATTGCAAAGTTTTCCGTGGGTAGGCCGAATGCATCCCATCCCATTGGATATAGCACATTATATCCCTCTAAACGCTTTTTTCTCGACACTATATCAAGTGCTGTATATGAGCGTGGATGTCCTACATGAAGACCGTGTCCCGACGGATATGGAAACTCCACCAAAGCGTAAAACTTTGGCTTACTATAATCATTTACAGCGGCAAATGTATTCTTTTCATCCCAGATATCCTGCCACTTTTTTTCAAGTTTTTTGTAATCGTATTTCAACTAAACTACATCCTCTCTTTATTGCTGTTTTATAGATATGTTCCAAAGCAATCAAATTCTACAGCTTAATAAAGTCTTCCTCTTATACTTCTCACTACTTACAAGGTGTGGGGAAGATAGAAAACTATTTAGCTGTTTAAATTATTGTGATTACAAAGGTAAAGATAAGTAAATATTAATATTCGGTAATTGCTGCATCGGACCAGAGTCTTTCCATCGAGTAAAACTCTCTCTGCTCTTCGGTGAATAGGTGGATAATTACATCTCCGAAGTCCATTAAAATCCAGTTAGCTGTTGAGTGTCCCTCTACTTTTTTAGCGTGTACACCCTCTTTTGCGAGTGCATTGTCCACATACTCAGCAAGTGATTTTACCTGTGTGGCACTGCCCCCCGATGCAATTACAAAATAATCGCATATTGTTGTTAGCCCTGCAATATTTAAAAGTTTTACATCTTTTGCGAGCTTATCATCGAGTGTTCTTGCCGCTTTTTGTGCTATTTCAAGTGTTGTCATATTAATGCTCCATTCCGCCGCTCTGCGTCGGCATAAAATAAAATTAAATTTACTCTTATCCGCAGAGCAGAGGAATGATAAGAGCATTTTTGTGCATTGGGA
>CAYJIJ010000120.1:0-3818 GCA_964370185.1 uncultured Oscillospiraceae bacterium
GCAAGCGCACATGAAACGAAATGATTATGAGTAAGCTCCTGAAGGTTATAAACCTCGGTGGTACAAATAGCCTGTTTCTTAGGACATCTTGCAGCAAAACGGCAACCGGCAGGAGGATTAATTGGAGAAGTAATCTCACCTGTGAGCATTTCTTGGTGTTTAACATAGTCGATTGACGGCACAGGAACAGCCGATAGTAGAGCTTTAGTGTATGGATGATATTGTTTAGCAAAAAGCTCTTTACTTTCGGAAAACTCCACAGGAGTACCCATGTACATAACCAATATGTCATCGGATATATGCTTCACAACGGACATATCATGGGTGATGAAGATATAAGTAAGGCCGAGCTCTTCTTGTAAATCCTGCATTAGATTTAGTATCTGCGCCTGAATTGATACATCGAGTGCCGATACAGGCTCATCACAAACAATGAGCTTTGGTTGTAGAGCAAGTGCTCTCGCTACACCTATTCTCTGTCTTCTACCACCGTCGAGCTCATGCGGATAGCTGTTTGCAATACGGGATGCAATACCAACAGTGTCCATAAGCTCTTTAACACGCCTGAATGTTTCTTCCTTGTTTGGATATTCTTTGTATATGAGCAGTGGTTCTGCGATTAACTGCTCAACAGTCATTCTCGGATTAAGTGAGGAGAATGGATCTTGGAATATCATCTGCATCTCTCTGCGAAGTGCTTTTAGCTCTTCTTTTGAGGGGTTTGTAATGTCTTTTCCCTCGAATAATATATTTCCTTCGGTGGACTCTAAGAGATGAATAATAGTTCTGCCCAGTGTACTCTTGCCACATCCCGATTCACCAACTACGCCAAGTGTACGGCCTCTTTCAAGCTTAAAGCTAACACCGTCAACTGCGTGAAGTGTGCCTTTTGGTGTGTTAAAGTATTTTTTTAGATTTTTTACTTCAAGTAAGGTGCTCAAACTATTTCACCTCCATATATTTATAGCATTTTACGAAATGCCCTTCATTTATTTCAAAGCTTGTGCATTTCTTTTCTTTGCAAATGTCCATTCTATCGCCGCATCTGTCGTAGAAATTGCATCCCACGGGCAGATTAGCAGGGTCTGGCATCATGCCGTTTATCGGTGTAAGCCTGTTTACATCCTGCGATAAGCTCGGTATTGAACCAAATAAGCCTATTGTATATGGGTGGGAGGGGTTTCTAAATATATGCTCCCTTGTACCTGATTCAACTATCTCGCCCGCATAGATGATTGCCACTCTATCGCATGTTTCTGCAACTACACCAAGGTCATGGGTGATTAAAAGCATTGATGTGCCAAGCTTTTGCTTTAATTCCATCATAAGGCTTAGTACCTGTGATTGTATAGTCACATCAAGTGCGGTAGTAGGTTCATCCGCTATGAGTAGCTCTGGCTTACATGCTAAAGCTATCGCTATCAGCACACGCTGTTTCATGCCACCAGAAAACTGATGTGGATACTCAGCATATCTCTCGCCGGGTATTCCCACCTGCTCAAGTGCGTCCACAGCTCTTTTGGTAGCCTCTGCCGCGCTCACATTGTTGTGAAGCTTGATTACCTCGCATATCTGATCACCAACAGTCAAAACAGGGTTAAGGCTTGTCATGGGGTCTTGGAATATCATGCTTATCTTTTCCCCACGCATTTCCCTTAGCTCTTTGTCGGAGAATTTCATTATGTCTTCGCCTTCAATAAGCACTTCACCGCTGATGATTTTACCCGGTGGGTTTGGCACGAGCTTTAATATGCTCAGTGCAAGAGTTGTTTTTCCTGCACCTGTTTCACCTACAAGACCCAAAGTTTCACCCTTGTTTATTGTCAGTGTAACATCATTTACAGCCTCAACCTTTTCGTCTTCAACAACATAGTGAACTGTTAAATCTTTTATCTCTAATAGTTTTTCCATAATAGTACCACCTTACTGTTTTAGTCGTGGGTCGAGTGCATCACGCAGACCATCGCCAAATAGGTTTATTCCGTAAATTGTTATCATTATTGCAAGACCTGGGAAGGTGATTACCCACCAGTAGTCCCTGATATATTCTCTACCAGCACTTAGCATTGCTCCCCATTCAGGTACGGGTTGCTGTACGCCGAGTCCGATGAAGCTAAGGCTTGAAGCTGATAGTATCGCTCTTGCAATACTCATTGTCGCTTGTACAATAATTGGTGCCATACAGTTTGGTAGTATGTATTTTGTGATTATTCTAAAGTCGCTTGCACCATTTGAGATTGCCGCTTCTATGTATTCCTGATTTTTTACTGTAAGCACTGCGCCCCTTACAATTCTTGCATGTCCCGGTATCGCACCTATGGCTATCGCTATAACAAGGTTTGTTATATTACCACCGAGTGCCGCCATGATTGAAATTGCAAGTAGGATATTTGGTATCGACATCCAGATGTCGATAAATCTCATTAGGACATTATCCACTTTATCTCCATAGTAAGCTGCTGCCGCTCCGATGATGGTTCCCACTGTAACGGATACCATTACCGCGGACACACCTACTAATAGTGATATTCTTGCTCCGTATAGTATTCTTGCGAATATATCCCTACCAAATGAATCGGTACCGAATATATGCTCCGAGCTTGGAGGTTGGTTTGCATCTCTTAGTACCTGCACATCATATCCCTCGGGGGATACTACTCCAGCCATTGCCGCTCCAACTATTACTATCATAAGTAGAAATAGCCCAAACATCGCCATTTTATTTCTCACAAGGCGCTTAATTACATCGCCCCACATGCTATTTTTTCTTTTTGCTGCGCTCACATTAGCTGTGCCTGTATTTGTTGCGGTCATATTAAGCTGCCTCCTTTGCTAAAGCCTTTTGCATCTTAGCCAGTTTTCTCTTATGACTGCCGCCATACTGCGATTTAATTCTTGGGTCGATAAACGCATAGAGCAGGTCAACCGCTAAGTTTACTATGGCATGTATGAATGCTAAGTAGAGCACACATCCCTGTACCATTGGGAAGTTTCTTACACCTATTGCATCTACAAGCAGTTTACCAATACCTGGGATGGAGAATACCTGCTCTGTTACAACTGCCCCACATAGCATTGAGCCAAAGGAGTTACCTATTACTGTTACAATTGGGATAAGGGCATTTCTAAGTGCATGTTTATACTTTATTATTCTTTCAGTTTGTCCTTTTGAACGTGCTGTTCTGATATAGTCCTGTCTGATTACTTCAAGCATTGTTGAGCGGGTCATCCTCATGATATTTGCCGCTGAGGAGGTACCGATTGTGAGTGCTGGCAGTATCCAGTACTCAAATCCACCAAGCCCTGATGCGGGCAACATTCGCCAGTGCACTGCAAAGAGTAGTATCAGCAGTAGCCCCTGCCAGAAGTTTGGCATTGATACACCCACCATTGATATACCCACTGCAACCTTATCAAGCATCGAATTCTGTTTTGTTGCCGAGATTATCCCTGCAAATATACCTATTGTTACCGCTATCAGTATACTCGCTGTGGCAAGCTGCATTGTTCTTGGGAATCTTATCAGTATTTCTTCTAATACTGGTCTCCCTGTTGTATATGAGGTTCCAAAGTCGCCTTTTGTTAGTAGGTTAAATAGATATGTTCCGTATCTTACGAAGAATGGGTCATTGAGCCCAAGCTCTTCTTCTTTCATCGCTATCTGCTCTTCTGTTGCGTCATCAGGTAGTAGCATTTCCGCTGGATTACCAGGGGTGAAGTAGAGTAGCGTGAATATTATCAAAGTTACTCCTAAAAGTACCGGTATTAACATCACCAGTCGCTTTATTGCGTATTTTAGCATGTTGGATTCCTTTCCG
>CAYJIJ010000121.1:0-3648 GCA_964370185.1 uncultured Oscillospiraceae bacterium
TTTACTCGATTTTTTTCAAAAAATCGTGGGGTATGGGGTGAAACCCCATAAATAAAAAGGCGAAGCCCGAAAAAAATGTAGCAATTTTTGCAAAGCAAAAGAGCGGAGACATTTTTAGTGAAAAGTGATGGTGTTTCGCCGATGGCGAAACGGATTTTAAATTGTAGAGGTCGATGCCTACATCGACCTGTCTAAGATTTGCTGTCCGTCACGGGCTGTTGTGGGCATCAGCCCCTACACCGACGCAATAAATCATATACAATGCAAAAAAACCACACTGCCAAAGATAATAAAAAGGAGAACGCATGAGAGCAATAATACAGAGGGTTTCCTCCGCTTCGATAGTGATAAATGGTGAACATTCCTCTAAAATGAATGAGGGATTAGTGGTGCTTTTGGGAGTGTCGGAAGACGATAATGCCGAATATGCCGACTACCTTGCCGACAAGGTTGCAGGACTTAGAATATTTTCCGACAGTGAGGATAAGCTCAATCTATCGGTGCAGGACATTTCTGGCGAGATACTTGTGGTGTCAAACTTCACCCTGTATGGAGATTGCAGAAAGGGCAGACGCCCCTCGTTTATAAAGGCGGCAAAACCCCCACTTGCAGACCCACTCTATAATAGATTTGTAGAAAAATTAAGGACTGATTATAGCCTAAATGTACATACGGGCGAGTTTGGTGCCGATATGCAAATCACACTTACAAATGATGGCCCCGTAACAATAATCATGGATACCGACAGCATGATAAAAGCGTAGGGCGAAAAAGTAAACCAATGCCAAACGCATGGCTATATTAAAGCAATAAGGAGAATAAACATTATGGCAAATATTAAAACAGTCGTGGTGGGAGACATAAGCACAAACTGCCACCTACTTTATGGCTTCGATAAAACCGCTGCGATAATTGATCCGGGTGATCAAGCCGATAAAATCATTAAAGCGCTCGAAGCAGAGGGTCTAACCCCTAAATATATACTGCTCACACATGGCCATCACGACCATATAGGGGCGATAAAGCCACTGCGTGCACATTATCCCAATATTAAAGTGGGCATAGGACGTGAAGATGCAGAAATGATATGCAACCCCGAGATAAACTACGCCAAATATCGCAGAAATTCCGCCGATTTATTCGATAATCTACATGAGGATTTCACATTCTCCGACGGCGATGTAATAGAGCTTGACGACCTTAAAATTGCAGTGGTTGACTGTCCTGGACATTCGGCAGGGGGAGTTTGCTTTATATGCGAGGGCGAAATGTTCACTGGCGACTCGCTTTTTGCAGGCGATATCGGCAGAACCGATTTGCACAGGGGCAGTTATGAAACCTTGGTGCAGTCCGTCACAAGGATTATGCTTTTAGAGGGCGAGTACAATGTCTACCCAGGGCATGGCCCAAAAAGCACAATGGCTCATGAGAGAAAGCACAATAATTATGTAAGGGTGTAGGTTTTTAAATAAATTTCAAACTTCCTTTGTTTTAAAATCCGTTTTTCTCCTCTCCAAAATCAGACCACAGAAAAATTTGGCACATTTATGACGATTTTTTATGGCTGTTTTGTTACTTTGAGAGAAAGGGATGCAATGCAGGCAACTTTAGCTATGGAAAGGTATACAGGATAATTTTCTTAAGTTGCCTGCAGTGGAAAGGACTGGTCATAAATATGATAATAGTCACCGAATATATAAAATATGAATACGAACTTAAAAGGCTGTGCAATCTTTTCTTCCCATGGGAAAAGCACAGCCTTTCTCCCATGCCACCACAAAATGGGGATTATCTCACACTCAGTGAAATTACTGGGGAGGATATGGTTGTATTTAATCTCACGCTAAGCCTTGGGGGAAAATTTTACCCATATACTGCCACCTCACCACTGCCCCATCCCGAGCATATGAACCACAAGCTAATACTCTCAAGCCATATATATAAACTGCTAAAGCAAGCGACGGGGATTAATCCTAAGTGGGGAATACTCACAGGGGTGCGCCCAATTAGCCTATATAGCAAGTTTTACGAGTTTGGGGGAGACGAGCTTGCCATGACAGAGCTTGTGCAAAACAGACTTGTGGCAAAAGAAAAATACGACCTTGCCGCTAAGGCGTATGAGCTACAAAAGGGCATACTTGCCAAAAACACCCCAAACAGCTTCAGCCTTTATATAGGAATACCATTTTGCCCTACAAGGTGCAGTTATTGCTCATTTGTTTCACATTCTATAAGCAGTGCAAAGGAGCTAATACAGCCATATGTGGAGCGTCTTATCTCCGAGATAGAGTATACTGGCAAAATGGCGGATAAAATAGGGCTTAAGCTTTTGAGCGTATATATTGGAGGGGGAACACCCACCAGTATCAGCGCTTCACAGTTAAATAGAATAATGGGGGCAGTAAGCGAGAATTTCGACCTTAGCGGATGCGTGGAATACACAGTGGAAGCAGGCAGACCGGATACAGTCGATGCAGAGAAATTCACTGTTATAAGGGAGAATAAAGCCAGTAGAATAAGCATAAACCCCCAGAGTTTTAACGACGAAGTGCTAAAGGCGATAGGGCGAAACCACAGCGCAGAAGATATAATAGAAAAGTTTGAGCTTGCAAGAAAATGTGGACTTAAAAATATAAATATGGACATTATAGCAGGGCTTCCAAAGGACGACATTAAAAGCTTTACAAACACCATGCAAACAGCGATAAACCTCGCCCCAGAAAATATAACAGTGCACACACTCTCTCTTAAAAAGGCATCCTTTTTAGGGGAAGGTGAAGCGGAAGAAATTATTAAAAGCGGTGAATTGGCATCAGAAATGGTGCAGTATAGCCAAAAGGCACTCGCTGAAAACTGCTATCTCCCATATTATATATACAGACAGCAAAACACAGTGGGCAATCTTGAAAACACTGGATATACCAAGATTGGTTATGAGGGACTTTATAATGTCTATATGATGGAGGAGTGCCACACTATTCTTTCCTGCGGTGCAGGTGCTGGCAGTAAATTATTGCCGAGCGAGGGAGTTATAAAAAGGGTGTTTAACCACAAGTATCCGTATGAATATGTAAATAATTTTGATGAAGTGATGGAAAAAAAGAGACAAATTGAGCGTATATATATAGAAAACTTAGGTTTTTCGGTGGATAAGTAAAAAAATCAGCAGAACAACCCCCAAAATTCATTAAAAGCTATTGACAACTGAAGAAAAATATAATATAATGTTTAAGCGTCATAAAGCAATTGACGAACACTTAAATATTATTTTCGAGGCGTAGCTCAGTTTGGTAGAGTGCTTGGTTTGGGACCAAGATGCCGCAGGTTCGAGTCCTGTCGCCTCGACCAAAAAGAAGCAAGTAGATTTATCTACTTGCTTCTTTTTCTTTTGAAAAAACAGGGCTCGAAAGAGCTTTGGTGCGAGGAACGAGCGACAGAGAAACACTCCAGTGGAGTGTTTCGAGTGGCGTAGATAGGAGTCCTGCTAAGATTTTTTAGCATCTTAATACGGAGTTTTGGGGGGAGATGGGTGGTTTTTTTATCGCCGAGGCGACAGGGCTCGAAAGAGCTTTGGTGCGAGGAACGAGCGACAGAGAAACACTCCAGTGGAGTGTTTCGAGTGGCGTAGATAGGAGTCCTGCTAAGATT
>CAYJIJ010000122.1:0-3164 GCA_964370185.1 uncultured Oscillospiraceae bacterium
AAAAAATCATATTAAAAGCGGCGAATGATAACAACATAGATATTTCTTGCATTTATCCAGAAGACATCGGTTCAAGACCACCACAAATGGATTATATATTTAAAAAATATAATCTTGGTCGCTTACTGGTTTCAGAATTTGTTGATATTGATGATGATGAAAATATGTATAGATTAAAAAATGCTAAATCTAATGATGTAGCAACCATTGACACTCATGACACGGCTTCTCTTCAAGATTTCATTGCTGGCTTAGACGATGATCTTCGTTATAAACATGCAATAAAACTGGCTCAAGATTTAAGATTTGATTATACAGATGACTTAAAAAGTGATTATCAGTTGTTTCGCATGAAATGGGCCGAACTTTTAGCATGTCCTGCTAAACGAGTTCAAGCTTTTTTTACATCATTCATCGGGCAAAAAGGTCGATATAATCAACCAGGAAATCCTGAAAAATGGAAATTACGTTGTGATGTTGAATTTGATATAAAATATTTTTTGAATCTTGCAAAAGGCAAAGCTTATAACCCTTTTGATGCTATATGCCTTGCCATATATGCTAAGAGCGATGATTTTTATAATAAAAATATCGAACTAGTTAAAAGTTTAAGGGATATGGAAAAACAATTAATAAATAGAATTAAAATGCTAGGCTGAAGTTTTTGCTCTACGGGCTCTGCGCCAAGTATGGGGCAAGGTGCTTTGGATCGGTTTGAAAGATTGAAAAAGTAGGTAAAAATTGAAAAGTTCTTCTCGAACTCGTCGAAACGTTGGATTTGCAATAGTTGGAGGGTGTTTTGGGTTGTGTGTTCAAAGTGGTGGGCCTTTGCACGCAAAACCCGAGCAAATAGGCATTATTTTAGGTGCGTTAATAAAGCATCTTGGTGAATGTCTCCTTGCAATTTTTATAAAATAATATAAAGTAGTCATAAATTAAAACTAAATAGCTATAAATGCTTTTGTTAAAGGAAAAACTATGTTAAAAAAATCTAATAAGCTCCACACGTTTTCTCTTGCTTTATTATTAGCAAGTTCTTCTTTTTTATCACCTGTGGCCCACGGTGCCGCCAATCCTGCTGGGCAAACTATAAACAGCATGGCAGCCACTACCACCGACCTAGTCCTTCAAAACTATGGCACAATATTGGATGGGGAATTATATAGTGTTGCTGGCTACTATCGTATTGCTATGTATGGCAATTCTACCAGTGCTGCAAGTTTTAGCTTTAGTAACTTTGGTGATATAACTATTAATAATGCTACGGGACATAGTTATGGCATGTTTGCACGCTCAGATAGTGGCTCACATACGCTAACCAATAATGGTACTATTAATTTAAACTCTCTGCTCTACAACACACTTCGTGGAATGTATGCCTGGGGAAATGGCTCACATACACTAACCAACAATGGTGCTATTATATTAAGTGGTAGTGGAAGAGAGCTACTGTCTGGTCTGTATGCCTATGGTGGGGATCAACAGACACTAACCAATAATGGTACAATTATCATAAATGCAAGCAAGGCTTCCCACGGTATGTATAGTGATACTATGCATAGCAATGCATCTGCCAATTTGCATAATAGTGGTTATATTAGCGTAAAAGGTGATAACCAAGAAATGTTTGGTATGCGTGGTGCTAATCAAACATTAAACATTAGCAATACAGGTGTTATTAATGTCTGGGCTGATGCAGGAATCGCTAGTGAGGCGCTTGTTTTTGAAGGTAATTTAAATGTTGGAACATGGGCAACCACTTTAAGAGATTTTTCCATAAACGATAATGTATTTGGTTTAGCAGCATATGGAGCCAGTGACATGGGATATATAAATTTTGATAATAATAAACTAATATTACGCCCAGGAACTTCAGCACAAGGTTTTGAACTTGGTAAAACGTATAAGGTATCTGACATGATAAAAGTTTTGGAAGGTGGCTGGGAAAATAGTAATGAGATACCAGTGACAGCTGATCATGTTAAGGGAAATATTGCTGAGGCAATAGCCGAAGTTCCATTTTTAAAGGCAACACTTGAAAATGGTAGTGATCCATTTAATGCCACCGTGCGACTTGATAGCAATATTAGTGCAAGCACAACCCCAGGAACTATCATCATGGGGCAAGCTGTGGCTCAGGTGCAAGGTCAATTTAACAATCTATCCACTTCCCTACGCAATACCCTTGTGGATATTTATACTGGGGCAAATTTAGCGACAGGCGCAGGGCAAAAGAATGCTAGAAATGTTTCAGCAGGTTCCGAATTTATGCCTAACAACAAATGGCAAACGTTTATAACCCCCTATGCCAATGCTGTAAATAACAGCGAGATTAACTATGATGGTTACAATATGGGTATTACAGCAGGGGCAACCTATCGGGTGAGTGATAACTTCTTTTTTGGTGGACATTTAGACTTTAGCTCTGCCAATTATGATGGAGACCTTATGAATATGAACACCGAATCCACCTCTCTTGCCTTTGGTCTTCATGCTGCTATAAACTTTATACCACAGTGGTACTTGCGTGGACAACTCACAACCTCAAAAAATCAAAATGATAGTGATTACAAAGTAGATTTAAACCTGCATGGTGATGCCGACTTTAATGGAGATGCTTTATATGCAGAACTAGCTACAGGTTATACTTGGGAAATCGCCAAAGGCCACAGCATTACACCAGAAATTGGCATAAGCCACTTAAACTTGCATACTAGTGCTTATGATATCAATTTTAGCAATTCCATTTATAATATGAACCATGATGACAGCTATTATGATGCACTTTATGCCACAGCTTACGTTGACTGGCGTAGTGAGTGGGAACTTAAAAACAATAGTAATATTGCAGTTCTTGCCGGGCTTGGGTTGCGACAAACCTTAAGCAATGGTGAAATAGAAACTGACTTCACCATAACTGGTTCACAATACAGCGCCATAACCACAGAAGATTCAACCACTTTCCTTGCCGATGTGGGTGTTGAATATCGTAAAGATAATTATAGCATAAGTCTAAACTATGACGGAGCATATGGTTCATCGCAAACTAGCCACGGTGGGAATATTATGATGAAATTAGACTTTTAAATTCATAATCGGATAAGTGCTCCATAGCTTTAAAGTCTTGTCTTTTTTGATTGTTTGAATGGGGTATAATGTCTATG
>CAYJIJ010000122.1:3174-3566 GCA_964370185.1 uncultured Oscillospiraceae bacterium
GGTGGGAATATTATGATGAAATTAGACTTTTAAAACAACAAGAAAATAATAAATAATCACAAAAAGCCTACATAATGTGGGCTTTTTTTTGATTTAAATATGTAAAAGCTATGGATTGCCACACTAAGTCCGCAATGAAAGAATGTGGCGAGTACACGCAAAACCCGAGCTAAAATATCATATATAAAAAATTATTTTACAGAACAAAATAATCTATTAATTACCATTTAAAAACATCTTTAAAGGATTCAACAACTTCTGTGCAGACATCTTTTCCTATATCAGAATTTAACATTACTACTATTCCCGAGCCATTTTGTGGGCAAAATGACATATTTGATATATAACCGAAATTAACTCCTCCATGCCAAAAGATTTTACCTTTCCTGCAT
>CAYJIJ010000123.1:0-3468 GCA_964370185.1 uncultured Oscillospiraceae bacterium
CCTTGTATTTCATCTTTTCTCTTTAGTCTCACAGATTGCAGACTATCTCTGCAATCTGGAATGCAAATGCCCACGCCAAAGACGTGGGCATTTGCATTTAAATTAATTTGTTTGAATTATAGTATTATCTACTAAGATTTCCACAAGCCGTGTAGGTTGCAATAAGCATATGCGGATACAACCTTGTCCTCGTCGCAAATCATAAATTCAGTCTTAGGAGTGCCGTGCAGGATTTTTCTCTGATTGCCCTGCTCGGTTTCTATTGCTACCCAAGCAATATAGTGCTCGCTCGTCATTGGATGGTCTACTTCACCCACGCGAACGCTTACACTGTTGCCATTTACAACTGCAACGGGAACATGTTTTTCTTCGGAAGCATCAACTGCTCCTGGAGTGAGTGCTTGCATGTTTTTACCACAGCAAGTTACGGGGCCTCCTTTGTCTTCGACAAAGCCAAGCATGTTGCCACAAATTTCACATTTTAGAAATTTCATAATTATCTAACATCCTTTCAAAATAATTGTATTTTCTGCTTTGTCCAAAGCGTAATAACTAAAAAAATATATGCCTCATATTGATAAAATATGCCATATATAGATAACTTTCTAAGCTTATCTTAGCACTAAAACGAAAATTTAACAAGCAAAATAAACCAAGTACAACAAATTTTGTAAATTATGATTAATATAACTTGAAAATTATGGATAAAGTGCCCTTAAGTTAAAATGATTTTGTAAAATGTTATTATAACTATTTAAGTTAGCATAAGAAGTGATATTGCTATTCAATGTCAACACTTTAGAAAATTATCATACAAAAAATATGCTACAGCGTAAGTTGTAGACATTGTATTGCCATTACTAATATTATGCGCAAAACAAAAGGATTATTCTGCCTGCACATGGCAGGGAAAATAATCCTAAATAATTATTTTTTGCGATTTGTTTTCTTTTTAGTGAGCTCATAGCTGTTTGAGATTAAATTTGTAATTTCTTCGAGAGGTACACTCCCATCCAAAATAACAGTAATCCAGTGTTGTTTATTCATATGATATGCAGGAACAATGGATGAATATACCTGCTTCATAAAATCGCCATGCATCGGCTCGGTCTTTAAATTAAGTAAAACTTGCCCGTCTTTTTCTACAATCAATGCAAAAATTTTTTTGTTTGATAAATGCCTTATAGTGGAGTAGTTTAAAGTGTTCGTTCTAAATGGGTGATCCTCATAAGAACCGCCAAATGTAAGGCAGAGCTCGGTGATTTCTGCTTTAGTCTTCATCTAAATCACTCCGCTTCTTTTGCAAATTTGAAGCAATTGGTTGCATGATTATTCATTATACCCACCGCTTCTAAATAGGAAAAGCAGGTGACTGTGCCCATGAATTTAAACCCACGCTTTTTAAGGTCTTTAGACACTTTGTCAGAGAGCTCGTTTTTAGTGGTGACACCGTCAAAAGGGCGGTATACTACCTTGTTATCGGTAAAGCCCCAAAGATATGCCGAAAAACTGCCAAACTCCTCCACCACCTTTAAATAAGCCTTTGCATTTTGCACCGTGGCAAGAATTTTTGCCCTATTGCGCACAATATCTGCATTTTCCATAAGCTGTGCAATCTTATTTTCATCATAGTTTGCAATTTTCTCTGCATCAAAATTATCGAATGCTTTCTTAAAAGCCTCGCGTTTTTTAAGTATTAAAAGCCATGAAAGCCCACAATGGAAGCTCTCTAAAATGAACATTTCAAATAGATGTGAATCATCATGTGAAGCCACACCCCATTCATTGTCGTGATAATTAATGTAAATATCGGAATTAAGAAGATTTGGCCAATTGCATCTTTGCAAAATAGCACCGCCTTTCAGATGTTTTTAAAACTACATTTATTATAACATCCCTACACAAAGCTTTTCAAGTGAGTTTTTTTTGCAGAGTCTGAATACTAAACAGAAATTATAGAATAAATACTAAAAAATCACCACATATTGCAATATAGTCGCAAAAAAGTAGATGAAAAGGCAATGTTTACTATCTACCCATACCGATTTTTGCATAAATATTTGACATTTTAAAAAAATGTGATAGAATGAATGGGATATAAGAATTGACTTATAGATTAAATTACAGCAAGGAGTGTCTTTTTGTTAATTGTAGCCTAAATATATTTGATTTTGATTAATTTTAAAATCAAGCGTATGAGTATGCTTTGAAGTAGGGGCATAATAACGGATATAATCCGTTTTTTCTCATGCATATTTTTAAGGCGCTACATTACAAAATACACTCTTTTATATTTAAAATGCTATGGGCAAATTTGTATTAGATTTTTTAGTCTAATATAAATAATCAAAGTATAAAATTATTTTAGAGTGTATGGGTGTGCCTATGCGCTCTTTTTATGCCCAAAATGAAAAACTAATTAAAGAAGGATTAAACTGAAATGGTAAAAACATATAAAACATTAGAATTTGATAGAGTGCTTGAGAAACTCAGCGAATTTGCACTTTCACAAAATGCCAAAGACAAGCTTTTGAGCCTCACTCCTTCACTCAGTGAGCGTGAATGCAAAAAGAATATGAAAGACACCACCGAAGCTAAAAAAATCATCGAGAGTATAGGTGCACCACCGACTGTTTCAATGAAAGAGGTGGATAAAATTGTAGAGCTTTCACAAAAAGGCTCAATGCTACTTCCCGAGCAGATAACAGCGATAGCAAACTTCATCCACTCCTGCAAAAGAATGGCTACCTTTCTTAAAAAAGCGGAAGCATTGCAGGTAAATCTCGCTTATTACAGCATGTCCTTCATCGACTTAGAAGAGCTCTTTAATGAGATAGAGCAGTCGATTAGAAACGACAAGGTGGACGACAGTGCTTCAAAAGCCTTGCAGGATATCAGAAGAAAAATTGAAAATAGCAAAGCCTCGGTAAAAACGAAGCTCGACACAATTTTGCGCAGCAAAAGGGACTATCTGTCCGACAGTAATGTGGTAATAAGGAATGGTAGATTTGCACTACCTGTGAAAAAAGAGTATAAAAGCCAAGTTTCAGGCACGGTGCTGGACACCTCGAGCACGGGCAATACGATTTTTATAGAGCCATCGGCAATAGGGAAACTCCAATCGGAGCTATCACTTTTGGAAATCGACGAAGACAATGAAATTAGGAAAATTTTATATACTCTCACCGCACTTATTGAAGACAATGCGACCGCACTAAATACCAATATGCGCTACATGGAAACGCTCGACTTTGTTTTTGCAAAAGCGAAATATTCCTGCGAAATAAATGCGCTTGAAGTGCCAATAACCACTGATAGAGTGATAAGGATAAACAGGGGCAGACATCCGCTTTTAAACAAAGAGGAATGTGTTCCGCTCGATTTTAACTTAGGTGAAGAGTACAGGGGCATTGTAATCACGGGGCCAAATACAGGGGGCAAAACCGTTGCACTTAAAACAGTGGGACT
>CAYJIJ010000124.1:0-3286 GCA_964370185.1 uncultured Oscillospiraceae bacterium
GCTCACGATGTGGATTTATTATGCCTATCGGAAAAAGCGAGCAGTGTAGTCGCTGGATTTATAAGCTATGAGTCGGAATTTGGGCTTTGCAGATTTTACCGCAAAGGAGTTGAGAGTGGTAGGGTAAAGGCAAATGAACACGCCTGCTACACTGTAATATCAGCAGTTAGAGCGTCTGTTCAAGGAGTACCTTTCATGCCTTTTAAAGGACTTGATGGTAGCGACTTAATGGAAGCTTGCGACTATTTCGCCACAGTAAAAGACCCTTTTAGCGGTGAAGAAGTGAGATGCGTTAAGGCTATAACCCCAGATGTGGCAATTATCCACGCCCAAGAAGCGGACGAAAACGGCAATGTGAGAATTTATGGCCCAGTGTATGAAGATGTGCTCTTTGCAAAGGGGTCAAAAAAGGTAATTGTAACTGCCGAGAGAATAGTGTCAAACGATAGCATCCGTGAAAACAATCACCTTACCACTATTCCAAGTCTCTTGGTGGATTGTGTGGTAGAACTAAAGGGTGGTGCCACCCCTGGCAGTTGCTCAGGTGAATATGATTTTGATAGGGAAATGCTAAAGAAATTCTTAGCACTAAAAGATAAAGAAGAGCTTAAAACTTATCTTATGGGAGGGGAAAACTAATGAATTATCATATTGCAGACATAATGGTAACAGCCATTGCAAGAAGAATACAAGATGGAGAAAAAGTCTTCCATGGTGTAGCTTCCCCCGTGCCCGTTGCCTCGATAATGCTAAGCAGGGAACTATATGCTAAAGAGCTTATATATGTGAATATAACGGGTGGAACTAACGCATTGCCCGAAAAATTGGAAATATCCACCGACAGTGACGCACTTACCCGCAGAGCGGAGGGAAGATTTGATTTAACCGATATATTCGACCTATGTGCCAGAGGGGAGCTCGACATTGCCTTTTTAAGTGGAGTGCAGATTGATGGCAAAGGAAACCTTAACAGCTCAGTAATAGGTGAATATGCAAAGCCAAAGGTAAAACTTCCCGGTGGTGCAGGCAGCGCAGTTCTCGTACCAAGTGTGAAAAAAGCCTTTATATGGAGAACAAAGCACGACCCAAGGGTATTTGTTAAAAATGTAGATTTTATCACCACTACTGGAAATGTAAATAAGGTATTTACTCCACTGTGCATCTTTGGCAAGGATGAAGAGGGGCTGTATTTAGAAGCATTAATGGGTAATACAACTTTTGAAGAAGTAGTGGAGAACACCGCCTTTGAAATTCGCACCAAGGGGGAAGTAATCAAAGAGCCACTGCCAACGGAAGAAGAGATGAAAGCACTCTCAAAAGTTGACCCCGATGGCATAAGATACTCAGAGTTTTAAAAAATAACACCTTAAAGGGCGGATATCAGCATAAGCGGATTGCACAACATCCCTGTGCAGAAAGTGAGTAATAGCGATGGAAAATCTAAAGGCACATTTATATAGTGGACAGGTAGCCATAGGTACATTTGTATTTTATAATCAACCTCAAATAGTGGAGGCACTCGGGCTTTCAGGGCTTGACTTTGTTATACTTGACATGGAGCATGGTACGCTTAATTATGAAAGTGTAATGGCTATGTCCGCTATGGCAAAGCTAAGAGGATTATCCTCCATTGTTCGAGCTTCTCAGAATGAAAGAGTGAGCATATTAAAATCGTTGGATTTAGGCTGTGACGGTGTGCAGATACCGCTGATTAACACCAAAGAAGAAGCCGAATACGCCGTGGCTTGTAGCAAATATCCACCACAGGGAATCAGAGGGGTGGCAATCCCCAGAGCGATTAATTTTGGCATTACTAAAGATTTAGTAAATGATTATAATATAGCAAACCAAAATAATCTGACAATACTCCACTGCGAGACCAAGGAATGTTATGATAATTTAGAAGCAATACTTACAGTCGAGGGACTTGATGTAATGTTTTTAGGGCCGTTTGACCTTTCTGCTTCTTTGGGAATCATAAGGCAGATGGAGCACCCTACAATGGTTGAGATACTAAAGAGCTTTCCCAGGAAAGTTACAAAAATGGGAAAAGTGCCTGGAATTTATGTTTCAAATGTAGAGGAAGCAAAGCTGCGCATATCACAGGGGTATAAATATATTGTATATGGACTTGTAGAGCAAGAAGTGGCAAAGGCATATAAAAATGTAATAGAGTGTATTAAATAAAACCACAAATAAAATGAAAACCTCGAACTATCGGAAAGGGATTTACCGATAGTTCGAGGTTTTTTTCAGTGAAAAGTACAATTAAATCTGAAACACCTTAAATTTATTTACATATAATTATAATCCTTAACTTATTCTTTAATCTTGTAGTGCTAATTTCACAGCGGCTTCTGCGTGCAGAGTTGTTGTATCAAACAGGGGCACATCGGTATCCTTTTGGCTAATCAGCAAAGGAATCTCTGTGCAGCCTAAAATAACCCCTTCAGCACCCTGCGCATGCAAATCATCCACTATTTTTAGAAATCTCTTTGCAGACTCTGGATTAAGTATACTATAATCAAGCTCTTCATATATAACATGGTGGATGAATGCAATATCATCTTCATTGGGAACAAGAATTTTTATATCATATTCATTTTCCATCTTGCTTTTATAGAAATCCTGCGTTAGAGTGAACTTTGTCCCGAGTAGACCTACTGTTTTAAACCCTTTTTCCACTATTGCTTCCGCTGTAACATCGGCAATATGCAAAATTGGTTTGGATACTTTGTCCTTGATGGAGGCAACCGTTTTATGCATTGTATTTGAACAGATAACCGTGAAATCTGCACCAGCTGCTTCACAACGACTTACTGCGTCCCTCATCATCTCTGATAGCTCTTCCCAATTATCTTCGTCACGCAAAATGAGAATTGGATCTAAATCCACTGAATACATAACGCATTTACAGGAATGTTGACCACCAATTTTTTGATTAACTAATTCATTGATTATTTTGTAAAATTCATGTGAAGACTGCCATGCCATGCCGCCTACAATGCCGATTGTTTTCATAAGTACATTCTCCTTTTATCATCAATTTTATATATGGGTATAAATCGTCAACAATTTTATCCATTGAATATTTTTTTGTATACCTTTCCCTGTCACAAGTGGGGAAAGGTATACAGGATCATTTTCTTAATCTGTTGATAATGTATCGGTATAGTTTGCTATTTTGCAGTTTAACTATCAAAATAGCAAACTATAAGCCCAGCACTTTAATATTAGTTATGCCATATCTATTTCTGCAATCATTTCCACTTCAACGCAGATGTTT
>CAYJIJ010000125.1:0-3199 GCA_964370185.1 uncultured Oscillospiraceae bacterium
AAAGCATATGCGAAACATCCGCTTCATTCATTCCTGCATGAGCAAGTGCTATCTCTCTTGCACGAGCTTCACCGATATAATTCTCAGTGGCATTTGATACAGTCTGTGCAGTAGCCTCCCCCTGACTTAAACTTACCTGATTAGCTTCGGCGGGCATAGGTTTTGCAAGAGATAGAATACCGCCTGCAAGAGCCGCTGTTAGAAGAACGGAGCAAGAAATAGTGCCCGTCTTTTTTAACATATCTTTCAATTTCATAATAATACCTCCTTGTATCTTGTGTCTTGGTTTTTGTTTTTTATTTTCTTTGATAACCTAATTCTATATACCTAAAATTAAAGTAACATTAAAGCCGTGAATTTTTCTAAATTATTTTTGGTGTTCGCTTATTGCAGGTAGTGCTTGTGCTAATTTAGTTGAGCCGTCTTCGCATTTATCTGCTATTCGCTCTTCGGCGCTCTCCATAAAGCCTTTAGCAAATGCCCATATTGCCGCTATGGTTAAGGCGATGGCGAAGATTAAGAAAATTTCTTCTTCGTCTGCCAAAACAAAACCTCCCACGCTCATCACCGCTAAAAATATGCCAAGCAGCATAAATTTTATATTATTTGTCATTTGAAATCCTCCTTTATTTAGTATGTGAATAAAAACCCACTGTATAACTTAGCTTCAATAACTAAACTATACAGTGGGAAAATTAAAATAACATTAACGCTAAAAATTTATTTTGGGAATTTCACAGTGAATAAACTGCCGTGATGGAGGCTGCTTTCCACTTCTGCTTTTGCATGATGGAGTTTTGCAATCTGCGCCACCATGGATAGGCCTAAACCCATGCTTCCATGTTGACTTGCTGTTCGTGAACTGTCCACCTGATAAAATCTATGCCAAATTTTTTCGATATTTTCTTCCGCTATGCCTATGCCGTCGTCCTTCACCGATAGGAGAATTTCTGCATCAGTGCTTGTAAGCATAATGTGGGTACTACCATTTTCTTTTTTATAGCGGAATGAATTGCTGATTAAGTTTTCAAGCAGTCGGCTAATCATTGCAGAGTCAAATGCTCCATTAATATCTGGGGTAATATCATATGTCATCTTTAAGTCAGGAGGGGCAATAAGCTTTTGCTCCTTGCAGACTTCACGCACAAGGTCGCTGAGATTTATCTGCTGAAGCTTAGATGTTTGCAAACCCCTGTCCATGCGTATGAGATTTAATAAATCCGAGATAAGACTCGACATCTTTAACGCCTGCCTTTGCACTGTTTCAAGAGCATCTTCTTTATCTTCTAAGGTGATGCTTTCACCGATGGCATACTCGCACTGTGCTAAAATAACGGCGGTTGGAGTTCTGAGTTCATGGGAAACATCGGAGGTGAATTGCTTCTCCGCTTCAAATGTACCCTCTAATCGTTCAAACATTTTATCGAATGTATCGGAAAGCTTTTGTATTTCGGGGCTTCCATCCCTTAAGTCAATGCGTAAAGCGAGGTTTTCGCTCTCGCTTATTTCTTCTGCGGTTTTTATAATTTTGTCTATAGGTCGAAATGTGGTTTTAGCGATGAAATAACACCCAAATGCACCTAAAAGCACAAAAAATGGCAAAGAGAACATCGCTGTTTGTAAAATGCTGTGTGTGGCACTTGCGACCTCGTCTATCGCAATAACTCCACGCATCCACACAAGGGAGCGTGAATCCTCCACCGGCGATAATCTGTCGTAGATATAATATAATGTTCCATTCGTGGTAAATTCTGCGGTTTCTTTGTCCTGAAATGGCTGTTCAGAGATGCCTTCCTCTGGGAAATCACCAGCAATGTATTCGCCCTCCTGCGAATAAAGTAGTGTGTAGACGCCTTTTTTGAAGAAATCCACATCCCCTGTATCAAGCCTGCCATCATCATACTCAAGTTCATCGGAGTTGTCATCCACCACTTCGGTTAGCTGAGCGATACTGTTTGCCAAAACAATATCATCACTCAGCGAGAACATGAGAGCGATTAAAAGACCTGCCATAAGTAGCATGAGAAATGTTGTGAAAAGTGTGAGCCTTATTTTTGCTGATATTTTTTTCATAGGCCCTCCCTAAGTACATAGCCACTACCTCTAACAGTATGTATGAGCTTTATTTCATAGTCGCTATCAATTTTCTTTCGAAGATACCTGATATACACATCCACCACATTTGTGCCGCCCTCATAGTCAAAATTCCAAACATGGTTTTCGATTTTTTCCCTTGAGAGCACAACACCGACATTGTACATCATATATTTTAAAATTGCGTATTCTTTCGCCGATAGATTTATCACAGTTCCCCCACGCTTTACAATGTGCGAGCTAATATCGAGTGTTAAGTCGGAGGCTGTTAATACATTTGTGGACTTACCCGATTGTTGCCTTGCCATAACACGAATACGAGCCATGAGTTCCTCAAAAGAAAAAGGTTTTACAAGGTAATCATTTGCGCCTAAATCAAGACCTTTCACCCTGTCGGATACGGCGTCCCTCGCTGTTAGAAAAATTACGGGGGTTTCAATACATTTAAGACGCATGGCTTTTAGCACTGAAAAGCCATCCATCTTTGGCATCATAATATCAAGTATAATCACATCATAATCAGTGCTGATGATATAATCCAGTGCTGTTTCGCCATCAAAACAGCTATCAACAGCATAGCCCTCGGACACTAATTTTTTTGTGATGATTTTATTCATATCGCGCTCATCTTCTGCAAGCAAAATTCTCATAAGCAAACTTCCTTTAATAGGTTTTACTCGTATTATAGCACATATTTATTAAAATTTGATTAAAGTAGTAGCATGAATGGTTTTAAGGATAAAAAAGCCTGAGAAGCTAAAGGAAAAGCCATCACACCTCAAAAAACATGCGAATACATAACTTTTTAGGTGTGATAGCCTTATAAACATTGAGGATTTGTAATCTCAAATCTATCACCTTTATTTTTTTCGCCCCATTCGCACATCATTTCGAGTATGGGGAAGAGGGTTCTGCCTTTGTCCGTTACAGAATACTCAACTCGTGGAGGAATTTCACTAAAGGCTTTTCTTGTTATTAGTCCATCGGCTTCAAGCTCTCTTAGCTGATTAGTCAGTGTTTTTTGCGAAACTTGCGTAACAGACCCCATCAAATCCTTAAACCTTTTGCTGCCGTCTTCTATGAGCATATACAAAATTAATGGCTT
>CAYJIJ010000126.1:0-3144 GCA_964370185.1 uncultured Oscillospiraceae bacterium
TTTTAGTTTATGCAGAAAAATTCCCATAGACGATGGTTCGTCTATGGGAATTTTGGTGCCGCTGACCGGACTTGAACCGGTACGAATGTTACTTCGAGGGATTTTAAGTCCCTTGTGTCTGCCGATTCCACCACAGCGGCAAGCTATAATTAATCGGTAAGGCGAATTAACGCTCATTTATTATATCGCTTTATTGGATAAAAGTCAATAGTTTACAGGGTATTTTTATTCATTTTTGTATTTTATATTTCTTACCCCACAATCAGGTGGCACTTATAACTGCGTTCTGATTATAAGTACCATCTGATTTCTAACTGTTTTTAGCTATTATTAGGCGGTTAAATTCGCTTATTGAAAGTGAAGCGCTAAATAAAAGCATGGAGCACATGCTGAGCATGCAGAGAGTGATTAGCAGGGTGGAGCTGTCGAAATGCATTGTTGGGGGGGAGGCGGAGGAAAAAACGGGGAGGGCGCCGCCGAATATACCCCCGAGCACCACCGCAATTGCAGCCGATAAAAATGCCTGTGCCATCCGTGAGAGTATAAAGGGCATCATGGGAATATCCCGTCTTACAAGGGTGTATACTTGAGCCATCACCGAAAGTCCTCCAAAAGAAAGGATGAAAGATAGGGAGGGTAGGAGCAGTGCATGGTTTACTCCAAGTGCCGCCACACATCCACTCGCCACCTCGAAAAAACCACTGATAAAGGAATAAAAGAGGGTGTAGTCCATCAGCGGTGAGGGGAGTAAGGTGGAAAAAAATATGCTCAGACTTTTAATAATACCTAAATCGTTTAAAAGATAAATAAGCGAAGAAAAGCACCCCATAAATGCAATTATATTTATCATGCCATAGATACTGCTGGCAATACTCGTGGTGAGTGCTTTCGCAAAAGGCAGGGAGGGGGGGAGGGCCTTACTATTAAGGTAATTTTTTGGTATGGCGCAAAGTCTTGCAGTTATTATTACTGATAAAAGTTGGGAGAAAAAAAGTATCCACCCCGCCTGCCTGCTTTTTAGCATTGTAGCGCCCACCACCGCAACAGTGTAGCCTATGCCAGGATTTACCGATATGCACAAAAGCCTTGAAGCGGTGTTTTCGTCCATTTCGCCTCTTTCTAAAGCCTCGCCAATGAGATTTGCACCGACGGTATAACCCCCTATCAGCGAAAAAATCACGATATTGCCATATTTTTTAGGCACTGCCATAAGATAGCTTGTTATGGGTGAAAATATAAAGGTGAGCGGCTTATTTACAGCGGTATTCATAGCGAGGGAAGAAAGTATCATCATTGGAAAAAGCCCAGGTAATACGCTGTTCACTGCGGTTTCCATGCCGATGAATGCGCCTTTTGCACCTGCGTCGGAACAAAGCAGACTATACGCTATTATAAAAATCACTGCAACACCCACTGCAAGCGATGCGCTCTTAAAAAATTTCTTCAGAAAATCGCCCCCATTTTGTTTTGATTTTGTAGGTATGGATTTCTGCATCCACCCATTTGGGATAGCTTGACATAGGAGGGAAACTACACAGGAGCACCTTAGAAATTACCGACATTTTATTTCTGTAATAAATATATGGCGTGGGACATTTCTAATATGACTTGTTTTTGCATAGAAATATTATAAGTTGTGGGGGAGCTTTTGCCCCATTTCACATAAAAACAAGCAAAGTGGGTGTTTGCATGGAGGGTATAAAAAAGCTAAAGCGTATGATGGAACTGACAAATAGCATGGGGGATATATCGCTTGAAATAAATTCAAACAAAGAGCTGCTTTTAAGCGGTGCAAACAGCATCCTTGAATATTCGGAAAACACTATTACCATTGCCACAAAGGATTTTCCCCTTAGAATAATGGGCAATTCCCTTGTGCTAAAGCATCTCAGCGGTGACGACATTGTGATAAAGGGATGCATGATGTCGATTGAATTTTTAGTGTGAGGAGTGTGGATTTGCTTTGATAATAACGAAGCTCATACGGTATTTACAAGGGGTCACAACATTCACCGTCTTAGGCTTTTACGGAGAAAAATTTTTAAGCCTCTGCAATAAACAGGGGCTTAAAATCTGGGATATTCGCCCAACGGCTGAGGGATTTACCGCCAAAACATACCCGCGAATTTACAAAAAACTAAAGCCAGTTGCTAAAAAATGTGGCGTGAGAATTCGAGTGAGCGAGAGAAAGGGAGTGCCATTTTTTCTTTGGAATTACCGCACCCGAAGAGGTTTGTTTATCGGATTTATTTTCATCCTCGCCCTGCTCTATCTGCTATCGGGTAGGATATGGAGAATAGAAATAGAGGGGAATGAGAATATAAGTGAGGAAGAAATAGTTTATCAGCTTGCACAAATAGGAATAAAACCAGGGGTGTCCCACAGGGATTTAGACGCACTCATCCTTGAAAAACAAATGCTGATAAACATGGAGGAGCTAAGCTTTATTGCTATAAATTTTAGGGGGAGCAGTGTATATATAGAGCTTACAGAGTTTACCCCACCACCAGCCATCGAGGACGACCACACAAAGCCACAAAATATAGTTGCCATGACGGATGGAGTTATAACAAGGGTTGAGGTGTATGAGGGTCAAGCGGTGGTAGAGGTGGGGGACACAGTAGCAAAAGGGGACATATTAATCAGCGGAATAACAAGGGACGGGCATGATAACGCCTTAATCAGAAAGGCGAGGGGAGTTGTGCTTGCTAAAACTGTGGAGGAAATAAAGGCGAGCATTTCTTATGAACAGGACGATTATATCCCACAGGGCGAAGAAGAGGAGATTTCGTTTATCGAGGTGTTTGGGGTGAGGATACCTCTTGGCAGAGTGGAGGAGAAAACCGAGTTTCACACCATTAACGAACAAAAAGAAACAGTGACACTCTTTGGAGTGGCACTGCCGATTAATAAAGGTAGCGAGAGCTATACATTTTGGGAGCCGAAAACTATTACCCTTTCAGCCGAGCAGGCAAAGGATTATTGCCTTAGCATGATAAATGAAAGGGAAGCGGAGTATGGCGAAAGCTGGGATATAATCTCACGCACACTAAGCGCTACCGAGGGGGAAGAGGATTTTGATATAGTGGCAAAATACCGAGTGGTGAGGGATATAGCCACACCGCTTGAGATAGTTGTTGAAGA
>CAYJIJ010000127.1:0-3001 GCA_964370185.1 uncultured Oscillospiraceae bacterium
ACTGTATAGAATATATGGTACAAGAAAAAATTCTAAAGGTGATTTCATAACAAAAGCTGCGACAATATCATAAAATGTATGGCATTGCATAAGTTTATCAAGATCACTTTTTGCTAATGAATAAAATTTACTTTCGTCTAATATTTGATGTTTAAATGTTTCGAAAAAATATTTTTTTAATTGCTTGTAATCATCTAAACTAATAATACAGCTCTCCATATCTGCAAATTCAATATCACATACATCGCCTGAAATTTCACGCAATCGAATATTTCTCCAATCAGGTTCAGAAGATTGTCTAACAATTCTTCTGTTAGTAGGTATTCCTGAATCAAACCCACTACACTTTAGTCGCTTATAGTGTTTAATCAAATTGGGCGTAAGTTCCCTAAAAACTTCCACCTTATAAGAATTTCCAAAAAAGGTAAGCCATCCCGTTTCGTTCAAATGATTACTAATATTATCCGAAAAGGTAATATTAAAATCGGGAGAATGGTTAAAGTGTATTAGGTCTTGGTTGTATTGTTCTAAAATCGGTCTTGAGGAATCTCTCTTGTTCACTACATATCTCCTCTATCATTAATCAGTTATGATTGCTTAGCAATGTTCAATATTGTCCACAAGTGTATTATGCTATAATATTTAGTATAGCATTATTTTTAAGGTATTTCAACTTTAATATAACATATCTTTTGATTAGAGTTTTCAAATAATCTTGGCTAAGAATAGTTCCTCAATTTTTTTAATCTGTCACCGTCCAGTATTTGAATTATAATTCTGTTCTTTATTGTGCACTTGACATTGCTTCCTTCTATTTAGTTTTATTTTAATTACATTATATCAAACAAGATGTACAGCTACTGGGTAGTATAGTTTTTCATGATGCTGATTATTCTCCAAAAATAAATCCCTAAACTTTAAATTGATATTCTGTGCAAATTAACAATAAAACAATTTGCTTTTTCGTGACAAAACTTCACATAACAACTTGCTTTTTCGTGCATAATAAGCTATAATTATCATATAATATAGGTATATAGATTTTTTTGTATCACTTATATAGCAAACAAGTGAGGTGTATAGTTTATGGCTAAAGAAGTAATGTTAAAACGAAAATTATATGATAGATTATTGCAGTGGAAGACTGAAAGTGGTGGCAAAACTGCATTAATGATTGACGGAGCGAGGCGTGTGGGCAAAAGCTATATCTGCAAAGAGTTTGCAAAGGCCGAGTACAAAACACACATTATAGTTGATTTTGGTAATGTATCTCCCGAAATTACCGACTTGTTTCTAAATGAAACAGCTAACCTTGATTTGTTTTTCCTAAAGCTATCGGCATATTTTGGTGTGACTTTGCATAATAGAAAATCCCTGATTATATTCGATGAAGTACAGCAGTTCCCCAAAGCACGCCAACTTATTAAATATTTAGTGGCAGATGGCAGATATGATTATATCGAAACAGGCTCACTTATTCGTCTAAAAAAGAATGTACAGGATATTATTATACCCTCAGAAGAAGAACATATCGAAATGTTCCCGCTTGACTTTGAGGAATTTTTGTGGGCAATGGGTGATGAAAGTACGGCAAATTTGATACACAATTGCTTTGAAAGCAAGACGCCTTTAGGGCAAAGTTTACACAGGAAAGTAATGAATGATTTTAGGCAATACATTATAGTTGGAGGAATGCCACAATCTGTTATGGCTTATGTGGAGTCAAAAACATTTGAAAAACCCGACATGGCAAAGCGGAGAATTCTATCTCTGTATCGTGAAGATGTTGCTAAATTTGCATCGGGATATGAAGATAAGGTGTATGCTATTTTTGATGGAATACCCTCTCAGCTTACTAAAAAAGAGAAAAAATACACAATTACTTCCATAAGCAAAAATGCAAGATTTAGGAGTTATGAGGACTCTTTTATTTGGCTTAGTGAAGCTATGATAGTGAATACCTGCTACAATGCCACCGACCCCACTGTGGCACTGGCATTAAGTGCAGACTATGCTACGCAGAAATGTTATATGGCGGACACGGGTCTTTTAGTTACTCAGTCACTTATCAGTAATCTGTTAACTGAAGATGAGGTTTACAAGGCTGTGCTATTTGATAGGATAGAAATTAACGAAGGTATGATTATGGAAAATGTAGTGGCTCAAATGCTGAGGCGAAACGGTCATAAACTATATTTCTATTCTCGCAGTGATGCGCTAAACCGAGAAAATCATATGGAAATTGACTTCATAATTACAAGAAATAAAAAGATTAGCCCTGTAGAAGTTAAATCAGGTAAGAGGATTAGCCATTCATCGCTGACAAAGTTTAGCAAAAGATTTTCTCGAAATATCGGTGAAAAATATGTGCTGTATCCTAAAGATGTAATGGTTAAGGATGATATTACTTATCTTCCACTATATATGGCGATGTGTTTATAGGGTGAAAATCTTGGATTTGTTTTTTTGACCACACCTGACCACTATTTGACTACCACTTCCCCAAAACATCAAAAAAGCCTGTAAAACCGCTTGGCATAAGTGATTACAGGCTTTTCATATGTTGCGATTTACTTGTACACAACCACCACAAACCCACTTAAACAGCCACTTTATAAAAATGCGCCATACGCCTCCGACTACTCTGCTCAGGTGAGGGTGTTAGGTGGGAGAAAGGCTTTATTTATGGGGGTTTAGCCTTAAGTAAAAGCCAGTGGGAAAATGAAATGACTACTATTTGACTACTGAATTAAAAAGTTGATTGCTGTGGTAACATAGCTTTCATATATATGCGCCTGTAGCTCAGTGGATAGAGCACCAGCCTCCGACGCTGGGTGTCGTTGGTTCAAATCCAATCAGGCGTACCAAATTCCCCTTAGACGAACTAAAATCGTCTAAGGGATTTTTAGTATATTTTACCACTTGCACTAATAGAATAAAAATCCTAACAGCTTTATAGCGCCGTCTTAATCAATATTGCAAATCAGTTATATGGGTATTT
>CAYJIJ010000128.1:0-2980 GCA_964370185.1 uncultured Oscillospiraceae bacterium
TTAGTATCTCATAAAGATTTAGGATATGCCGATACAGATAATATAAATAATCTCCACTCCGCTTCGATTATTTATATCCTCGCAGGGGCGATTTAGATTGCCTTGCTCTCGTCACTATCGTGACAACCGAGCAAATGGCAAATTTATATTATCTGCGTTGCAGATAATATAAATAATCCGTAGTATAAAGTTGACCATCAATCTGAAATAAAGCAATGGGAGCATAAATCCGCCTTTTAAAAGGTGGGGAATTACCTCAGTAAATAATTTCATTATATCTGCTTGGGGGCAAAGCCCCTTAATATATCTACGACACCGCATAATTTATTGAGCAGATTTTAGATTGTGCAGGGTCTGTAGTGGCATTTGTAGGGTCACGGCTTGCCGTGACCGCTTGTGTACAGGTGGTTTTATGCTTTTGCATAATCCTCGGGCACGGCAAGCCATGCCCCTACAATGGAATTTTGCACATTATTTTAGGTTGTGCATCACCTCGGGCGAACACACAGGTTCGCCCCTACGGATTTCTGAAATCTCCGCTCTTTTTTCGGCTTCGCCTACTTATTTATGGGGCTTTGCCCCATACCCTATGATTTTTTGAAAAAAATCGAGTAAAACTTTAATCTGTTTCGCCGATGGCGAAACACCTTAACTTTTCATTATTCACTTTTCACTTTTCACTTAAAATATCTCCGCTCTTTTGCTTCGCAAAAATTGCTGCATTCTTTTTTCGGCTTCGCCTACTTATTTATGGGGCTTTGCCCCACACCCCACGATTTTTTGAAAAAAATCGAGTAAAACTTTAATCTGTTTCGCCGATGGCGAAACACCTTAACTTTTCATTATTCACTTTTCACTTTTCACTTAAAATATCTCCGCTCTTTTGCTTCGCAAAAATTGCTGCATTCTTTTCTCGGCTTCGCCTTTCTATTTATGGGGTTTCACCCCATACCCCATGATTTTTTGAAAAAAATCAAGTAAAACTTCACTATTCACTATTTTGCGTACCACCGAAAATAATGCAAAACGCATCACAAAAAACAAAAATGTTGTAGGACAATGGCTCTACCCATGCCCTACAACAATACCATAGCTTTATAGAATTTATAAAATATCGAAATCCAAAACTCCTAACGCCCTACTCCAATTTACGCTCAAGAGCTTTGCGCACCTCTTTAAGCACTTTTATGCGGGCGTACTTTTTATCGTTGCCCTCCACTATTATCCATGGCGCTTTTTTGGTTGAGGTGTTTTTTATCATTTCGTTTACCACATCTTCGTATACATCCCATTTTTCTCGGTTGCGCCAGTCTTCGTCGGTGATTTTATATTGTTTCTCGGGATTGTTTTGTCGTTCTGTGAAGCGTGCAAGTTGGGTTTCCTTATCTATATGTACCCAGAATTTAAGCACCACTGCACCCCAATCGGTCAGCGACTTTTCAAATTCATTTATCTCATTATACGCCTGTATGCAACGCTCTTCCGCAGTAAAGCCCTCTATTCGCTCCACCATCACCCTGCCATACCAACTGCGGTCGTATAACGCTATATGGCCATCTTTGGGAAGCTTATTCCAAAATCTCCACAAATAGTGATGTGCAAGCTCATCCGGGGTGGGGGCGGCTACCGAAATCGCCTCAAATCCCCTTGGATCGAGCGACCACGAAAGCCTGCGGATAGCACCGCCCTTACCGGCGGCATCCCAACCCTCAAAAGCGATTATCACAGGCACCTTTTCACGATACAAAAGACTGTGCAGTCTTGAAAGCTTCTTCTGCTCGTCGCTGAGTTTTTTCTTGTATTCTTCCTCGGTGAGCGTAAAATCAAGTTCCACTTCGGAGAGTTTTGGCATTTGAATTAAATTTTTGCTCTTTATCTTAGGCTCACAGCTTCGCTTTTTACCCTCGAGTGCTTTTTCAATTTCCTCGCACATTTTTTTAAGCAGTTTATAGACCCCTATGTTCTCATGCTCATTATAAATAATGTTCCAAGGTGCGGCGTCTGTGTTTGTTAGCTCAAGAAGTCTACTCCTCACCTCAAGCACTTCGTCGTAGTTGCGGTTTTGCTCCCTGTCCCTGTCGCTCACACGCCAAGCGGTCGCCTTGCTGTCTTCAAGATCTTCCATTCTATCACGCTGTTCTTCCTTGCTGATATTTAAGAAGAATTTCAGTATTAGATAGCCATCGTCGCTGAGCTGGCGCTCAAAGGTATTTACAGAGCCCGTGTAAAATTCGTCGAAGTCGTCATGCTCCCTCATCTGCTCAAACGGCTCTAAATACCAACCTCTCTCAAAGATGGATATGCCACCTTTTGCAGGGATGTCCCTCCAAAATCGCCATAAGAAAGGTTTTCTTGCTTCATCGCCCACCGCAGGTTTTGCCGAAAAAACTTTATAGCCCCTCGGCTCGAGTCTTGCACTTACTCTGCTTATCACCGTGCCTTTGCCCGAAGCACTCATTCCATCAATTAGGATTATCACAGGAAGTTTTGCTTCTCTGAGCTGCTGCTGTAAAACGGCGAGTTTCTCCTGCAAAGCTTTAATCTGCTTTTTTCTGCTTGTTGAATTTTCGCCCTCCGGCGGTTTAAAGTTTTTTAACATATCCATCCTCCTTTAGTTTGCCCGACGCATATAATGTATAAGTTTTAACTGTCGGGCTTAATATTTTCATCCTTATAATAATTTAACAGTCGCTAAAATAATAGCAACAGCACCATCTACTCCCACCTTAGAAGTATCTATACAAAGATTGTAGTTTGACATATCCGCCCATTTTTGACCGCTAATCTGCTGATAATAGCTCGCTCGATGCTTATCCACACGGCGCATTTCTTTTTCGATTTCCTTTGTGCTTTTTTCCTTATCCTCTTCTCTTTCGGCATAACGCTTAATTTTATAATCGTTGTCGGAAGCATGGACGAACACTTTTAATACATCAAAATCACGAAGGATATAATCGGCACATCTACCTATAATTACTGC
>CAYJIJ010000129.1:0-1733 GCA_964370185.1 uncultured Oscillospiraceae bacterium
TTATGGGGTTTCACCCCATACCCCATAATTTTTTGAAAAAAATTAAGTAAAACTTTAATTTGTTTCGCCATCAGCGAAACAAATTAACTTTTCATTATTCACTTTTCAATCAAAAAACCCCACCGAAGTGGGGTTTTTTATTATCTCATTATCTTCCTGTTGCTGGATTTACTTTTCCATCTATATGGCTTGTGATTGTTGGGGAGGGCTGTGCGTCCTCTGGCTGGGTTATATTGCCCTGCTCGTCAGTCAGTACAAGCTCTTCGTCAGATATCACATAGCTTGTGAGCTGGTTTGTTCTGAATGTCCATGCTTCTTCGTCTTCGTCATATTCAAGTCCGCTTATTTCCTCTGCATAGCCATCTTCATTTAGCTGATAGATGTACATGCTTTCATCTGCATAGATGTAAAATTCACCGTTTCTATTAAATCTTGGCTGTGCTAAAAAGTTTATAAAGTCGATATTTGCATAGCCGTGGCGGTCTGCAAAATAGCTATCGAAGTTTCTATTGTAGGCGAGGTTTAAATCATCCTGTCCGCTTACATTCACTATAAACATTGCATTCTCGCCCCAATGAATGTATATTTCGCCCGCATCTTCTTCAAACTGCACTATTGCGCCTGTTTCACCGTCAATTTCAATGTCACCGCTCTGCGCTGCGCCACCACCGTACTCGCCAGTGCTAAGGGTTATATTTATAGCGGCACTGCCTCTGTCCTCGGCATCACTTGTGGATTTACCCACGGATATAGAGCCTGCTACATCATAGGAATTTGCTCCTGTGTAGCTCTTTGTTTGTAGCTCTACAAAGTAGTAATAATCGGTTCCTGTTAGTGTGGCTGTGCCTGCGATTGGCACTTCTGCTGTGCCAATTGCAGCGGATTTAGTCGCAGTCATTTCTGCAGTAGCTCTTGCAGTGGCAAAGTTTGCATCCGTAGTGTTGGCTATCTCTGTCTGAGTTGTTAAAACCGAATTATCTGTTTTATGCTGCCATACATATTGATTGTGTAATACGCCAATTACATCGGTGGATAAAATGCTATGCTTATTTGCGGCTGAGACCGAAGTGTACTTTATCTCATCCGCTGCTAAATCTTGATAGATATCAGCCAATTGAGTGAAATATACTCCATCCGCTACTCTGAAATATCCACTGGTTATCTCTTGTGTTAGAATATTATAGCGGTCTAATGCCTCGGTTTCATTTGTATAGCGATTTGGCGCTTTATAACCCGGCAACTCATATCCACCGGCTACATTTTCATAAGTACCCACAGCTGCTACTACATACTCATCACCATTTTTTAATATATCGTAATCACTATCAGCACTTACAAGTGTATATATATCAGCGGTTTGATAAGTAAATTCATTTGTACTTTCTGACGCTTTAATAAAATAGCCGTTAGTGGGTAGAGTGGTTATCTTGGTGGTAAAAGCCCCCGATGGAGCAGTGGAAAGCAGTACTCTATTACTTGCTGTGGGTTCGCTACCATCGCTATTGTAAATACCCCAGCTTGAGTTATTATTCAGTTCGGTATTAAGCTCAGTGGCAGCTACAATATTAAGATAAGGCATCCCTACAATGTCATTAATACCATCATAGTCTAAAGGACTTTTATATGTTGGAGGAGTTAGGTTAGTTACATAATGTTGTCCCGTTAATTTTGTATATCCAATACGCTGATTTCCACTCTCACTGTCATAATAGAATGTTGGGCTTGATGGTATG
>CAYJIJ010000129.1:1743-2973 GCA_964370185.1 uncultured Oscillospiraceae bacterium
TGCGCTCAACTGCACCATTTGTGAGTGTTAACTCATGATCGAACGACATCTTCTCAAGCACATCATGGCTCTTACTATATACCTCTACACCATTAATTATCGCACGATGAAGCATATTACTCCCGCTAATTGCTTCATGGCCATGTTGTGGAGTTTCAGTTAAGCCTTTCGTATAGTATATGTTACCATTACCGTCGTCATATTTTTTATAACCAGTATCAGCTGAAATTTTAATAGCAGGTAAATTAGCTAACATTGTCGCTTCATCTATGAAGTATTGCCCATTTGATAGGAATCCGCCTTGGACGGAGTTATGAGTTAGAGAGAGCATGGTCATTCGAATTCTATCGGATGTTGTTTCCAATTTATACTTATCGATTGCTCTTTCGGCTATCTCACGCTTTTCCGCATCGGTAAAAGCTGCTATTTCAAGCTCTGTGTAGCCTGTGCCGTCGGTTTTTGTAATGCCATCAACCACAGTAAAAGCAGTGGTTTCGCCCGGCATGTTAAGCGCCACGCTTAGCGCATATGTGTTTGCAATTGATGTATTTGTTTTAACAAGTACATCTTCCGCTTTTTTGTAGATGATTTCCTCACCTGTCACATAATCTTCGCCCACTTTGAGGTCGGTATATACTCTAAGGCTTCTTAGGTCGTCGCTTTTAATGTCCGTAGGGCTATATGTGCTTTCATCTACAAGCATTACATAAAAATTCTCGCCATGTCCGATTGTGCCATCGGTTGCTCTAAGGATATTGTCGCTTCCCATTTCGTAGACCGTACCCAGTGGATCAATTATCGCTACTGGGTCTGCCGCATATGCAGTTGGTGCGTATGATAATAACATTGCGACTGCAAGTGATGCCGATAAAATTTTCTTCATTTTCATTAGTTATCCTTCCCCCATATGTAACTTTTATGGATTACATTAAATTACATCTATTATATATTATAAACGCTTTAATTGCAATGATTTATTGTCGATTAGTGTGGACGGGTAGCCCTTATTCTTTGCCTATACACGAGTTCGGGCATTAGGGTTTTTCGCTATAATTTAATTTTCACTTTTCACTCAAAAAATCCACGCATATTTTAGGCTTCGCCTTTCTATTTATGGGGCATTGCCCCACACCCCAAGATTTTTTGAAAAAAATCTATTAAAACTTTTCGCTTTCCACTCAAAAAACCCCCACCGAAGTGGGGGTTTTGATATTATCGTCCTGTGCCTGG
>CAYJIJ010000130.1:0-2761 GCA_964370185.1 uncultured Oscillospiraceae bacterium
AAAACTCGTCGCAATAAACGACGGAAAATCCTAAATAAATCCTTATTTTATAGGGTCTTTTTGGATTTTTGTACCCATTCTCGGGTATTTTGGCGGAGTTTGCGATATTTTCTTTATCACAATTATGTTTCTCTGCTGTTCTTCGGGGAGGGTAAAGGAGAAAACCTTATCAATTTTGCCCCCTAAAATGCTAATCGCCTTAGTAGCATCTTCTATTTCCTGCTCGGCAATTGCGCCTTTAAGCGCTATAAACACCCCACCAACCTTTACAAAAGGCAGGCAGTATTCGCTGAGGGAAGCGAGGTTTGCCACCGCCCTTGCTGTGGCTATATCGTATTTTTCACGGTAGTTTTTGTTTCTGCCACCGTCCTCCGCTCTGCTGTGTACGCAGTCAACTTCATTTAGCGATAACTGCTCCCTTAAATCCACCAAGAATTTAAGCCTTTTATTTAGGCTATCAAGGAGTGTAATCTCTAAATCGGGGCGAAGTATCTTAAGTGGCAGTGCAGGAAACCCTGCACCAGTGCCAACATCTATTAGATTTGCGCCCTGTTTTATCCCGCAGTATTTTAGTAGCACGGCGCTGTCTAAAAAATGCTTTAGCGCTATTTCTTTAGGGTCGGTTATAGCGGTTAGGTTGGTGTGATTATTGTATTCGATTAGTAGCTCTGCGTATTTTTCAAAGCTTTTTACTTGCTCTGGCGTGAGCTCAAATAAATTCTCACTAAATATCTGTTTTAGGTAATCACTGTCTACATACTTCATTATTTTGCCCCCTTTTTCTGTTCTAAATAGATAATGAGCACCGAAATATCCGCAGGACTTACCCCCGATATTCTTGAAGCCTGTCCTAAATTTGATGGCATTATTTTGCTCAATTTTTCCCTTGCTTCAAGGCGAAGCCCTGCTATATCCATATAGTTTATATCCTTTGGCAGTGCCTTAATTTCGAGGCGTTTCATCTGCTCCACCTGTGCGATTTGCTTTGCAATGTAGCCATCGTATTTTATCTCTATTTCCACCTGTTCACAGACATCCGCCGGTAGGGTGGGGCGGTCTAAGTCGTATGGGGCAAGGCTTAAATAGGAAATCTGCGGACGCTTTATAATTTCCGCTTCTTTTATCGACTGCTTTAGTGGTGCAGTGCCAACTGCAGTGAGCATTTCGTTTAGCTCGGTTGAGAGCGGTATGCTCTTTGCTTTCACCCTTTTTATCTCCGCTTCAATTAGCTCCTGTTTCTTTAAATAGGCGCTGTATCTCTCATCATCAATAAGCCCAATTTCATGACCAATGGGGGTGAGGCGTTTATCGGCATTGTCCTGCCTTAAAAGCAGACGGTATTCCGAGCGTGAAGTCATCATGCGGTATGGGTCGGAGCAACCTTTTATAATGAGGTCGTCAATTAAAGTGCCTATGTAGGAGCTTCCTCTGTCTAAGATAAATTCACTCTGGGCGAAAACCCTTCTTGCGGCATTAATCCCTGCAATAAGCCCCTGTGCCGCCGCCTCTTCATAACCCGAAGTGCCATTAAATTGCCCTGCGCCATACAGTCCTTTCACCGCCTTAAATTCCAAGGTGGCTTTTAGGGTGGTGGGGTCTACGCAGTCGTATTCGATAGCATAGGCATTGCGCATGATTTTTACATCTTCAAGACCAACCATCGAGCGGTACATCTCTATTTGCACCTCTTCGGGCAGGGAGGAGGACATCCCTTGAAGATAGACTTCACGGGTATCAAGTCCCATTGGCTCAACAAACACTTGATGGCGAATTTTATCTGCAAATCTCACAACTTTATCTTCAATACTCGGGCAATACCTCGGGCCAACACCCTCAATATTTCCACTATACATTGCCGAGCGGTGGATATTTTCGTTTATTATTTCATGGGTGTGCTCATTGGTGTATGCAATGAAGCAATCGGCTTTATTTTTAAGGTTTTCGGGGTTTGTGGTAAAGGAAAATGGGGTGATGGGGGAGTCCCCCGGTTGGAGCTCAAGTTTATCGTAATTGATGGAGGTGCTGTGCACCCTTGCAGGTGTACCTGTTTTAAAACGGCGGAGGGAAACCCCTTTTTCAGCGAGCTTATCGGATAGTTTTAATGCGGCGTGCATTCCATCGGGGCCGCTCATATAGTTAATATCGCCAACATGGATTGTTGCATTTAAAAATGTGCCCGTGGCAAGTATTACAGTTTCGGTTTTATATGCAGTGCCAAGATGTGTGATGACACCGCAAACAGCGCCGTTTTCATCGGTGAAAACATCCACTATTTCGGCTTGCTTTAAATCTAAATTGGGGGTGTTTTCCACAAGTTCTTTCATATAGTGGTGGTAACATGCTCTATCGCTCTGGACACGCAGACTGTGCACCGCTGGGCCTTTGCCTTTGTTTAGCATACGGCTTTGTATGAATGTGGCATCGGCGGCAATCCCCATAACCCCACCGAGCGCATCAATTTCACGCACTAAATGCCCCTTTGCAGTGCCCCCAATAGAAGGGTTACATGGCATATTTCCCACTGCGTCGAGGGATATTGTGAAAAGCACAGTGCGTGCGCCAAGTTTTGCGGCGGCAACAGCGGCTTCTATTCCTGCATGGCCTGCACCTATTACGGCAACTTGATAGCTATCGGTGAATTTTGGCATCATTATAGTCATTCCTTTCAAAGGTGTTGTGTTGGTGGTGTCGATGTAGGGGCTGATATAGGCATCGCCCCCTACAAACATATTTTACAAATTTGCGTAATCCTCGGGCATGG
>CAYJIJ010000131.1:0-2591 GCA_964370185.1 uncultured Oscillospiraceae bacterium
CCACAAAATAAAAAAGAACACTTTCGTGTTCTTTTTTGTTTTGGTGGGAGATGGTGGATTCGAACCACCGAAGTCAGAAACAACAGATTTACAGTCTGCCCCCTTTGGCCGCTCGGGAAATCTCCCCTATTAAGTTTTTTTGGAGCTGGTGGACGGACTCGAACCCCCGACCTGCTGATTACAAATCAGCTGCTCTACCAACTGAGCTACACCAGCGTTTTAACGCTTGATTATTATATCACGATTTAATATCATTGTCAATAGTTTTTTACAAATATTTTTTATTTCTTTTTTCACCCCCAAATATTAGTGGTAGAAGTGAAAAACAGGTGCTTTTAGGAGCTTTATTTTTAGGTGCAGATATAATCTTAACACAAAATCTGTGTCTACGCATTTTTTTATTTAGGGAAATTATTTTGTTTATCTCCCTAAATCTGCGGTGGAAAGGCATATACAAAAAGCATGGCTAAAAATGCTTATAAAGATTATATCCGCTAAATTTTCACAATTCTCTCACCACTGTACCCACTACAAGGCTGTGGGGATTTTAGCATTAAATTATACAAATCCGTGGACATACAGTCCCTATCTATTTTATCGCTACATTCGGGCAAAAGCTCTTTTAGGCGTTTTGGTGAATGCGAGGCTATGAGCTTGCCGTTTTTATTTATTAAGGATAAAATCTCCGCCCCACGCTCATTCATTCCAATAATATTGCAGTGCCTCACAGCAGTGTAGGCTTCCCCTGCACTAAGCCCTAAATATGCCGACATAACAAGCCTGCGCACCCTCGCCATTGTATAGCGCTTGCTTTTAATGAGGGTGTAGAGCTCCTCGAGTGTAAGCGCTTGCCGTACCGCCTTATAAAGTCTGTGCTCTATCCCCTCGGACAAATCGGGCAAAAGCTTTAAATCGGAAGGCGTCATACTGCGAAGTTTTGATAAAATCATTTTATCGGCACATTCATTCGGTCTAAAATAATGCCCCTTTGAAAAAGCCTCTTTATATAGTGCAAATGCTGATTTTGGCACTAACTCCTCAATCTCTTCATCGAAGAAATGGTTTCTGATATACCCGGCAGAAGCGGTGCCGTCCTCGGCGGATTTACTGTGGTGGGATGCCCCTTTTCTCACTATCACCTCGGGCAAAATATCCCTTCCCGATAAATGGCTTAAATACGAAATAGCAAGGATGTTATTAGGGTGGGATAATAGCTCCGAATGCCTTTCATGCCCCATATCTAAAACTGCCCTCTGCCTTGCCACAGCAAAGGTTATACCGTCGCTAAGGTGCTTAAACACAGCTTCTTTAAACTCCTCGCTTTTAAGTAGCTTTGCAGTTTCATGCAGTAGGGAAATATCGGGGCATTCAGCACCGAACGACAACGAATTCACACAACCCATTGCATCCGCTAAGTCCACACCGCCAAAAGCAAAGCTATCCGCCGTGGAAAGTGCATAGGCGAGCGGTAGTTCCACAATTAAATCAGCACCACCCAAAAGTGCCGCCTTTGCCCTAATCGCTTTCGGAAAAAGTGCCGCCTCACCTCGTTGGGTAAAATTGCCACTCATAATACAAACTACATGGCTAACACCATTCTCACGCATTTTTTTAATCTGATATGCATGACCATTGTGGAAAGGGTTATACTCACAAATAACCGCCGAAATTTTCAATGCTTTTCTCCTTAAATTATACTAAATAGATATTTTTTACAGATTTAATCATCAAATCACTTGAATTTTGTCTTGTAATGTAATAATATATAAATAAGTACAGTTGTGTCAAGACAAATATTGGTGCAACAAAAAAAATGGAGGAGATTATAATGAAGATTTTAGTAATTAATGCAGGCAGTTCATCCATCAAATACCAATTAATGGACATGAACGGAGAACAGGTACTCGCAAAAGGTTTGTGCGAAAGAATTGGCGTGGACGGAAGAATTTCTCATAAAATGGCTGACGGTTCAAAACATGAGTATAATGTAAGCTTCCCAACACATAAAGAAGCATTCGTAGAAGTTGTTAAAATGCTCACAGAGGGCGAAACAAAGGTTGTTAACGATGTAAAAGAAATTGACGCTATCGGACATAGAACAGTTATGGGCGGCGTGGCATACAATACATCGGTTCGTATTGATGAAGATGTAATAGGTAAAATCATCGAGCTAAAAGACCTTGCGCCTCTACATAATCCTCCACAGGCAGTAGCTATAAAAGCTTGCCAAGAAGTGTTTGGTAAGGACACACCAATGGTTGGCGTGTTTGACACAGCTTTCCATCAGACTATGCCAAAAGAAGCATATATCTACAACATCCCTTACGAATACTATGAAAAATATGATCTTCGCAGATATGGTTTCCACGGCACAAGCCATCGCTATGTAAGTGCTAAGCTTGCAGAAGAAATGGGCAAACCAATCGAAGAATTAAAAATTATCTCCTGCCACCTTGGAAATGGTTCCTCCATCACAGCTGTTAAAAACGGTAAATCGGTGGACACTTCAATGGGCTTTACCCCACTTGAAGGCTTTATCATGGGCACAAGATGCGGTTCCATTGACCCATCTATAATAAAGTTCCTAATGG
>CAYJIJ010000132.1:0-2591 GCA_964370185.1 uncultured Oscillospiraceae bacterium
GGCGTAGTATAGACCACCGATGCCTTTCACAATCACGCCTTGCGGTTTTTGCAAATCGGATTCCTCCACATTATTCAAAGGTAATGAGTTCTTCATGGATCACAACGTCGTCTACGGATACTTTGCATAGGTAAGTGCCTGCAATGGAAGAAGAAACGGGCACGATCATGTCACCCGATGTTCCACCGGGAATGGTGGATTGATATTTTTCCAATTCCTCATCGCCGATAATAAGCGTTACGAGCAAGGTGCGTTCATCCTCCCCTGCGGGGAGCACAACCATCACATCCGCTTGGTAGGCTTCGCCCCCTTTGCCGATGGTGAGGGTCACCTGCGAATCCTGCACAACCACGACATCTGCAATGGGTTGCAAGAGGATTCGTTGATGTTGGGATGCCAAGACGGCTTCCTCATAGGTCATGCCCATCAAGGAAGGCACGGTAACACTACCGCCCGAAATGGTTAGTTCCACCGTTTGGTTGGCTTGCAAGGCCTCCCCCGCAAGCGGTTTTTGTGCAATGACGGTGCCCGGCAATTGGGTGGACACCACCTTGACCACCACCACGCTTACATCACGATTGGCAAGTAGGTCGGTGGCCTCCTCGTAGGATTGATTCATTACATCGGGCATGGCGATCACCGCAGGCCCTTGGCTGATGGTGACAAACAAGCTATCCCCTCTGGCCATTTGCGTGTTGGGCAAAGGAACTTGTGAAATGACGACATCCTTAGCAATGGCCGCATGATTGATGGTGGAAAATTCAAAATTCAGATCGCTTCTGGCAATCATTGTTTGCGCTTCTTCCGAGGTAAGGCCCGTTACGTCGGGCGCAAAAACGCTGTTGCTTACCTGCGTAACAACAAGCATAATGCCAATCACAAGGGTGAGCAATACCGATACAATGCCTGAAAAACCAAGCAACCAGTTCTTTTTGGATGGCTTGGACTTGTGGCGTTTGGGGGCGTAGGAGGGGCGCAGGGGGGCAACGCGTTGAGAGGCGGGGGTTGTTGGCGGTTTGGCCACATAACTCCCCTCTTTGGCTTGGTTGAGCGCTTCCGCCATTTCCCTGGCGGATTGGAAACGCCTTGTAGGATCTTTTTCCAGTGCTTTCATAACCACCTGCACCAAGGCGGCAGGCACATCCGGCGTGCTGTTTTCAATGGGCGGAATGGCGGCATTCACCTGCTGTAGTGCCACTGCCACGGGGGTATCGCCCACAAAAGGCACATGCCCCGTGAGCATTTCGTAGATGACAACCCCTGTGGAATACAGGTCGCTTGTGGCGTTGACCACGCTGCCGGTGGCTTGCTCGGGGGAGGAGTAATGCACCGAACCCAACACGGTGTTGTCCTGCGAAATGGTGACGGTGTTGGTCATGCGTGCAATGCCAAAATCGGACACCTTAACATGCCCATCCGCATGCACAAGCACATTTTGGGGCTTGATGTCGCGGTGTACAATGCCCTTGCTATGCGCATGCTGAAGTGCACTCAAAATGCGGATGGCGATTTGAGTGGTGGTCTCGGCATCAAGCTTTCCGCGTTGGCGAACGATGTCTTTGAGGGTGAGACCGTTTACATATTCAAGCACCAAGTAGCGATATTCACCCTCCACCCCCACATCGAGCAAGTTAACGATGTTGTGATGGCTCATCAGGCTTGCGGCTTGGGCTTCGCGTTGAAATCGTTCCAAAAATTCCTTGTCTGAATTAAACTCGCTTTTGAGTATTTTGATGGCAACACTATGCCCTGTTCGATTGTCCACCGCGCGGTATACAAGCGACATACCGCCTTGACCGATGAATTTTTCCAGTCGATAGCGATCGGCAAAAACCAGGCCCCTTAGCATAGCATGTCATCCTCCGTAAGGGTGCATGCGGCAATGGTAACATTGTCGGGTGCACCTGCACTAAGTGCTAAGGCAAGCATTTTTTCGGTTGCAACACTGAGGGGAAAATCCAAAAGCAATGTTTTGAGTTGCTCGTCGCTTACCGTGTTGTAAAGGCCGAACACACCAACCAAATATCGCCCACTTGGCTTTCAACGGTAATGAAATCCACTTCCACATGGGGGTTAATGCCTACTGCGCGCGTAATCATGTTGCGATAGCGATGCGTTTTGGCCATTTCGGGTGTAATGACGCGATTGCGCAATAACTCCCCTACCACGCTATGGTCTTCGGTGATGGCAACAAATGCATCCTTGCGCAAGTGATACACACGGCTATCCCCTACATGCGCAACAATGACCTTGCCTTTTTCACCAAGCCACAGCATGCTGAGCGTAGTGCCCATGTTTTGGTAGGATGGGTTTTGTTTGGCTTCCTCATAAACGCGCCTGTTTGCGGCAATAACGGCAGTGTGCAAGAGTGATTGGCTTGCGGTTTTGCCATCGAGTGCCTTAGCAATCACCTCGACCACCAAACCGCTGGCTACTTCACCGCCTTGATATCCACCCATACCATCGGCAACGCCAATATACGATTCACCCGTTACCAGGCTATCTTGATTGGTTTTTCGAACGATGCCTTTATGGGGACGGCAACTCAATTGCATTTCACAACACTCCCAGCGCATAACATTTTTGAAATG
>CAYJIJ010000133.1:0-2383 GCA_964370185.1 uncultured Oscillospiraceae bacterium
CGCCGCTTGTGATTTCGTCAAAGCCCGGTGCATCGTAGTCAATGCTTTCATAGCCTACTGTTGCGAAGAAGTTGCCGTTTAGCTGGATTGCTTGTAGCATATCAATGATATTTGTTTTGCTTCTTTCGTACATCACAAGTCTGCCCACTAAGTCGTTCATATCTATTTCTGCTACATCATCGCTAAATTCTATTACTACCATTTGTGTAGTCGTACCACCAAACCAAGGCAATCTCACTGCTTGGAAGTAAATACCCTCTATTATATCCATATTTGGATCTTCTATGTCCCAAAGGATATCTAAATTCCAACCTCTTGTTTCATCTTTGCTAATAGTGAAGTCGATCATTTCTTCAAAAGACATACCTTCGGTTTCTATATCCGCATAGTCAAACTCCATACGCAATAACATTGTAGCAATTTTGTCACCAGGTTTTATATTGTCAAAGTCAGGAACTTTTTCCCTACCAGTATCTTCGTCCATAATTACCTGATTTTCATCATCTAACATAAACCAACCGCCGCCACGCTGAAGTCCTTCGCCTTCTGGCGCGATGTTCATATAGAATACCAAATCGTCCTCTTTTAGTAACATGATATCCTCTTCAGTAGGCCGTGCAAAAGCAGTCACGCTCATCCCTGCAAGCATTGCCACTGCAAGGGCATAAGCTAAAATTTTCTTAAACATAATTATTTCTCTCCCTTTAATTTTTTATTTGTCACTATTTTATCACATGGTTACTGCGTTTGCAATAAATTGTTACGAAATCTTAACAGTTTTAAGAAGTTTTATCCCATTATTAAAAACCGCCTCCCTGCTACTATAAATAATAGCTAAAAATATAAAGAGAATTAACTACAACACACAAAAAAACAGCGGTGGGATAACCGCTGTTTTTTTGTGAAGTATTTGCACGGGAATGCAATTTATATAAAATAATTCATTTAGAATTATTTTAGACAGGGGAAGGTTATTGTTTTGGCTTTGTTTGATAAGGAGTGAGGAATTACTTTAAGCACTGCTTTTTTCGTTGTAAGCGGCTGTTTTTGGGATTTTTACCACCACATTTATATAATCACCTTCTTCGTATTCGTCGGTGTTTATATTAACCCCTGCGCTTTTCATGAAATCCACCGCATTTTTTAGCGTGTTCATAAATATTCGCATATCGGCGGCAAAAATTACAGTTCCTCTCTGTTTTGTGCCGTCTTTTCTGAGAAGTTTTAGTATGTGGTTTTCGCTCTGCTCCACATTCAGCGATTTATCGACTATGTACTGCGCTATCCCTGCTTGCTTATCATTTGGCAGTGCCAAAAGTGCCCTTGCATGGCGCTCGGTTAAATTATTTTCCCTCACTATATTAATTGCATCAGACTCAAGGCGGAGAAGTCGGAGTTTATTTGCCACTGCGGATTGTGTTAGCCCCAAAATCTTGCCCAAGCTCTCTTGGGTGAATTTATACCGCTTAATTAGTATTCTCATGCCCTTAGCCTGCTCAAACGCATCCAAATTTTTGCGCTGTATATTCTCCACCAAGGCGGTCACCGCCGCATTTTGCTCGTCCGCTTCCATTATCATTGAAGGGATTTTTGTGTAGTTTAGTGCCATGCACGCCCTTGCTCTGCGCTCGCCTGCAATTATTTCAAAGCTATCAGCCGATAGCTGCCTTAAAATAATCGGCTGTATAAGGCCGTTTTCTTCTATACTGCGAATTAGCCCTGCAAGCTCGGGGTCGTTTTTACCACGCAGTGCGAGAGAATTTGCCGATATTCTCTCAATGGGCACCTGCACAATTTTGCTAAGCTCCCTGTAATTTTCCGTGTTCATGAAAATTTCTCCTTTCGGTGGAATGTGTTATTTTTATTTTTGTTGGTAATCTGCGGTGATGGGGTTTGGTTTTCCGAATTTTTTAAATTCTGTGTAATCCTCGGGCATTGGGGGCCATGCCCCTACAATTTCAATTCGTTTCGCCATCGGCGAAACTCAATAACTTTTCATTATTCACTATTCATTTTTCACTAAAAGAACTCTCCGCTCTTTTGCTCCGCAAAAATTGCTACATTCTTTTTAATTACTTCGCTTTTCTCGGCTTCGCCATTATATTTATGGGGTTTTACCCCATACCCCATAATTTTTTGAAAAAAATTAAGTAAAACTTTAATTTGTTTCGCCCTCGGCGAAACTCCATAACTTTTCACTCTTCATTTTTCACTTTTCACTAAAACCACCTTACCTCTTTTCTATTCATTATTTTCATTTTTTTCTAAAAATGAAAAAAGCTTGTCCTATGAAACAATCATAGCACAAGCTTTATACATTTGACTATAAAAACTCGTCGCAATAAACGACGGAAAATCCTAAATAAATCCTTATTTTATAGGG
>CAYJIJ010000134.1:0-2187 GCA_964370185.1 uncultured Oscillospiraceae bacterium
ACCACAATAAACAAAATGCATTTTATGGTAGGTAGGTGATAAATTTGAAAATAGGCGTTCTCGGTGGGACATTCAATCCAATTCACAACGGACATCTACATTTGGCGAGTCAGTGTCTTGGTAAAGCTAATTTGGACAAAATTATTGTAATTCCCACAAATAAGCCCTCCCATAAAAGCGCCCCCGATTTAGCAGATTTTGCACATAGGCTAAATATGTGCAAGCTTGCTTTTAATGATAATGAGAAAATAGAAGTGAGCGATACCGAAAAAACAAGCGAATACAGCTACACTTTTTTTACACTCCTAAGGCTAAAAGCTAAGTATCCTCAAGATGAACTGCATTTTATTTTGGGAAGTGACATGCTACTAACACTCGATGAATGGAAATATGCCACCGAAATTTATAAACTAACAAAAATAATCTGCCTATCAAGAAATTATCACGATATGCCACTGCTTATAAAGAAGAAAGACGAGCTTTCAAAGCAGGGTGCATTCATTGAAATCATAGATGGAGAAGTGTATCCACTAAGCTCAACAAAAGTGAAAAATGAGCTCGAATTCATCACTGATGACATACCACCAAAGGTATATGAGTATATAAGGCAGAATTCACTCTATAATATAGAAGACTATGATTTTTCGCAGAAGATAGAAGAAATAAAGCGGACAGCTTGCTCCATGCTTCGGCAAAAGAGATTTTCCCACACTTTAGCAGTTGTAAAAGCGGCGAGAGAACTTGCAGAATACTATGGGGAAAATACCGAAAAAGCGGCACTATCAGCAATGGCGCATGACATCTGCAAAGAAATGACTAAAGAAGAGATGTTGCAGTGGATTAAAAAGTCTGATATAATTTTTGATGATGATTTATTGTCCCTTGATGAAGTGCTGCATGGTTTTGCGGCGGCAGAGTTTATAAGGGAGCGTTTTTTGGTGTATAATACCGATGTTATCAATGCGATTAGATACCACACCACCGCAAGGGCAAATATGTCAAACAACGAGAAAATAGTTTACATCGCCGATTTAATATCGGAAGACAGAGAATATAGCGATGTAGAAAAAATGCGTAAAATAGCATATGTTTCGCTTGATAAAGGCATGAAATATGCTCTGAGATACACAATTTGCGATTTAGTTAAAAGCAAGATTTTAATAACAACTCCTACAATAGACGCCTACAATTACTACTGCATATAGTACAGTTTGCAAATTACATATCTATCTTAAGGAGTAAAATGTTTTGAAAAAAATTGCATTATATGTTACAATGGCAGTCATGGCGCTTTCTGCTGTGATGGTAGTAGGGGCATCAATGTTTGAAAATTATATTTCGGACAGTAGTGCGCCATATATAGTATATCAAAGCGATGAAGACGATACAGAAGAGCTAAAAACAACGGTAACTGCACTCGTTTGCGGTATAGACTCAGCAGTTAGCCTATCAGATGTAATAATGCTTACAAGCTATGATAAATCTGATAATTCGCTATCAGTACTGCAAATACCAAGGGATACCTATGTTGGTGGAGAGCGTGGCACTGGTAAGATAAATAGTATTTATAACAGCTACGCAGAACATAGTGATGGAATTAATGCGCTCAAAGAAACCGTGGAAACCATGCTTCCTATAAACATTGATTATACAGCACTTGTGGATATAAACAGCTTTGTGGAAATCGTGGATGAACTCGGCGGAATAGAGATAGAAATCCCTTATCAAATTGACTATCTACCGGGGCAGACACTCTATCCTGGACTGCAAACTATAAACGGCACTCAAGCTGAATGGTTAATTAGATACCGAGAGGGTTATGCAACGGGCGATATAGGCAGACTTGATATGCAAAGATATTTTTTATCTGCGGTTTATGATAATGTTAAAGCTAAAAGCATGACCGAGCTAATGGCACTACTACCAACCGCACTAAAATATATAGAAACAGATATACCGCTTCCATTACTTGTAGAGATAGCGCCAAGCGCCACTCAAATGGGCATGGAGAATATCAAAATTGATAAGCTCGCAGGAGATGGAGTTTACTATTTAGGACAGGCAGTGTATCAAATTGACGCAGAAAAATCAGCGGAAGTTTTAAATGAGTTATTTGGCAGTGAGGATATAAGCTTTACTGCTTCGGATATAAATATTTTTACAACAAATTAAACTGGAGGTTTTAGT
>CAYJIJ010000135.1:0-2126 GCA_964370185.1 uncultured Oscillospiraceae bacterium
TAACAGTATATTTTTATTTAAAGCATACAATTTCTTTTAAATCAGATTAAAAAAACAGTGCATAACGAAGATTTTTTAAGTTTAATAAAAATTTACGCTTTCTGCCCTATATTTCACCTTAAAACTATGCTCCATTAATCAAATATTATCCATCTGAAAAACATAATATTTTTTCACTATTCCCCGAAAACACATTTCATTTGCCTATAAATTGCTTTGGTATATTCCCTTATCTTCGGCACGGGAGCATACCCCATAGAATTTAACCCGAATAATTGGTATAAAGCCTATAAAAAAACACCCCAAATCCACCGAAGTGGTATTTGGAGTGTAAAAATTAATATCTTTCGTATGAGCTTATTTAGCCACTCACACCTTTTTAATTACTCGTAAAGAGGGTATTTATCGCAGAGTGTTGTAACTCTGTTTCTTATTTCATCGGCGGAGTTTTCAAAGTCTATTACTGTTTTATAAATGCAGTCGGCAACTTCTACCATGTCCTCTTCCTTAAATCCTCTTGTGGTAACAGCCGCTGTGCCAAGTCTTATTCCACTTGTTACAAATGGGCTTGTTGGGTCGTTTGGCACTGCATTTTTATTCGCAGTGATATATACTTCGTCAAGTCTTTTTTCAAGCTCTTTGCCTGTGATGTTCATATTTTGTAAATCAACAAGCACAAGGTGATTATCACTTCCGCCGGAAACTAAATTAAATCCTCTGTCGGTAAGTGCTTTTGCCATTGCTTGGTTATTTTTTATAATCTGCTCTTGGTATGCTTTAAACTCTGGTTTTAGCGCTTCGCCAAAGCATACAGCCTTTGAAGCGATTACATGCATTAGTGGGCCGCCCTGCATTCCTGGAAATACTGCTTTATCCATTTTCTTAGCAAGCTCTTCTTTGCATAAAATCATACCGCCCCTTGGGCCTCTGAGTGTTTTATGGGTGGTGGTGGTTACTACATCTGCATATGGAACTGGGTTTTCATGAAGCCCAGCCGCAACAAGTCCTGCGATATGCGCCATGTCCACAAAGAGGTATGCGCCGCATTCTTTTGCGATTTCGCCCATTAGCTTAAAATTAATTTCCCTTGCATATGCGCTTGCCCCTGCAACTATCATTTTAGGTTTATGCTCTTTTGCAAGTGCTCTCAGTGCATCATAATCAATTACACCTGCTTCGTTTACTCCATAGGGAATTACATTGTAGTGCTTGCCCGAGAAGTTTACAGGTGAGCCATGTGTGAGGTGTCCGCCATGTGCTAAATTCATGCCGAGTATTGTATCGCCCACTTCAAGGAGTGCAAAATACACAGCCGCATTTGCCTGTGCGCCAGAGTGGGGTTGCACATTTGCGTGCTCCGCTCCAAAAAGCTGTTTTGCTCTGTCCCTTGCAATGTTTTCCACAACATCAACATACTCACATCCACCATAGTAACGAGAGGAAGGATAACCCTCAGCATATTTATTTGTTAAAATCGTGCCCATAGCCGCCATTACAGCAGGGGAAACAATGTTTTCGCTCGCAATTAGTTCGATATTTCTTCTTTGTCTTTTCAGCTCATCGGACATTGCCACCGCTACCTCCGGGTCAAAAGCGTTTACAAATCCGATAGTGTCCATCATCTTGTTTTCCACAGTCATCATTCCTTTCAATTAATTGTTTATTAGGCCTCTAAATGTGAATAAATGCTGAAATTATCCCACATAGCCTTCCCCACATATAGCGGAAAAAGTATGTAAAAATCCATAGTCAGAGCTATTGCATTAGATAACATTTAGAGTATTTAATAATTATACATATTTTTAATTAATAATACAAGGAGTTTTTATGGATATTCCATATTTGTAATTATATTACTAAAAATGACATTAATATTGGAAAAAATATGGTAGATTAATGCAGAGGACTAATAAATGTAAATTTGTGCTTTACTTGTGAGGTGATTTATTATAAAATAATCCTGTGATGGATTGTTTTTGTAGGCTATGCGAGGTATTTCGTTTTGGCTAAACGATTTTTATCACGCAATAAAACAGTGAATTTTTTGCACTAATATTATATAAAAAATAGGATGCTCTTATCATCCCTTGCTCAGCAGATAAGAGTGAATTAAATTAAATTTTATG
>CAYJIJ010000136.1:0-2077 GCA_964370185.1 uncultured Oscillospiraceae bacterium
GTGTAGAATTCGCCTGCGTTTTTGCCCTCTTGCGAAGCGAAGTTAGACAAGCAGTATTCATAAGCACGACCTAAAATATCTTTGCTGTTGCCGTGCTCTATCATTTTTATATTTGTAAAAAGGTCTACAACTTCACCTAATCGTCTTTTGTCAAGTTCAGGTCTTGCAAAGTTTTTCGGCAAAATGTCTTTAAGCCTTTTATTTTCTTTTTCGATAGCTCTCATAGCTTCATCAATAACTGTGCCGACTTCGGGAGTGTGAGCAGCAGTAGCAATCACCGACCAACGAGCAGTGTCGGGAACAAAGAAAATACCCTCCGAGGTGTACTCGTCCATATCCTCCTCAAAACCATCGCCCTCAGCCACGAGTTCGTTATATTTTGACTCAAATCTATCCGATATGTATTTTAAAAATATTAGCCCTAATATTACTGATTTATATTCCGAAGCATCTAAATTGCCACGCAAAGCATCGGCTGCCTCCCAAAGTTGTTTTTCAAAGCCTATGCTTGATGAGTTGATTTCTGACATTTTATTATTCCTCCTACAAATTAGTATAATATTCCAAATTAATTATACGCTTTTTTATTGTAAAATACAATGAAATTCTACTTTTTCACTTGCAAAACAACAAAAAAACGATACCACAATCAAGTAGTATCGTTTTAGATCTTTTTTTATTAATTTTGGAATTTTTACACTAAACGATAATTTTTTGTCCTACTATCATAATCACTCTCTCTTTGCACAACCAAAAATAAAAAGGAGGCTGTCATTGCCCCCTCTTTATTTTAAAGATAATGTGTATATTGATTTTTTTAGTTTGTCATCTTACTCGGATAAAAAATCTATTACATAACGCACATATAATTCACTGCCGATTGCTAATGAATCCTCATCAATATCAAATTTCGGATGATGATGAAAAGTAGTTATGCCTTTTTCTTCACTTTTTGCACCAACAATAGCATATACTCCCGGAACTACTGCGGCAAATTCTGCAAAATCATCGCTACCGGACATTGGTTGTAGCTGTTCTACATTTTCTGTGCTTACAATTTTTTTCGCTGTTTCTATAAGCCTGTCCACATGTGTGTTATCATTTATTAATGGATTAACTGCTGAGAAAAATTCCACTTCCGCAGATGCTCTGTATGCCTTAGCTGTTTCTGATGCAATACGCTTAACAGCTTCACACATTGTATGCCTTACATCATTATTATAGCTCCTTATTGTACCTTCGAGCAAAGCTGTATCAGCTATGATATTATAGCGAGAGCCAGCATTTACTACGCCAAAAGTAACTACCCCTGTTTCATATGGTGGTATTTCCCTTGATATTATCGACTGCATATTCAGCACTATTGCACTCGCCACTACGCTTGAGTCTATCGTCATATGTGGTGTGGAGCCATGTCCACCAAAGCCTTTAACAATTACACGAAATCCATCGGCTGACGCCATTGCGGCACCTCTACTATAACCTATCTTGCCTGTTTCGAGTGTAGTCATTAGATGCATTCCAAAAATCCCATCCACATCTTGGATAAAATCATTGTCTTCCATCATTTTCTTTGCACCAATGATGGATTCTTCGGCTGGCTGGAAAATAAGCTTAATTGTACCACTTAACTCATCTCTGCATTCGTGGAGAACTTTTGCTGCTGTAAGTAGCATTGCGGTATGTCCATCGTGTCCGCAGGCATGACAAAGCCCGTCTATCTTAGATTTATATGAAACATCTTTTTCATCTGTTAATTCTAAGGCGTCTATATCGGCTCTAAGCGCAATAGTTTTGCCTTTATTCCCACAATTAATGATGCCCACTACACCTGTTTTAGCTACAGTTTCATATGGTATGCCGATTTCATCAAGCTCAGCCTTGATTTTCTTTGATGTCTCATATTCATTGAACCCTATTTCAGGATACATATGAAATTCTCTGCGCATTGATATTGTATCATCTTTATAGCTTTGCAAAAGCTCTTTGATTTTATTTTCCATTTAATTATAATCCTTAACCATTCTTTAATCTTGTAGTGCTAATTTCACAGCGGCTTCTGCGTGCAGAGTTGTTG
>CAYJIJ010000137.1:0-2003 GCA_964370185.1 uncultured Oscillospiraceae bacterium
AGAGCGGAGAGCTTGAGACCGCTAATACATACACAAATATGATTACAAACTATTCTAATGGACTGCTGACACTCCAAATAGAAGGTGATGAGGAATGGGTTGTGGATAACCGCACTGCAACCTTGGAGGGCGATTTCTTGTTTTCAGGTGAATACGAAGGCGGTGCTCTAATTCGTCTTTATCCTGAAAATGATGTTTTAATTCTTGGTATTAGTTATTTTGACAATCTTTATGCAGATAATAGAAGTGTAGTTATTCTTTTTGAAAAGGCAGACATATAAGTAAAACCACTAATTCCCTGTGGATAACCCTCAGGAATTGGTGGTTTTCTCTCTTATGTTAAATAGCTTTACGCTCAAGTTTTAAAGCTTCTATAATAAAGTTGAGTACTACATAACTCACCGTCATAGTTGTGAGATAGAGCTGTACGCCCGATATTTGCCTTACAATTTCCGCTAAGGTATGGTATTCTATCGACAGTAGGTAGTCACCCATCCGCATGGACGCCACTACACCTATTGCCATTGGAAAAGTTATTCCCGCAAAGCCAGGGTTAAAGGCAATTGCAAAGAACTTTGGAAGCATAAGTATTATAAAACTAAGTGAAATTAATATGCATATGTAAAGGACGGATATAAGTAGCTGGCTTTTTTCTTCAAATACTTTAAAATATCCTGCAAGTGCTATGCTACATGGGGAGAGCATAACAGCCATAGAATGGTATACATTTAACCTTATTTCATGCTTTATTAGACGGTAGATTATAAATGGCAGAAAAATGAAATATGATGCTATTCCAAAGTATACTAATGCCTTAAGAAGTGGGTCTTCATTCATATTCGCACCAACTACAGCACAAACATTTATCCCAACATATGTTACATATGTGCTCGGTAGAAATGAATCCAAATCACGCTCTTTAATGATGTGTTTATAGGAAAATGCTATTATATGAAAAGCGTGAATTATTATCCCTAAAAACCATACAGCTTTACCTATACTGAAAAAGCTTTCTGATATATAGCTCCCTAAAATCATCATTCCCATGGGATAGCCCGACAGTAATGCAGAAAAAATTCTACTATTATAGTCCTTTACAAATGTAGTTTTGGACTTTATATATTTAGCCGTGAAAAGCAGCATTACAATCAGCAGTAGAAGCATGCTAAAATGTCTTACAAATGTATATCCCATGCCGTTATAAACATTACCCAATGTAGCTACTCCTACAAATGTAGGCATTACTGAGACTGGTAGACGAAGTAGTCTCGATTCTTTTAACATATTTATTAGCATTCCTTTCTATTCACTATTTGCATATATTAGATTTTAGCGATTGATTTCTATGACAGAAAAACCCCAACATGCAATCTGCATGTTCGGGTTATCATTTGGAGCTGACGAGCAGATTCGAACTGCCGACCTCTTCCTTACCAAGGAAGTGCTCTGCCTGCTGAGCCACGCCAGCATATAAATAAAAAAGGTAAATATATTTACCTTTTTATCAGCAAGTGGCAGGGGCAGAAGGATTTGAACCCTCGGCACGTGGTTTTGGAGACCACTGCTCTACCAACTGAGCTATACCCCTAAATAAATGGTGGACCATCAGGGACTCGAACCCCGGACCAACCGGTTATGAGCCGGTTGCTCTAACCAACTGAGCTAATGGTCCACATGTGTGGTGGCTTCTATGGGAGAGGGAAATTGGATATAGTGCGTGCTGTCCGCAAAACTTCGCTTTATAGCTATGCTTTAATGGACTTTCCTATCTTCCGAAGAATTAAAAGATTCCTTAGGTAGGGCTCCTATCTACGCATCTCGTAATACTTTTGGCTTTGCCTTATCATATCAGATGAGTTTCTGTCGCTCTTCTTTAGAATCAAGGTTTCCTTGGGTAGGGCTCCTATCTACGCATCTCGTAACAGTCCACTGGACTGTTACTCTGTCGCTCCTTGCGTCGCTCCGATGCTCTTTCGAGCCCTACTTTCGGACCTTTGGCTCCT
>CAYJIJ010000138.1:0-1972 GCA_964370185.1 uncultured Oscillospiraceae bacterium
CTTAAACAGAAAAAAACTATGCAAGAGTGCAATTTGGGGTATATATGTAGTTTTGCACCCTTGGTGATTATGGAAGCGAATTGTACCACTTGCCACCTCTCTTTTTAGCGACTACACCCAGCTCTTTTTTTGCTGTTTTCAAAGTTCGCTCAGAGATATTTTGCGCCTTCGCCATTTGCAATATAAACTCACTGGCTTGCTCGCCCTCTGACAAAAGCGAAAGTAAAAGTTCCTTTGCTGAGCCTAAAACATCTTTACGAGCAGGCGCACCCATCAGCAAATCTTCAACAGACATATCACATTCACCAATAAACTGAACACCGTCTTTAATTTGAAATGCTACGGATTTACCCATAGGCGCAAGATTACTTTTGCTATGTGCCATAATCCTAATATTTGGGTCATTAGGAGATTTGCCAACTATAACAACAGACCTTGCGGCGGCTGTTATATCAATAGACCCAAGCCCACGATACGAGGATTTTCCCATGCCTTTATTAAGATGACCGATTAAAAGCATTGCACAGCCTGTACGCTCGGCAACTAAACTTAATTTATGGAATATGGGTCGTATCTCATTAGCTCTGTGCATATCCACATTAGAGCCTAAATAGGCTTGCAATGGGTCGAGAATCACAAGTTTGGCTCCAGTATCCTTAATAGCTTGTTCCAACCTTATATCACACATAGAAAGTGTGGTTTCGCTTTCATCAATCACAAGCACACGACTACAATCTGCACCAATAGCATCAAGGCGAGGTTTAATTGTATCTGCAAGACCGTCCTCAGCCGTTTGGTAGATGATATTCATAGGTTGGTGCTGTTCGGAGTTTAAGATTTTCTCTCCTTTAGTCAGTGCTGATGTAATAGCGAGGACTAAAAATGTCTTTCCCTCGCCGGGGTCACCGTGCATTATGCTAATTTTCCCAAATGGGATATATGGATACCACAGCCAGCTTACAGCTTGTGCTTTAATATCTGCCATATTGATGATGTTTAGTTTATTTTCCATTTGATTTCCTTCTTTCTTATTCCGTGGCATTTTGTTGTAATGTGGTGCTATGGTGGTCGATAATTGTGTTTTTTAATGCTCATAAATTTCTTCCTACTATATGTCAAAAAACGAGGGGGGTGTTACCCTGTAAAATCGAAGTTTTTTGAAAAATTTTGTTTTTTTATATCACTTTCGCCCATCAAATTATAAGAGAGAAACTAATGGTTAGGTATGTGTTGATAAAAACCCCCTCACTATACGTCTTAAAACGTGGGGGGTGTATGGGTATGAATTTGAAATTTTATTAAAATTTAGTTGATTTATACCATTGAAATAAAAAATCCCTCACTATATGTCAAAAAAGTGAGGGGGTGGTGCATGTCATAATTGAAATTTGGGCAAAAAAATATCCTCTACGCATTTTGCGTAGAGGATGGGAGGTTATTTAGTTTGATATTCACTATATTTCCATCACATTATCCGTCCAAAGTTCACATTGGCTCATAACAATTTGTACCGCATCGTCCATGCCTTCGGGTGGATATCTATGTTTTTTTAGAAGTCTTTTAACAAGCTTTCTCATGCTTGCTCTTGCTGTTTCTTTCTTTTGCCAATCAATAGAACGATTTTTCCTGAGTAGCTCTGTAAGCTCTTTTGTTAGGGAAACAAGCTCATCATTCTCATAAAAATCCTTTATTGCCTGCGGCTTTGTCAGTGCATCATAAAAGGCAAGTTCATCGGGTGTAAGTCCGAGTTTATCGCCCTCAGCGTTTGCTTCTGTGAGGTCTTGAGCAAGTTTTAACAGCTCCTGTATAACTTCTTCATTCGTTAGCATACCATTTAGATATTTATTCATCGCCATTTGTATCATGTCAGAGAATTTCTCACTCTTAACTACATTGGTTCTTCTGTAAATTGATACTTGCTCGGCTATAAGTTTTTTCAAAAGCTCTACTGCTAAATTTTTCTCTTTCATAT
>CAYJIJ010000139.1:0-1954 GCA_964370185.1 uncultured Oscillospiraceae bacterium
AGAACTTCATGGCAACCACCGCAGATTACATTGAATTCGTATGCGAGCAGCTGGCTGGTATTGGCGCTGTTCGGCATAAGAAGATGTTTGGGGAATACATGGTCTACCTCAATGACAAGCCCATTTTTTTGGTGTGCGATTGCACCGTCTACGTTAAAAAACACGAAGCAGTAGCACAGCTCATGGAAGATGCCGAAGTCGGCATTCCCTACAAGAACGCCAAAGAGCACTACATTCTCGATGTCGAACAGCGAGAACTGACCCACGAGGTGGCGCTGGCGTTGGAGGCAGTCACGCCCATCCCCAAGCCTCGCAAGAAGAAAAGCGGCTGAGAGCGGCATTGCCATGAAGAAAAAACGTGTTTTCCTGAACAACCACCAAGATTATCGTGCCCTACTCACCCGCATAAAACCTCACGTCGCATATGTGACACTGCTCCACCGTCTCCATGACGCAGAGGACCCAGTCCTTCTGTTTGCAAAGGAGCATATGACGTTGGTTTCTTGCGATACGGTCAATCGGTGGGTAGGCGAAAAACTGGCAGGCAGAAAGCCGCTTGCCTATACGTTTCGATGCAATCAGACCTTTTGGCGGTATCTGCGGTCGTTACAGTCGTTCTTTTTCAATATAGATGAGAACAATGTGAACTTCGATACGGGCTTTTCGCAGATTGACCTCTGTTTTCTTGATGCACAGATGCAACCGCTGTGCTATACCATCACCCACGAGGGGGTGCTCTTTGTCTGCGAATGAAACGACTCTTCGTTGATATAACATAGTAGGTCAGGAGGCGATAGGATGCAAATAAACCGACTATTTGAGCTGGTGTACTTACTCCTAGACCGAGAAAGGATGTCGGCCAAGGAGCTGGCCGATCATTTTGGCGTGTCCACCAGAACCATTTATCGGGATGTGGACATCCTCTCCACCAGCGGAATCCCCCTCTACATGACCAAGGGCAAAGGGGGTGGAATCCGTCTACTCCCCGACTTTGTCCTCAACAAAGCTGTCCTCACCGACGAGGAGAAAAGCAACATTCTCTCTGCCCTCCAAGGGCTGAGCATCATGGGGCAGGACGAAGTGCAACACACCCTGTCCAAGTTGGGGGCTCTCTTCGGTACGCAAAATACCAGCTTTGTAGAGATCGACTACAGCGACTGGGGAAATGTCATCCGGGTGCAATTTGAGGCATCCAAGCAGGCCATCCTCACCCGAAAACGCCTCACCTTCGACTATGTATCGGCGTTAGGTCAAGCCACCACGCGCAAGGTGGAACCCTATGTGCTATGGTTCAAGGACAAGGCGTGGTATCTGCGTTGTTTTTGTCTGGACAAGCAGGATATTCGCCTTTTTCGGCTCAGTCGTATGAGAAATGTCCGCATTTTAGACGAGCCATTTCTCCCCAGAAGTCTCGACTTCACAGCAGCCGACTCCGCTGCCTGTCCCCCTACGACACCCATCGTAGTACGGGTGTTGTCCCCCCAAATCCACCGTATATTAGACGACTTCACCGAGGATGAATTCGTGCGCAACGAGGACGGAAGTGTGACCGTCACCATGAGGTTTATCGAGGACGAGTGGGTGTACGGCTACCTGCTCTCCTTCGGCAGTGCCGCCACGGTGTTGGCACCGGAATATGTGAAGGACGGACTTCGACAGCGACTGGCTGACATGGTAAAAAACTATTCATAATATGACACGCTGTTGTCACACGCCTCTGGTATGATAGCTCTATATCCCGCAATAACAGAGGAGGAACGAGACATGAACGAACAATTTTGCCAGTCCTGTAGTATGCCGCTGGGCGAGACGGACGAGATGCTAGGTACCGAAAAAGACGGCACAAAAAGCAGAGAATACTGCAAGCACTGCCGCAAAGACGGCGACTTTACCTTCCCCGGCACCATGGAGGATATGATTGAACTCTGCGTCCCCCACGTCGTGGCTGCCGACC
>CAYJIJ010000140.1:0-1912 GCA_964370185.1 uncultured Oscillospiraceae bacterium
AAAGCTAAGATAATCACCGCTTTAACGCTGATTATATCACTTACTTTAACTATCGTTTCTATACTTGTGCCAAGCTCGGACAAGTCCGCTATGATGGGGGAAATTGGCAGGGAGGGTGCACTGGTAGGGGAGAGCATCGCGCTCACATTGTCCCAATACGCTGTTTTAGATATCGAAGAGCTTAAATCCACCGATTATGCAAGCACAGCTTACAGAGATTTGAGCGGACTGCTCCACAATATTGCACGAAAAACCGATACTTCCCGAATATATATACTCCACAAGGCAGAGGATAACAAATACTACTACCTTGCGGACAGTGCCTACAACGCCGCCATTCCAAGCAGTGATTATGCCATGGTTGGGCAAGCAGTGGAAAATGAAAAACTCCATGCAAAAAGCAGTCTTGACAAAATGCTCACCGAGAATATCCTTTCCGCCACCGATGATGATGGTTCACTAATAATGAGCTACTGCACTATATATGACAATGACGAAACCCCCATCGCAATAATAGCGGTAGAGCAAGAATTTACCGACAACACATATAGCAAAATCGGATTCATTAGCTGGAACAGTATCTTAATAGTATCGCTTAGCCTGCTTGTATTATCTTCACTTTCGCTCTCATATATGCTAAAATACCGCAAAAAGAGCAAAATCATTGAAGAAATTTTCGAGGAAGAAGAGAAAGCGTAAGGTATTTATTATATTCTTTTGTATTTGTAAGTATAAAACGGGCAGCCCCACAGGGCCGCCCGTTTCTGCGTTTACGCTATGTTTTGAATATTTGCATAATCTACAATAAAGCAATGGGAGAGAAATCCGCCTTTTAAAAGGTGGGGGGATTAGTAGTTGTGAATTGGAGCTGAAATAAATAGTGCGGAATTACATGTATTAATAGATTTTTGCTATCATTGTAGGGGGGCAAAGCCGCTTAATACATCTAAGATACCGCATAATACATTGAGCAGATTTTAGATTGTATAGGGTCTCGGACACGCAAGCGATGTCCCTACAATGGGATTTGCGCTTTGAATTGTGCGTGGTCGGTGATTTTGGTGTAGATTTTCCACATTGGTTTGAGGGTTGTGCATGATCTGCGGTATCATTGTAGGGTCACGGCTTGCCGTGACCGATTGTGTGCAGGTGTTTTATGGTTTCGTGATATCCTACGAGCATGGAAAACCATGCCCCTACAATTTAAAATCCGTTTCGCCTATGATGTGATTTGCGATTTATTTTTTGATTGTGCGTTACCTCGGGCGAACACACTGGTTCGCCCCTACTGCATTTTTTTATCGCTTCGCCCCACACCCCACGATTTTTGAAAAACCCCTGTAAAACTTTAATCCGTTTCGCCAAAGGCGAAACTCCATAACTTTTCACTCTTCATTTTTCACTCTTCACTTAAAAATCCTCCACCGAGGTGGAGGATTTTATTATTGTTATTATGCTGCTGGTTCTGCGTCTACCGCTTCTTCTGTTTCTTCTACCGCTTCTGTGAGCTCAAGCTCCATATCGGAGAGGATAAAGCTTTCTGGGAAGTCTTTAATGCTTAGTACAAGTGAGTAGCCTGCATCTATACCGTCAACCACTTTGCCGTTTCTTGCAATGCTTTCAAGTGTTACTATTTCGCCATCAACCACTGCATATGCAAATTGGTTTTCTTGTTTAAATAGCTCGAATGCGCCGTATCTGTTAAACTTAACCATTCCTGGGAAGTTTATAAATTCCATGTCTGCTGTTGGGTACTGGGCAAGTAGCTCATAATCTGGATTCATGTTAAATCCAAGATATTTTGCGCCCTCATCGCCTACATTAGCTGTGGAGAATACGCCAACGCCGTCAAAGTATAAGTCTAATTGGTCGCCTTTTACTGCGTCGGAAAAGTCTCTTACTGGTGCGCCGC
>CAYJIJ010000141.1:0-1911 GCA_964370185.1 uncultured Oscillospiraceae bacterium
TTGCTAAGCTCGCTATGGTCAATAGCAGTTCCAATGACAATTCCTAATAGCATACCTATGCCCGCACCAATAGCTAATCCAAAGCCACCTGCAATCATTCCCAAAGTTGCTCCAGCTAACATACCGAAACTTATTCCATAGCTCAAATATTTGTGCTTGTTATTTTTCATGATAGCCTCTTTCTATTATAAAAACCTTATGCCACTCCAATCGTCGTATAAGCTACAAGATTAGGCAGGCGCACTTTATAGTCCCAGTATACCACAACCATCCCGACATGGGAATCCTCCAGTGCAGCAGACACTGGTGGAACTACCATAGCTCTTATCCCAGTTCTTTGCCAAAACTCCCTTTATTTTTTTGAAAATTGGACGATAACTATAGTATGGCGAACATAGGAAAGGAATTGAATCTGTTATGATGGTACCAAATATAGGGAATCAGAGCATTTTAATGCCTAAGATAAACAACACAAGCTTGCAACAAGTGATCAATCAGCTCAATACAAATGTTGCAAACAAGCGGAATTTTGACGTTGTAGAGCTGAGCAAAAAAGCGCAAGCCTTATTGCAAGAGCACAACGATGCTAAAGAGAACGAAAAAACACCTATGATTGACTATGAGAATTCCGAAATGGTACACAGCACCAAATGGGGGCCTCACACCAAAGCAGAGTACGCTGAAATGTCTCTGAGCAGTCAGCGCAATGACCTCCAAACATATTCAGACCAAATAGCCTATCAAAAATCAAAATTGACCTTTACAACTGCAAAAATCTCCGAGCTTGAGCATTTCATCAATGGCACAGGCTCTCATAGCGACCCTAACATGACGAAAGAGACAGCGGAAGCCTATTTGCATAACTATAGCCAAAGCATCGTCAATGATTATGCTAATTTCACCATTGGCAGGTCTCAATTTCATGCAGATGAGTTTGACGCATTGTCCGGCGGGCTTGCGTCAGCGGTGTATGAAAACCCGTTACACTCACTTGATGCTGAAGCATTGGGGCTTTCTAATCTATCCGATGATCCGGAAGAAATTATGAAGGCCTTAGATCATGCGTCCAATATAATAGATAACATGACAGCAGATTTAGAACGTGCCTTTGAAGAAGCTACAGGTGGAAGGGGCTTTCAAGCGCCGGCGCAAAGTTGGAGCATTTTCGGTGGGAATTCCAGTTTAGATTTCTTTGCTTCTCAGATGGAAAACGGCTATTACATTTCCAACAATATCTCAAACTTCACCGGCGAAGCATTGGAGATTGGTATATCATCTGTATCCGACTTAGAAGTTGCAGAAATTACCCCTACCATATAAATACGACATTATCCGCTACAGTACGATTTCTGTAGCGGATTTTTCATGGCAAAAGGGAGGTGCTGGACGGACGCTGGGGAGGGGCATTAACCCTAGCATTTTTACTGGTTTGCAGACAGCACGTGCTGTGCACATTATAACCAACGCTCTTTATATATGTCATAATGCAATATATAATTGACATTTTGCAATGTGTATGCTATTATGTGAATTGTAAGGAGGTCAAGTATGAAAAACAAGAAAATTAAAATAGCACGGATTGAATGTGATATGAAACAAGAAGATTTAGCAAATGCTGTTGGAGTGACACGGCAAACGATTGGACTGATTGAAGCAGGTAATTATAACCCCACATTAAATTTGTGTGTTGCAATCTGCAAAGCACTCGGGAAAACCCTTAACGACTTATTTTGGGAGGAATCGTAATGAAAGATGAGAGAATAATCCTATCAAAAAGGAAAATTCAGAGTGATGGTTTTATGATAGTGTGGTTTGTACTTCTAGTTTCTACACTGATCCAACAATCTTTAGGTGCATCTGTTTCACAATACATTGTTGAAACGGTTATATGGTTATCTATGTCCATATATA
>CAYJIJ010000142.1:0-1877 GCA_964370185.1 uncultured Oscillospiraceae bacterium
TGCAAATCTCGGCTTGTGGGTAACAATAGCACTCGCAGGAGTGGGCGCAGCAGCATTGCTCATGAGAAAGAAACTTGCGAAGTAGCGAATAAATATCAAGAGACGGCTTTCAAATGCGAAAGCCGTCTCTTTTCAGTCTGTCAATAAAGTTAAAACAGGCTGGAGAGTGTCAATAAAATTTTTTAAAACCCCGCCTTATTTTAGAAATCACAAAACCGATAACGCCACAGAACACCATAACCGCTCCACCTATACTCAGCGCAATTTGATAGACCGAAGCCGTCCCTGCAATATCGAACACACCTCTTAATAGCGAACCCAAGATAAGTGCCACGACGCCGGTGTGATAAAAGTGTGCCTGCCAAAAATAATCTATGTTTGATTTCTCAAAAGCAAATAACAGCAGCCCTACTACCACCCCAAGAAGAAGCGGATATAGAAAAACATATGTCATGTGAGGCGAACTGACTCCATGAGAAAATTGCGCATAAACCAATGCTATCAACATACAAACCACCGTTATAACGCAGTAAGGAATAACTATTTTTTTTATATATAATCTCCCTATATCTTTTCTATTTTCCAATGTAGACAATATCACTCACACTCCTTTCCCTATAATCTCTTCCGTTTGTGGTTGGATAGTTAACTACTTCGCCCATAAACACCATAGTTGCCGAACCGCCGCCATCTAAATTATACGCCACTTCACAGTTGTAAGAAGATAAAACTTGTGCCATCTCATATAGCGATAACCCTTCGCTTTGCTTTGTCCTGCCATCTGCAACCATAAAAATATAGTGATTTGGCTCTATCATTGCTATTGCGGTTCTCGGATTGCTTTCGTCTTCACGAGGCACTTCACTCTCTTCAGTAACCGTAATCTCTCCCTCAGAAATCAGCCCCGGCCCAAACGAAAAAATTTGCACCGCACCAAGCTCCGCAAGCTCCTGTGCCGAAACATCATTTTCGTTTACTATTTCCATATTGCCATCGGGAAATATAACTAAAGATTCGTTTCCGCCGGGTGTTTGAATTTCTCGGTATAGGTATCCATTTCGCATTACATATCCATAATCTCTAAAACCGTAGTAATCTCCGTTAATCGCTATTATTGCATCATTCTCCTCAGCAATAACCGAGGTCTTTTCGTTTACATTTGTACCAAAAGAATTTTCGGCGAGCCCGGCCATTAGGTATGAACTATCACTTATAATGATATCTGCTATATATATGTCTGTATCATACTCCCTAATTGTACTTATAGAAACTTGTACGTCTTCATCGCTATAGCTTGTTTGTGTTATAACCGGTTCGCTGTCAAAAGTATCACTCCCGACTTCTATTCCGCCATTCTCTGGATTCGCTTCATCAGATGCCATGTTTTGTTCGGTAAGATTTTGTGCAGTTATTTCATCTAAACTAATAACATTTTGTGATATTACAAATCTGTTAAGCAGGGTAAAAGTGACATAGATGATAAAAAACAGCAGGGCACACAACTTCCAAACTTTTGATATTTGTTTTCTACTCATTTTTTTCGCAAACCCCCTGTTCTTTTGATTATAGTATTCTGCACTCAGCCCTCCTTTGGCCCATTTGCAAACTCATTATATAAACTTAACCTTAAATTTACTTTAAAAATAACATTATTGAAATAAACGTTTGGGAGCTAACCACAAAGCAATTTAAGTGGGCACCGGTGCAGGAAACTTGAACAGGCAGATAATTCGTGATAAAATGTTTGTAGGGAATAGCAAACAAAACCCGGCGAGGTGACATAACAATGATATACCTATTAATTTACATCGCACTCATCAACATTATCGGAATAATATTGGTGCGAACCGACAAGAGCAGGGCACAGAGGAAACAGT
>CAYJIJ010000143.1:0-1107 GCA_964370185.1 uncultured Oscillospiraceae bacterium
ACCTCGACGAAGTGACCACCTACATGGGTGAGTTCCCCTACATCGACGAGACCCTTGACGCGATCGTTGATCTGTACGAAGACGGTGGCGACCTGGTTGCCGGTCTGTACGCTGCAAGCCCCGACGGCAAAGCTGCTGGCGAAGATATGTACGGTATCATTCTGAGCCACCAGATCCGTGGTTCGACCGCTGATTCGGATGACGCTTACCTGCGCCTGACCATGCTCAGCGGCGGCGAAATCGTCACCTATGACACCGAAGATGCTGCCAAAGGCGACATCGAAGACCTGGCTGAGATGATCGGCCGCGAAGCTGAAATCGGCGACGACTTCTACACGATCGACTACAACACCGACGTTGTGTTCTTCGACGTTGATGCTGACGGCCTGATCGTTCTGGACGGCGACGCTGATATCACCACCTTCCGCGCAGCTCCCATGTACGATGGCGTTGCAGATGAGTACGAAGATCTGATCATCTACTACGGCATTGTTGCGGAAGTTGACATCGACGACAGCACCGCTCGTTTCGACCTGTACAACGACACCGAGATGCTGGGTGACGGTGCACTGGAGCAGATGTTCAATGATGCAGCCGCGATCGAGCCGATGCTTGAAGTCGCCGATGTGTTCGAGCTGGCTGCTGACGTAGCCTACTACACCATCGATGGCACCGCCTACGATGATGCTTCGATCGGCAAAGCTACTGCTATCCGCACGATGGAAGATATGTCCGATCCTATGAGAACCGCCCTGATCGTCCTCAACGGCGACGGCGAACTCGAGTCGGTCTTCTACTATGCTGATGACATGGCTGGCCTGGAATCCCCCTGGGGTCCCTAAGTCCTAACTGCTAAACTAAAAGAGCACCCGAAAGGGTGCTCTTTTTTTGCGCAAAAAGCTTGCAGGCCTTTGTTCCCCTTAAAAAACCGCCGCAAAGGGTAATCTAAACCTGTTTTTCTTTTGGAAAAAGAAAACGGGCGCTTAAAGGCTGCTCTTTTTTGCGCTTTTGCGCAAAGTCGGCCTGTAGGGGCTTCTTTTCTCTTAAGAGCGCCCGAATCTATTTTTCTTTTGAAAAAAACAGGCACTAAAAACAGAAAAATAGCTG
>CAYJIJ010000143.1:1149-1832 GCA_964370185.1 uncultured Oscillospiraceae bacterium
TAACGCGACGGTACGGACGGCAGCGAAGAAATACGGCATCTCCAAAAGCACGGTGCATAAGGACATGACCGAGCGGCTGCAGCACATCAACCTGACATTGTACGAGGATGTCAAAGCGGTGCTTGAGCACAACAAGGCGCAGCGCCACCTGCGCGGCGGCCAGGCGACCAAGGAGAAGTACCGCAAGGGCGAGGAGGAGGAGGCTTAAAAGCCGCGTGCCTACGCAAAAAAGCGCAGAGCCGCAGCTCTGCGCTTTTTTAACGCTGCTTATGGGAGAGAGAGCCACAGCAGCGGGTCCAAGCTTTGTCCGTTTTCGATGAATTCTAAGTGCAAATGGGGCTCTTCAAGCGCTTCGGCCGCGGCCGACTCGCCGACACCCGAAATCACCTGCCCCAGGCTGACGCGCTCGCCCTCGGCGACGACATGGGCAGGGGAGAGGTTGGCATACAGGCTTTGCAGCTCCTCGCTGTGCTCGATCAGGATGCAGTGGCCCATCATCTCATCTTCGTAGATGCGCAACACGAGCCCATCCGCGACCGCCTGCACCGGCGTGCCGACGGCGGCCTTTAAGTCGATGCCGCTGTGGCTGCGCCAGTCGGAAAAGGTTTTAGAGTAGACAAGCTCCTCGCTTGTGTGGGGCACAAGCAGCTCGCCCAAGAGCGGCAGGGCAAATTCAAGCGGTT
>CAYJIJ010000144.1:0-1766 GCA_964370185.1 uncultured Oscillospiraceae bacterium
TAATCACGGGGCCAAATACAGGGGGCAAAACCGTTGCACTTAAAACAGTGGGACTGCTATCACTAATGGCGCAGTGTGGATTGCATGTTCCGGCAGAGGAAGGAAGTACATTCTCAATGCATGGCAGTGTGCTGTGCGACATAGGGGATGGACAAAGCATTTCAGAAAACCTTTCAACATTTTCAGCACATATAAAAAATATCGTAGCGATACTTGAAAATGTCTCCCATGAAAGCTTAGTGCTATTAGATGAGCTTGGCTCAGGAACCGACCCTGCCGAGGGTATGGGAATTGCAGTAGCAATACTCGACGAACTGCGCAAAAAGGACTGCTTATTCGTAGCCACTACGCACTACCCCGAGATAAAAGATTACGCAAAAAATACCCCCTCGCTGATAAATGCAAGGATGGCATTTGATAAAGAAAATCTAAAACCGCTCTACAAGCTTCAAATAGGCGAAGCGGGGGAGAGCTGTGCATTGTCCATAGCCGAGCGTTTAGGCCTGCCAAAGCGTCTTTTAGATAGGGCAAGAAAAGAAGCTTACCACGGTGGCGCAGAGAAAGTAAAGAGTGAAAGATTTACAGAGGATGTAAAGGAAGAAAAAGAGACCCTTAAAAAATCACCAAGCAAGATAGTAAAGGATATTGCCACACAGAAAAATGAAATTAAGCACAAATACGAAATGGGTGACAGTGTTATGGTTATGCCTGAAAAGGTAGTTGGCATTGTCTATAAACCAGCCAATGATAAAGGTGATTTGATTGTGCAGATAAAGGGCGAAAAGAAGAGTATTAATCACACCAGATTAAAACTAAATACCAAAGCGAGCGAACTTTACCCACCCGATTACGATTTTTCAATAATATTTGACAGTGTGGAAAATAGAAAAGCAAGGCACAAAATGGGCAAGAGGCACAATGAAGAGCTTGTTATAAAATATGAGGATGTGTAGGGAGACAATTAAAGCGGTAGTTTATTGTGGTTTAACTTATCTTGCCTATTTGTAATATCTTTGAAACCATGAACAATCAAAAATTTTCTTCATCTTCCTTATAATGTTCCATGAAAAATTCTAATAAAAACATATAAGAATTTGTAGGGGAGGAAATAGAGCCCTCCCAGTCTTGCACATTGCGGGGGGGAAGTGTGGATTAAATCTGCAAAGGCGTTTTGCGTCAACTTATTCTGTTTTCTGAAATTTTTAATTTTTTTCGACGCAGTCATAATTATAACCCCTTCTCCCGTTCGGTCGATAGGACAGCGTTTAAATTATTTTCTTAAATTTAGATAAATGGCAAACAGTGATAAACAAATACTGACAGTGATACCAATATAAATAATTAAATCCATATACATTGACATTGAGCGTTAAATGTGTTATTTTAATTTTATAGGAGCGTGGGAATTAACCCCCTCCCCTTATTCTGAAAGCTTTGCGATTAGCAGTGCGATAGCCAACAGAAGATTTAATATTGAAGTAATGAGATTGATTTTATTTTCAGTTTCGTTACTTCTTTTTTTTGCTCAATGTTTAACCCCCTTTCTTCAATACTATTATAACACGGAAATATTGTAAAGTCAGAGGGTTTTGCAATTTTTTATAAAAATGACTATTGGAGGGGCGATTGCTGGCTGTTTGATTCCCTATTTTAGAGCACAAAAAAACCATCCTATCGGATGGTTTTCTTTTGGTGACCCGTACGGGAATCGAACCCGTGTTACCGCCGTGAAAGGGCGGTGTCTTAACCGCTTGACCAACGGGCCT
>CAYJIJ010000145.1:0-1659 GCA_964370185.1 uncultured Oscillospiraceae bacterium
GCTTTGCCCCATACCCCACGATTTTTTGAAAAAAATCGAGTAAAACTTTATTTTTCACTATTTTGTGTACCACAAAAACATAAATAATCTTCGCTCCGATTACTTATACTAAAGCACCATTCCATAAATATAAAAGATTATAAACGGCACTGGAATTATGTATGGTATCATCTTAAAGTGGGATTTAAGCCCCTCGAAGTAATTGCACTGCACGCATTGATTGCTTAAAATTTGGCAGAGGTGGGTAGGAGCGTAGAGATATCCTAAAATACACCAAACATATGCAAAGGAAGCGTATTGCAGTAGCTCTGTGCCAGCCATTCCCATAGAGGCAAGCAGTGGGAGCACTATTCCGATTGGCACATAGGGAAGCCCCGAACAGCTTCCAAATAAAAGCGCCATTAATGCCACTAAAAGCAGTGCCACTATTGTGGGTACACTTGCGAGTGTGGCGGAAAACATATCCATCATCTCGGAGAAATTCAGCATTATATTTCTAAAGAAATATACCCCAATAAGTAGGAATACTATCTTTGCATTGGGAATTATATATCTTGCCATAACCGAGAAAACATCTGCACTCTTAGCAATTATTATTGCTATAACCATACCACCAGCCATTGCAAGCCAGATGGGGGTGCCAAAGACAGAGTTTACAATTATCGGTATTAGCACGGGGGAGAGATAGAAGAAAAATTCAAAAAGCGCCCTACCCTTGCTCATGTTTTCGTCCACTGTGCTCTTTACATTTGGTATCTTTCTAAGGTATATAAAATATGCAAGCGGATAATTTATTAGGACAAATGGCAAACAAAGCAGCATAAATGTATATACACTCGTACCCGGCACTGAGGTTGAAGCTAAAATCAGTGTTGCAGAAATGGGGAGAATAAACATCGAAAGGTGCCTGAATATTACATTGAGTGCCGCCCTGTCGGATTTATCTATACCAAGCTCATCGCCCAAGCTATTTGCAAAAGGTGCGGAAATTCCAGCCCCACCGGGTACCGCTATAACACCTATAATCGCAGGCATAATCATAATTAGCGCCTTTACACTTGGCACAAGTCGTTTTAGTGCTCTATCAATTTTTGCAAGCATTTGATAATGCTGCATAACACCGCACATCAGACCTACTTCAAGTACTATTAGTAGCAGGCTTGAAGTGGAGAAATCGGTAAAAACAGTGGTGAAGCTATTTAATATCAGCTCAGGTGAAAGCCCTCCAATAAAGCCACTTATCACCGAAATAAAAAGCAAACTCAGGCCTAAATTTAATTTAAATTTAGTGCTCGCCACAATAAGGCTGAGTGCAAGAATTATTGCCAAAAATTGCATCATAGCTAAAAATCTCCTTTTATGTAATTATACTAAAAGTGTATATTAATTTTTAATAGTTGTCAAGTAAATTTACTAAAATATGTGGGGAAAGGATGCTCGCCATTGTAGCACTTTCTCCTTGCAAGGTGAGCCGAAATAGTCCCTGAGATTTGTGATAAGTGTGACCCTATAATCAAAAACAGTTCGGTTTAGGGCGCTCACCTGCCTACAAAAACCAAGCCGACATCACAATGTATCGGCTTGTTTTATAAAGGGTATGCTTGTTTTATTGTTACAACATTTCATATAGTTTTTTTATAACACTAAGTTTTCTTGTTG
>CAYJIJ010000146.1:0-1594 GCA_964370185.1 uncultured Oscillospiraceae bacterium
CTTTTAAAACAATCACTATGAATTTGAAACAAAAGGTGGTATAATAAAAAGGTGCCTTACGATGAGAAATACAGAGCCCAAGCGGTAGCGTACAAGAAAGCGGGACATACATTTAAGGAACTCAAAGAGGTATTTAAAATTTGTACGCGCACATACTACACTTGGATCGCTCTATACGAAGAACACGGGGTGTATAATCCCCCAAAGGGCAAGCAAACGAGGACGTGTAAAATCGTAACGGAGAAGTTAAGACAGGCGATAGAGGAGAAGCCTGACGCATACTTACACGAACTGGCAAAGCAGTTTGATTGCACACCACAGGCAGTATTTTATGCTCTTAAAAGAATGAAAATAACGCGAAAAAAAAGACATTTACCTACTGCGAAAAATCCGAAGAAAAACGTGCGCAATACATCGAAAAACTGAATAAAATTGATGAAGAAACCATCGTTTACGTTGATGAAACAGGTGTTGACAAGCACCTTCAGCGTGCGTATGGACGTGCTTTTCGCGGAAAAAAGGTGGAAGACACCAAGCGCGGACGAAAATTTCAAAGAACAAACATTATTGGCGGTGTTTGTGATGGATTATACCTTGGCATTAAATGCTACAACCATACCACAACGAGTTCATTTTTTGTGAAATGGTTTGAAGAAGATTTGCTCCCGGAAGTTCCCTTTGGCTATACGATTGTTATGGACAACGCTTCCTTTCATCCAAAGGAAAAACTTGCAACCATCGCTCGGAAATATGGTGTCAATCTTCTGTTTTTACCACCTTATTCGCCGGATTATAACCCAATCGAACATTCTTGGGCAAACCTTAAAAGATGGCTTGCTGATCATTTGTCCGATTTTCCTTGTTTCGACTTGGCTATTCATTCCTATTTCAAATATTATTCTTTTTTATTTTAATTGACTATAGTGCGCACTTTGGCACGGTATAATCAGCAAATACAACTGTGATGTCATCTCCGCTACCTTTTTGGCTTGTTTCATTGAGCCAATCGGGGAGATGTTTTTTGATTTGTGTTGTACCATGTTCTTTAATCAGTTTGTAGTAGTCTACACACGCTATACAAAATTCATCGTTGTTTAAATAGCTATTTGCCAATCCGTCCGTAGAAAGCATATAAAGTCCCGATATATCATCGCCTTTGCGTGAAACTGATGTAATTGCATTTTTCCAAGCGTTCTTCTTGCAAAGAGAATGTGTTTCAACCCCGAGAATTTTATCGCTTTGGATAACGCAATGAATATTTGTGTCGGTGATGTACTGTATGTCACCGTCACCGATTTGAAAAGCAAAAGTATAATTGGGTGCAATAAACAAGCCTATCAAAGTTGTTCCATATTGCATATAAATTGCATCAAGATCTTTTTTTCCTTTGTCATTGACAGCGACATCTCGTTTTTTGTTTGAATGATTTTTGATTACTCTACGCTTCCATTCGTGTTCAATGGACTGGGCAAAGCTCATTTCACCCTCACGATTTAAATAAGTCTGTAGAGCATCCAGACTATGGATATACGATTTATGTAAAGCCTCTATGATTGAACAAAAAGTGTTCACTGCAATAGCAGAGCCAGATTTA
>CAYJIJ010000147.1:0-242 GCA_964370185.1 uncultured Oscillospiraceae bacterium
CAAAGTAAATCGATTTAATATAATCCATATAGAAATTCAGGAAATTCCAATGCTATTGGTTCATTTCTTAAAACGGATATACTTACTCCCCATCTTCTCTAACATTCCCTCTCCATTTATTTTTAAATTTCTCTATATCTTGCTCTGAGTAGAAATGCTTTACATAAGGCTCATTATAGCATTTATCGAAGTACTCCTGCGACAATTTAACATTAGAGCCATCAATATAATTGTTTGCTGTA
>CAYJIJ010000147.1:259-1581 GCA_964370185.1 uncultured Oscillospiraceae bacterium
CAATCCTCTAAATCAGACAACACACTATCAAATTTTTCATATTGATATACGAACAATTCTATGTTTTCGCCTTTTATAAGCGAATACCCCTTTTCTTTATCAAAGGGATGGTGAATAACATCTAAAACGCATCTGCAAAACTCCTGCATAAAGCCTTGTATATGACGAGGGATTTTCATCGTCTTTATAATAAAATTGTCTTCTTGTTTTTTATTGGTATAACGAATTTCCTCCATCCAAGCATCAAATATTTTTTGATGCGTAGAGTTTTCAGCCAGTGAGTATTTTTCTGATAACTTAAGAAAATAGGCCTCTTCTAAAGCACTTTTATGCTTAAACATTCTTTCTACAAAAGATATATTTTGTGCGATGGGGTCTCTCACTGCCATTATCATTTTCGCATTAATATTGCAAAACTTTAATATATTGGGGTCGAAAGCGGTTGGCATATGGTCAAAATCAAACGACTTCATCTTGCCCGATAAAGTTACCTTGAGCTTTTCTAAATCCAACGCAAATGGAGTGCAAAGTAAAACAGGATATGGCGGAGATAATTTTGAGATAGTTTCAGCGAAACTGATTTTTCTCTGAAGTATATAATCTACCTCCAATAAATCCGCATCTAATAGGGTATCTCCATGCATTTCTTTTATATATGTATTAACTTCATTGCCGTCCTCATCTTTTGCAGGCTCTATATGTTTATATAGAAATAATAATTGCCTTAGTTCATCAAAAGGAACATATTGCTTTACACCTAATTTGTCAAATTGCTCAAGAAGCTCACTATAATTATTAAGCAGTAATGAAACCATAATAATAGTGGATCGTTTTTTTGTCATTTCCGATAGTTTAGTTGGGGATATGATAGGGACACCATCTACCGAAGAATTCCATAAGTCTTTATTGTTATCACAAACTGCAGAGATTTCAATACCCATGTGTTTTAATATAATAATTAGCCTTTTGCCAATTCTCCCCGCACCCCACAAAATTAGCTGATTGCTTTTAAGCGCTTGATAATTATTTGAAATATTGATAGCTTCTATCATAAATCGTCCCTTTCACAGATTGGATTAACTAAAATTCAATAGATATATGTTCCCAAATTTTAGCACCTATATTAGAATGTTGCCTATTATCTCTTCCCTTTTGATTGCTATTTTTTAAATCTACACATTTGAGCCAATCTTCAAAATTGAGTGGCAGGTACTTATAATCCAGTTTGTTCTTGTAATTGTCTATGCTTTCTGAAATGGTTTGTTGCAATTTGTCTGAATTATCTACAAAACAGTCTATTTTTTCCGCATTAGTATGCTCTA
>CAYJIJ010000148.1:0-474 GCA_964370185.1 uncultured Oscillospiraceae bacterium
CATGATACTTTAATGCTCTAACCGTTGCTACTATTACAACAGCATCGGGTTTAAGGTTGACTGCTCGGCACTTAATATCTAAAAATTTCTCTGCTCCTAAATCAACACCAAATCCAGCCTCGGTAATGGTATAATCGCTGAGTGCTAGTGCTGTTTTAGTAGCAATAATTGTGTTTGTCCCTTGTGCTATATTGGCAAATGGCCCTCCGTGCACTATTGCAGGAGTGTTCTCTAATGTTTGAACAAGGTTTGGCATTATGGCATCTTTAAGAAGTACAGCCATAGCACCTTGTGCATTCAAGTCGCGTGCATAAATTGGTTTGCGACTATAGGTGTAACCAACCAATATTGCACCTAGTCGCTCTTTAAGATTATCCATATCGCTAGCTAAGCATAATATAGCCATCACCTCTGAGGCAGCTGTTATGTCGAAACCTGTCTCGCGTGGTACACCGTGGGCTATCCCTCCTAACC
>CAYJIJ010000148.1:553-1265 GCA_964370185.1 uncultured Oscillospiraceae bacterium
AATATGTCGTAGGGCTCTGTCACTCATATCAATTACCCTTTTCCATACCACAGTACGAGGGTCTATACCTAACGAGCGACTTTTACTTTGTATATTATTGTCGATAAGGGCTGCAAGTAGATTATGCGCCTTCTCGATAGCAGAAAAATCACCTGTAAAGTGTAAGTTAATATCCTCCATTGGTAGCAGCTGCGAATATCCTCCACCTGTTGCGCCTCCCTTAATTCCGAATATAGGCCCTAGTGATGGTTCGCGTAGCACAACGGTTGATAGTTTACCGCATTTATTAATAGCTTGTGATAACCCAACGCTGACGGTAGTTTTACCCTCGCCCGATGGTGTTGGTGATATTGCTGATACAAGTATCAGCTTGCCTTTAGGCTCTTGTTTGCTAATGCTAAGCGGAAGTTTAGCTTTATATTTACCGTACAGTTCGATGTTATCCGAATCTATTCCTAGCATCTCAGCTATCTCAGTGACAGGCTTCATTGTGCCCTCTCTGGCAATCTCTAAATCGGTCATAGTATTAAATTAAATAGTTATTTAGCAAAGATACCAAATATATTTAAAAAGTTATAATTAATTCTATTGTTTTTTTTAATATTTATCAACTATTATCAAATAGTGTGCCCATAAATTGGCGAGTTAGATATGAAAAAAGACACTTATTTTTAGTATAACTATGAAAACTCATTATTTTTCATTAAATTTG
>CAYJIJ010000148.1:1275-1575 GCA_964370185.1 uncultured Oscillospiraceae bacterium
TACTATTATATATACTTCATTACGGTGATGGCTCTTTTGGGCTGTCGTCCTATCACATTTAGGGATAGCGAAGAGGGTCGTGTAGTGGCCGAGATGGGTTCTACTAATCTTTATCTACGTGATGTGCCTGGTCTAAATCTTGATGGTGTTACAGCTGAAGATTCACTTTTGATTATCGAGAGTTATGCTAAAGAGTGGATTAAAAGTAGATTACTTGAAGTATATAGCGAAAGTAAATATAACGGTTATAGTGCAGATATTGAAAAGAGGGTAGAGGAGTATCGTAAACAGTTATATGTA
>CAYJIJ010000149.1:0-1567 GCA_964370185.1 uncultured Oscillospiraceae bacterium
AAAATATAAAGGACTCAAAGCTTGCGCTCAAAGTCCTTTTTAAAAGCTATAAATTGTCAGACTATCTTGTAGCAAGCTTAAGCGCAAGTTTAGATTTCTTTCTTGACGCAGTATTCTTATGAAGAATACCCTTAGCACAAGCCTGATCAACTTTTTTAATTGCAAGTCTGATTACAGCTTCCTTATCTTCAGTATTGTTAGAAGCAGATAGCTCAGCTTTTTTAATAACAGATTTAAGGTTTGACTTTACAGCCTTGTTTATTTGAGTTTTTGTAGCAATAACTTTAACTCTTTTTTTAGCAGATTTAATATTTGGCATCGTGTCACCTCCTTTGACTTATCGTAACATTACAAGTTATAATAACACTTTTTAAAGTAAAATGCAACTGTTTATTTAAATTTTTTTTGAGAATAATATATTTTAATGATTTCTTTTATATTTTTAAGTGTTAGGAGGAGAATTATAGTGTCTATTCGTACCGATTTAGCAATAGAAAGCTCGGGCAGTGACATAGAGAATTTACCGAGCGGAGTAAAGCTGAAAATCAGAGAAAGAGGAAGTCTTAAAATAGAGCATGTAATAATAGAGAATGAACTGGGTGCAAAAAGTATCGGAAAGCCAATGGGGAATTATATAACAATTAATTTACCTGCGTTTGCCTCAAACAACACTCTAACCAATGAGGAGTATGGACAAATTGCAAAGGAAATATCCGCTCTTCTTCCCAAAGAGGGGACGGTGCTTATAGTGGGGCTTGGAAATTTGCACATCACCCCCGATGCCATAGGACCTAAAGCGGCAGACCTTATAATAGCAACAAGGCATATGTATGAGCTTGACCCTGTAAACGCTAAGAGTTTTCGCTCGGTGGCAGCAGTTTCCCCAGGTGTACTGGGGCAGACTGGGGTTGAAGCGGCGGAAATAGTCGAGTCGCTTGTAAGTAGCATAAAACCCACTGCCGTTATTGCAGTGGATGCACTTGCCGCCCATTCTGTGACAAGGCTTGGAAATACGCTTCAAATAGCCGATAGTGGTATATCACCTGGAGCTGGGGTGCAAAATCGCAGAAAAGAGCTCAGCAGTGCTACACTTAAAATTCCAGTGATTGCAGTGGGAATTCCCACCGTCGTGGATGGTGCTGTAATAGCGAGTGAGCTTTCTGATACATCCCCACAAAAAATAGAAGGCGAAGCAATGATGGTCACACCGAGGGATGTTGATTTGATGGTGGAAAGAGGTGCCTACACAGTGGCAATGGCAATTAATTTAGCACTTCAAGACGGGCTAAGTCAAGAAGATATAAATTTTCTTATTAGTTAGCTTTAAAATCAGAGAAAAATTTAGCTTATTTTCCCCAGCATTTGCGGAGAAAATAAGCTAAAAAATATATTATTTGCATAGATTTGACTAAAGCTCACCCCGATTAACAGGGAAGAGAAGACTTGATTTTGAGTCTGAGCTTATCAGCGATCATAGCAATGAATTCACTGTTGGTGGGTTTACCCCTACCATTGTGAATAGTATATCCAAAGTAAGAATTGAGAATATCGAGGTCGCCCCTGTCCC
>CAYJIJ010000150.1:0-1548 GCA_964370185.1 uncultured Oscillospiraceae bacterium
ACACTTCCCTTATTACCCAAGGCTTAAGCAGTTCTGCCCATCCTTTGGCCACAATGTGTATTTATTTATTTTCCTGAATTTTAGCACTATTTAGGTGTATTGTCAAGGATTAATGATTTTGAGTGTGGAGGATAGCAGCGACTGGAAAGGGGTTTGACATTTTTGCCTAAATGCTTTATAATTAAAACAAAGGTACTACCCGATTAACGGTTAGTCCGAAATATTAGTTAAAAATAACCGCAACTTTTGGACGAGAGGCGGTTATTTTTTTATGTATTTTACAATTTCTAAAATTGTAACGATAGTTAAAAATGTTAAAACATATTCCATCATCATACATATCACCCCCTTTATAGGAGAGTGACTAACCGCTATCCGTATGGGTAGCACCTGTGTAAAATTATATCAAATTCTGCCGATAAAAACAAGCAGCTTGAGGCCGCATATATGCGGACAATTTTTCACCTCTAAGGGAGTATTTTTTTACACCTCCAAGCTGGAAAGCGCTTCTTCCACACTGCCAACCTCGGCATACCACATACCGAGAGAGACTAAAATAGGGATTAATTTTTCTGTTTTTTCAGTCAGAGAGTATTCTACTTTCACCGGCATGGTATCATAAATGGTTCTCTTTACCAGCCCGTCACGCTCAAGCTCTTTGAGTGAGGAGGCGAGCATGGTGTTTGTAATGCCGTCTATTTTTTTAAGCATCTCATTATATCTTGACACCTCCGCAACTTTCAAGGTGCATAAAATTCTCACCTTCCACTTACCACCTATTATTTCAAGTGCCTTTTTAAGCGGACATGGGTTTTGACATGGGCAACTCATTCCATGTGGAATCTTGGATAAAGCATCCATATAACTGCTCTCACTCATTTATTTCTTACCTCCTAATAAAATTCTGCATTATTGATTTACAATTTTTTCTATGTTATGATTGTATCAGATAAGAAATATATATGCAATATGTTTTTTATACTTAATAAATTTAAAGGAGTTTCACACAATGAAAGGTATTGCAAAACTGACAGAAATGATGAACGACCCCACAGTTGTAAAGACAATGAGTACTATCTCAAAAGAAGGTGTCCTTCATTCGGTAGTAATTGGTGGTATAGCGGCTGTTGATAATGACACTATTGTAGTTGCCGAAGTTTTACTGAAAACAACCTCCGCAAATTTAAGCGATAACAAAAAAGTTGCTTTTTTGACCGTAAAAGGCATGGAAGCCTATTTAATCAACGCCACTGCACAAGAGCGCCTTACTGAAGGACCTTATTTTGATTTGTTTAATGAGAAAGTTAAGGCAAATAAATTAGTATTAAAAGCTGTTTGGACTTTTAGCGTTGACGAAATATACGACGAGGGCGGAAATCCACAGACAGCTGGCACAAAAGTATTTTAGTTTTACATAATAAAGATAAAAGCCCTCCCGATGATGGGAGGGCTTTTGTGTTAAACTTTTCACTTTAATATAAATAATCCTACGAATTATTTATATCCTCGCAGGGGCGATTTAGATTGTGCATAATCCCACGGTGGTAG
>CAYJIJ010000151.1:0-1542 GCA_964370185.1 uncultured Oscillospiraceae bacterium
CGGCTTTGACGCCGCCTGCCTTGTCGCCTGCCGGTTTTGCGGCGTCAGGGGCCGGTTTTGGCTTTTTGGCTTCTTCCGCCGCGGCTTTGCGGCGGGCTTCGGCCTCCTCCTCGATGCGCTTGGCATCCTCTTCGGCTTGGCGCTTGCGCTCGGCCACTTCGGCTTCTAAGCGGCGCACTTCTTCTTCGGCGGCCAGGCGCGCGGCCTCTTTTTCGGCGGCTTGGCGCGCGGCTTCCTGCTCCTCTAACTGCTTTTTGCGCGAGGAGACAAAGAGGGCAGAAGTATTGTCACTCGATGGGGCGCTTTGGGGCTTTTTGTCGTTGGTGTCCATGGTGATTCTCCCTTCGGTATGGTTTCTATCGGCTGCTATGCCAAAGGCACGCGAAAGCGCAGGGCTTAGTCGAGGATAAAGGTCGGGCCGCTTTGCCCGAGGCGGAAGCTCGTTTCATCCAGCATATAAATGGTGTTGATTTGCTCGCCGCTGTGGTCAAACATCGTGAATGCGCCGGGTTCGGCGGCGGTGAGGTAGCCTGCCGACTCTTTGGCGCCGCTTGCGTAGTAGGTTTCGTAGGAGCCGCTACCGTCCATCACAAAAAAGGCGGTGGCTTCATCCCCATCCAAGCGCCAGAGGCCTTGGGTGGCGGAAAAGTCTTCTGTGCCGGTCTCTTCGCCGACGACATCGTCGTGCGCGGTGTAGAAGGTGCTGTTCATGTAGGGCAGATCGGCAGAGGAGAGGGCCATCCCGTCCATCAAGTCGGGCAGCGAGAGGGGCTGGCCGCCGCCCATCGTGAAGTACACTTCGGTGAAGCCGAGGTTGGCGCGCAGCGTGTCATTCAGGCTGTCAAGCATGAACCAAGCGCGCTCGGAAGTGTCTGCAAAGACAAACGGCTCGCCCGTCATGTCGAGGCTTTGGGAGAAGAGGGCCGCTTCGGGCGCCCAGTCCACCGTGGCGAGGGTGCCGTCAATGTTGACCCGGGCAAGCGCAAACTGCTGGCCCGAAAGCTGGGACAGCCCTTCGGCAAGGGTTTGCGCGGTAAGCTCGCCGCTGTAGCCCAGCGGGAACTGCAAGTAGGAATCAGAGGAGGCGGCCGGGTCGCCGGCGCTTAGGTTGACATACAGGGTGGTGCTTTGCGCGGGCTCGGTCGGTGCGGCGGTGGTCGGTGCCGCCGTTGTCGGTGCGGCGGTGGTCGGTGCGGCGGTGGTTGGGGCGCTTGTTTGCTCAGCGCTGCAGGCCGAGAGGGCAAGAAGGGGCAGCAGAAGCAGCAAAAAAGTGAACTTCCTCATAAGAATCACCTATTTCTTTGATAGTTGGCTTTTGAACGATTGGCGATAAAAGCCCTACTATGAGAATAGCAGAAATTGTGCGTCAATGAACGAATTGTTAAGAAAAGTATGCAATTTCTTTATTTTTTGCCGAAAAACGCGGACAAGCCGCCTTTTTTGCGCGCAAAAAAGGCAGCCAACCGTGCGGTTTGCTGCCTTTTTCTATGCTATTGGTGAAAATGACGGATTTAGTAGGCTTTTCCCCACACGACAAGCGTA
>CAYJIJ010000152.1:0-263 GCA_964370185.1 uncultured Oscillospiraceae bacterium
AATATAAGTAGATTTATATTTGCAAATAGACATATCCTCATTGAAAATAATAAAATATCCTTTAGAGTATGGAATAAGCATTCGCAGTATTTTAAGTATACGATTTGTGAATGTATCTAGCTTATCAATATCATAAATCTCAAGTAAAACCTTGTTAATAGTAATCCATTCATTTTCTTTTAGATTGTTCATTTTATCACTCCTAATTTATTGTAAAAGGCAAAAAAAGTACAAGTGCAATAGGGAATGCCCCATTGCACTTG
>CAYJIJ010000152.1:284-1503 GCA_964370185.1 uncultured Oscillospiraceae bacterium
TACTGTCAATTTATTTTCATATACTCCTGTATTTTGATTATAATTAATGCTATAATAGACTCTCCTCCATAATAATCCGACCAATTTGTGGGTCTTAAAGAAAATTCTTTTTTCCCCTGCATTAAAAGCATAGCTTTCATCAATTTATATGCATCTACTTAATCAATTAAATAATATAAAGTTTCATAATTATCATAGAAAAAATAAGTATCATAGCTGGATAGGTTAATTGAATCACCAGATAGATATGTTAAATATAAATCATTATATCGTTGTTCAACAGACAATTCACATTTTAGCCCATAACCGAGTGGCTTATCATCTTCACCAAATGATAGTTCATAAAGTTGTGGTATATCTATGCTGACTATACCTTTTTCATATTTATAAGTTCCTGTTCCAATTGAAAATAATTCTGAGCCAAACCATCCACATTTCCATGATACAGTTCCATCTTCAAAAAACTCAAGTGAGTATGATAAATTATCTCCTGAAACTAGGTGATGCCAGTCGCCTATAATGTCAATCACCGTAGTTTCAATTATGTTTTTAACTTCGTTAAGTCGATTTAAAATGGTTTCATCTTCTGTTATCGAATATGCATTCTCAAGCACTTCTAATGCACTATTATAATCATTTTGTTCAGCATAATAATTAGACAGCTGTAAATATGGCTCAACTTCCATTGGATTATCTTCTGATAATTTTTTGTAATATTCAGTAATGTTAGAACTGCTAATATGTGCCATACTTGGCAATTCAATTGTATTGTTAAGTCCTGTAAACTCAAATACATACCAACTGATACTATCTGTGAGATATAGCTGATTATTATAATATTCAATATTTAATTCACCACGTCCTTCGTATTGAACGCTATTATTTGTTTTCAAAACATTGCTTTGGAATATCACTCCATCTTCCTTTGCTAACGCTAATACATATTGAAATTCTGGACGATACATTATTTCTTGTGATAAATCTTGTCCATTTAATACTATTTCATTTTTATACCAAGTATAATTCTTTCTATCAAATACCATCAATTTATCTTCTATACCATCATTATTTATATCGAGATCAATATAAGTATAACTATCTGCATAATTTGTATCACAATATTCAACATAATCATTCATTATTTCAGATGTATTTCCATAAGTTTCTATGTTCAATAAATCTTCATTTTTCGCTACTTCTTCAAATGTTTTAATATTTT